>JABTUA010000001.1:2710695-3011884 GCA_015075635.1 Polyangiaceae bacterium
ACTCCACGCTCCGGAAGCACATGCTGGTCGACGGCTACCCCATCGTCGTCGATCTGGAGCACAGCAAGGAGAGCTGGATCCGCGATCTGGTCACCGGCCGCCTGTACCTCGACTTCTTCAGCTTCTTCGGCTCGAACCCCATCGGCATGAATCACCCCAGCATGCTCGACGCCGACGTGACGGCGCGGCTCGCCAAGGCGGCGGTGCAGAAGGTCTCGAACGCCGACTACTACACCACCTACATGGCGGAGTTCGTGGACACGCTGTCGCGCAGCGCCGGCCGGCCGGAGCTGCCGTACTACTTCTTCATCGACGGCGGCGCGCTGGCCGTGGAAAACGCGATGAAGGCCGCCTTCGACTGGAAGGTGAAGAAGAACCGCGCCGCGGGCAAGCCGGGGGACCGGGGCAGTCAGATCCTGCACTTCACGAACGCCTTCCACGGGCGCACCGGCTACACGCTGTCGGTCACCAACACGGATCCGGTCAAGACGGATCTGTTCCCGAAGTTTCCCTGGCCGCGCATCTCGTGCCCGGCCATCCGCTTCCCGCTCGAGGGCAAGAGCCTGGACGCGGTGATCCACGCCGAGCAGCGGGCAGTGAGCGAGATCGAGCGGGCGTTCGACGAGAGTCCCGACGACATCGCGGCGATCTTGATCGAGCCGATCCAGGCCGAGGGCGGCGACAACCACTTCCGCGCCGAGTTCCTGCACCACCTGCGTCGCATCGCCAACGAGCGCGAGGCGCTCCTGATCTTCGACGAGGTGCAGACCGGCATGGGGCTCACGGGCAAGTGGTGGGCCTACGAGCACTTCGGCGTGGTGCCCGACATCCTGTGCTTCGCAAAGAAGATGCAGGTCGGCGGCATCTTCGCCAGCCGGCGCCTGGACGAGGTGCCGGACAACGTGTTCCACGTGCCCAGCCGCATCAACAGCACCTTCGGCGCGAACTTGGTGGACATGGTCCGCACCACCCACGTCCTCGAGGTCATCGTGAACGAGAACCTGGTCGAGAACGCGGCGCTGCGGGGCGCGGAGCTCCGCGCGGGGCTCGAGGGGCTCGAGGCGAGGTACCCCAGCGTCGTCACCAACGCGCGCGGCCGCGGACTGATGTGTGCCATCGACCTGCCGAGCACCGAGCTCCGCAACCGTGTCGTGCGGCGCTGTTTCGAGGACGAGATGATCGTGCTGAAGTGCGGCTCGCACTCGATCCGCTTCCGCCCGACGCTCACCGTCGGCCCGGACGCCATCGCCGAGGGCGTGCGCCGCCTGGGTCAGGCGATCGGCGAAGCGGTGAGTTAGGGAGGCCCGAGGGCCTCACTCTTCCTTCTTGGGGAGCGCCTTTTCTTCCGTCGCGCTCTCTTCGATTTCGGCCTTCACGCCGCGGTGCGCGAGCTCCCAGTTCACGCGGCTCGACAGCGTGTGCGCGAGCTTGCCGACCAGATCGGGCACCTCGGAAAGGAGGTTCGCCCAGAGGCTCCCCGCGTCCGAGTCCACCGTGAGCAGGTGCGCGTGGCCGTCCTTGCCGATGGCGATGGCCGCCACCGGATCGAGCTCGACGGCGCCGCCGGCGCCTTGCCCGCCGGTGTCGGCGCCGGCCTTGCCGCGGTGCGCGCCGGCCTTGGCCGAGCCCGCGCCGAACGCCACCTTCAGCCGGTGCACCGGGATGACCACCGCCTCGCCGGTCTGCTGCGGCTCGCCGATGATGGTCTCGCTCTTGGAGATGCCGTGCACGCCGTCGAGCAGGTTGTTCACGATCTTGGTGATGTCGTCGCTCATGTGGCTTCCCGGGTTCCTCCAGCAGCGCCGTTCGGCCTGCGGACTTTCACATTTCGTATCAAGTACCAGGCCGCGTCAACGACCAGCAGGCCTGGCCAGAGCCGAATTGCCCCGGAGCTCGCCAGAGAAGCCCGATCCAGGCTCTCCCAGGAGGGCGATTGGCGCACCAGGATCGGGGCCGGCAAGAGCGGCGAGATGGCGTAGATCGCGCCCAGGAGCTTGCCGGTGGTGGCGATGTCGCGGAAGCCGTACTCCAGGTCCACGATCGTGGGCAGGAGCTCGATGCGCCGGCGTTCGTGCACCAGGAAGAAGAACAGATCGACGGGGTCGAACCAGCGCTCGAGCTTCGCAAAGCGTTCGCGGAGCTTCGTCTTCGCTGGCGGCTCGGCAGGCTCCTCGGGCTCGGCGCGCTCGGCGCCGAGCTCGCCGAGCTTTCTGCTCCAGAGCTTCCTGCCGAAGGCGTGGAGCGCGAGCTGGGCCGGCACGCCCTTCGCCGCCACGCCGCTGCCCGCGAATGGGCCGAGCTGCACGCCCCCGCCGAGCGCCCAGAACCCGTTCGGCTCGCCGCGCGCCTGCAGGCTGAAGTGCAGCGTGAGCGGCAAGAGCACGAGGCCCACGCCGACGAGAGCCGCGACGAGCGCGACGAGCAGCAGCGTGCTCACGAAGGCACGCCGGGCTACTTCTTCTTGCCGTCGGAGAGCTTGGGCGGGATCGCTGCGGCGATCTGCGCGCCGGTCTCCGGCAAGATCTCGAGGCCCTTGCGCAAGACGGCATGCTTGCCCTTGTTCAGCGCCAGCATGTGCGGCACGCCGTCCTCACCCACGACCACGAACGCCTTGGGCTCGACCATCAGCGCGCCGCCAGCGCCCCCGCCTTCGAGGCCCGCGTCGCTGCCTCCCCCTTCCTTCTCGGCCTTGCCTCCCGCTCCCGCGAGGCCCGCGCCGAACGCGATGCTGATCTTGCTCAGCGGCACCACCTTGGCCTTGCCGGCGTCGCGGACCGTGCCCACGACGGCGTCGCTCTTGGAGACCTTGTTGAGCTCGGAGAGCAGCCCCTTGACCAGATCGTTGAGATCCATCGCCCACGACGAAATCACGCTCCGGGGGGGCCGTCAAACCGACCCCAGATGACAGCAGATGACAGCGGCCCCGGCGTGAGTCAGCATCCCGGTGGCGGAAGGGAGTCCCGGCATGGCGAGGTCTTGGCGGATCGGAGCTGGTCTGTTCGGTATCGGCCTGATCGCGGCGTGCTCGGCCAGCAGCGGCGCCGGCGACGACGGCGCCGGCGGCGGAGGCGCGTCCGGTGGGACGGCGGGCGACGGCGGCGGCGTGAGCCTGGGCGGCAGCTCGGGCGACGGCGGCGCCATCAACCTGGACTCCGGCTCCGGCGGCTCGAACCCGGTCGGTGACTCGGGCTGCTCGACCTACACCGACGAGGCGAAGCAGACCTACGAGCCCGCCGACATCATCTGGGCCGTGGACACCTCCGGCAGCATGATCGAGGAGGCGGCCGCGGTTCAGACCAACATCAACGCCTTCAGCCAGCAGATCGGCGCGAGCGGCATCGACGTGCACGTGGTGATGCTGGCGTCCTACCCGTTCTTCTTCCTGCCCGGCATCTGCGTGCCGGCCCCGCTGGGCTCCGGCCTCTGCCCGCCGAACGGCTCGGACACCTTGCTGCCCAACTTCTGGCACCACCCGACGGCGGTCATCGAGAGCGTCGATGCCGCGCTACGCCTCGTGCAGTTCTTCCCCGACTACAAGTTCATGCTGCGCGCCGGCGTGAAGAAATACGTCGTGGTGGTCACCGACGACGACTCGAAGAACGCGACCGGCAGCTCGGGCGACGCCGGCAAATACGACAACAACCCGACGGGCTTCATCAACGACTTCAACGCGCTCGACCCGATGATGAACGGGACCTGGAAGCTCTCGGCCATTTACTCGTTCACCCAGTGCGCGAACGCCGCCAACGTCGGCACGGTCTGGAAGCAGATCGTCGCGGCCACGGGCGGCGTCGAGGGCGACATCTGCAACTGCCCGCCGGGCCAGGTCGGGCCCTGCGCTCAGACCTTCCAGAAGGTGTTCGACGAGCTGGCCAAGAAGATCATCACCGGCAGCAAGCCCCTGGCCTGCGAGTGGACCATTCCGCCGCCGGAGCCGGGCAAGACCCTCGATCCGAACAAGGTCAACGTCGAGTTCGTCGATCAGGCCAAGGGCACGCCGGAGACCATCTACCACGTGGACGACGCCTCGAAGTGCGACGCCACGCTGGGCGGCTGGTACTACAACGACAACCAGAACCCCACGACCATCAAGCTCTGTCCGGCGAGCTGCAACCTGGTCACGGGCGCGGCCCAGGGCAGCAAGATGAACGTGGTGTTCGGCTGCGCCACCTTGAACATCCCGAAGTAGCTCCTCAGCCCAGCGCCGCCGGCAAGACGCTGACGACGTCGTCGTCGATGCGCAGCGTAGCCAGGCGATCGTGCGCCGTCTCGCCGCGATTGACGATCACGTAGGGCGTGCCGCGCTCAGCGCCGGCGAGGGGCACGTCGGCAGCCGGGGTGACCACCAGCGAGGAGCCGAGGGCGAGCACCAGATCGGCGCGCCCGGCGGCGCGTTTGGCGGCGCCGAGCAGCACCATGTCGAGAGCCTGACCGAACATCACCACCGCGGGCTTCATCAGCGCACCGCAGTCCGAGCAGGTCGGGGGCTCCCGGGTGCGCTCGAAGTCGCGCATGCAGCGCTCGGGGCTCTCGCGGCGCCCGCACCCGATGCACTCGACCTCGGCGTTCGTGCCGTGGAGCTCGATGAGCTTCTCCCGGCTCGTCCCGGCGGCCTGGTGCAGGCCGTCGATGTTCTGAGTGACCAGGCACTCGAGCTTGCCGCGCCGCTCCAGCAGGGCCAGCGCCAGGTGCGCGGCGTTGGGGCGCGCGTCGCGGAAGGCGTGGTAGCCCTCGAGCTTGTACTCCCAGTATTCGCGCCGCGCGTCCTCGTCGGCGATGAACTCCTGGTAGTAGACCGGCGTGCGCTTCTGCCACACGCCGGTCGGCCCGCGGAAGTCCGGGATGCCGCTGCCGGTCGAGATCCCCGCGCCGGTGAACACCAGGACGCGGCTCGAGCGCGCCAGTAGCTCCCTGAGCCTTGCGACGTCGGAGTCCATTACTCGGAGTCGATGCGCCAGATCTTGCCGTCGAAGTCGGTGACGTAGAGCTCGCCGACCGCGTCCTGCCCGAACGAGGAGACCGAGCCCACTCCCCCGGCGGAGGTGATGTCGCTGGTGATCTCCGCGAGGCCAGTCGCCGCGCCGCCGGAGTAGCTGAAGCGCCAGAACTTGCTCGAGCAGTAATCGGCGTAGAGGTAGCTGCCGCGGAGCGCCGGGATGTTCTTGCCGCGGTAGACGTAGCCTCCGGTGACCGAGCAGCCGTCGCTGTGGGGGTACTCCGCGGCGGGCTTCTCCAGGCCGGTCTGATCGCAGCCGCTCGAGGGGTTGAAGCAGTGGTTGCCCTCCATCACGCGCCAGCCCCAGTTGGTGCCGCTGCCCTTGCTCTTCGGCTCGACGTCGATCTCTTCCCAGGCGTTCTGGCCCACGTCGCCGATGTACATGTCACCGGTGCAGGCGTCGAAGGACCAGCGCCAGGGGTTGCGCAGGCCGTAGCTCCAGATCTCCGGCAACGCGCCGCCGCTGGTCATGTTGCCGGCCGGGATGCCGTAGGCCTTGCCGCCGGCGGGCGCGCCGACGTCGATGCGCAGGATCTTTCCGAGCAGCGTGTTCAACGCCTGACCGTTGCCGATGCTGCCGTGGTTGTCGCCGCCTCCGCCGCCGTCGCCGAGGCCGATGTAGAGCATGCCGTCGGGGCCGAAATGGATGGCGCCGCCGTTGTGGTTCCCCTCGGGCTGGTCCTGCTCCAGGATGATCTTCTCGCTGTTCGGATCGGCCAGCTCCGGATCGCCGGCGCTGCGGGCGTACTCGGCGATCACGGTGTCGCCGCTCGGCTGCTTGGAGTAGTGCACGAAGAAGCGCCCGTTCTGCGCGTAGTCGGGGTGGAAGGCGATGCCGAGCAGGCCCTGCTCGTTGCCGCCGCTCTGGATCTTGGCGTCGATGTCCAAGAACGGGGTCGCGACCTTCTGTCCGCTCTTGATGATCGAGATGACGCCGTCCTGCTCGCCGACGAACAGCCGCTCGGTGTCGCCCGGCGGGCTGCCAACGAAGATGGGGCGGTCGTAGCCGGACGCGATCTCGGTCAGCTTCAGGTTCAGGCTGCCGCTCGGGGCCGAGCAGTCGAAGGGCGAGGGCGCGCCGCCGGCGCCGCCGCTGCCGCCGCTGCCGCCGCCGGAGACGTTGCCGGTGCCGCCGCTACCGCCGCTGCCGGAGACGTTGCCGGTGCCGCCGCTGCCGCCCGCGCCACCGGCGCCGCCGCTGCCTCCCCCGCCCTCGTCGTCGCCGCCGCACGCGCTCGCGACCAAGACCAGCGCGCAAGCCGAGGCCAGAAACCCCAAAGGAAGTCGATCTCGCATGGCCGAAGCCTACGTCGAGAGCGGCCGAGGCGGAAGCTCAAGGCAGGGTCTCGCCGGTGATCTTGAAGTAGAAGTGGCGCCGCAGCTGATCGTGCCCGGTGCTGTTCGGGTGGGTGCAGTCGCTGGCGTACCAGTTCGGCGGGTGGTTGAAGCCGTGGTTCAGGAACAGCCCGTGGATGTCGGTCAGGTACTGTCCCTTCGCGGCCACCTGCTTGGCGATCTCGCCGTTCCAGTTGGCGAAGAAGGTCGTGGTGGGGATGGCCGGCAGGCCCTTGCCGAAGGCGCAGTTGTTGGCGCCGAAGTTCCCTTGCCCGTCGCTCGCGTCGTAGATGTTCGCCTCGAAGACGTGCACGGCGACGCCGGCGCCGAAGCGCCCGGGAGCGAGCAGCGCGTCGAGCGCCGCCGAAATGTTCGCGCCCATGGTCGCGCGCGCCGGGCCGTCGAGCCCGCCGATGATGGCGGCGAGCTCGGCCTTCATGTCGTTGCCGCCGCTGGTGATGCACACCGCGACGGGCCCCGGCAACGTCGCCGGCAGGTTCTTGATCTGTCCTACCAGCGCGCTGGTCTTCGAGCCGCTCTGGGCGTTGTTCTTGTAGCTGAGCGTCGGGAACTTCACCTTCAAGTCTTGCTGCAAGAGGTTGTAGTAGAAGGGCGGTGTCCCGCCGCCGTCGCTCATCGAGTCGCCGAGCACGACCAGCGAGCCCACGCTGGTGAGCGCCGCGCTGCCGGCGCTGCCGCCAGTGCCGCCAGTGCCGCCCGCGCCAGTGCCGCCGCTGCTCGACCCTGCCGTGCCACCCGTGCTCTGTCCGGCTGAGCCGCCGACGGAGCTCCCCGCTGCGCCGCCGCTGGCGACTCCCGCAGCGCCGCCCGACGCCGAGCCGGCGGCCCCCGCGCTGCCCCCGAAACTGCTGCCGCCGCCGGAGCCGGCGCCGCCGCCGTCGTCCGCGCTACAGCCCACGATCACGAAAACCGCAAGAAAACAGGCCTTCCGCAGATCCCCGAGCATGACCAGCCTCCGTTCCAGTGAGAGTGTACACGAATCCGGCCCGAGGGCCGAACGAAATCGTCACCGTGCAACAGAAACCTCGAACCGCTATGGCTAGCGCCCGATGCGCGAGGCGGTGTTCGGTTCGCTCAGGGTACGGCTGGCCGGCGGCAGCGATCGCGAGGGCGGCGGGTCGGGCCCGTTGGTCGTGCTCCTGCACGGCTTCGGCGCGCCGGGCAGCGATCTGGTGCCCCTCTGGCGCGAGCTCTCACCGCCACCCGGGACGCGCTTCGCGTTCCCCGAGGCGCCGCTCGGGCTCGGGCTCGACGACGCACGCGCGTGGTGGATGATCGACATGCTGAAGCTCGAGGCCGCGCTCAGCCGCGGCGAGCTTCGCGATCTCACCCGCGATGTACCCGACGGTATCGCGGAAGCTCGCGCCCTCGTGAGCGAGATGCTCGACGGCCTCGAGCGCGAGCTCGGCGTCGAGGGCTCCCGCGTCGTGCTCGGCGGCTTCTCCCAGGGTGCGATGCTCGCGCTCGACGTGGCGCTCCGCAGCGAGCGACCGCTCGCCGGGCTGGTCTTGCTCTCCGGCACCTTGCTCGCCGAAGACGAGTGGCTCCCGCTGATGCCGAAGCGCGCCGGGCTGCCGGTGCTCCAGAGCCACGGCCGGCTCGACCCCCTGCTCCCCTTCGCGATCGCCGAGCGCTTGCGGGACGAGCTCGCGCGGGCCGGCCTCCCCGTGAAGTTCATTCCGTTCAACGGCGGGCACGAGATCCCGGGCAGCGCCCTGGACGGATTGGACCAGTTCCTGCGCGCGACCCTCGTCACTCCACGAGGCTGACCAAATCGCGTAGCCTCGGCGGATGCGGAAGACCCACCTCGGGCTGGCTCTGGGACTGTGCGTGCTCCCGGCGCTCTGGGCGGCCGCCTGCGGCGGCGACAGCGAGGGCGGGACGTCCTCCAACACCGGCGGCTCGGTCTCCGGCGGATCCGGCGGCGGCGACGCGGGCAGCGACGTCAGCTCCGGCGGCAGCGGCGGGCTGATCGTGAGCGACGGCTCGACCTGCCCCCAGGGCCAGCCCTGCGACGGCGGGATCTGCGCCGGCAACGTCTGCTGCGCGGCCGACAAGGCGTGCAGCGCGAGCTGCTGCGGCGGCGCCGACGTCTGCTCTTTCGGCAAGTGCGTGACGCCCGGAGCGACCTGCACGGACTCGGCGGACTGCGCCCCGAGCGAGTACTGCGAGTACTCGCTGGGCACACCCGGGGAGGCCGGCGCTCCGGACTCCGGCGCCGACGGCGGGACGTGCATCGGCGGGGCGACCTTCCAGCAAGGCAAGTGCCTGCCCACCCCGCCCATCTGCGCCACGGGCGCCGACGCCGGCGCGAGCGACGGCGGCAGCATCGACTGCCTGCCGCTCTGCGAGGTCAAGCCGACGACGACGACCTTCGCTCCGCAACAGAAGTACGCCTGGGGCGGGCAGATCACCGCACCGACGGCCAGCGACGTGATGATGACCCCGATCGTCGTGCAGCTGGACGACGACGACTGAGACGGCAAGATCACCGAGCGCGACATCCCGGAAATCCTGTTCACCAGCTTCGCGAGCGGCGGCTACGTCGCGACCGGCACGCTCCACGCCATCTCGATCGTCGCCAAGCAAGTCGTGGACAAGTGGTCGGTGACCGGCATCAGCGCCTCGCGCCAGCTCGCCGGCGGCAACATCGACGGCAAGCCGGGCAACGAGGTGGTCGCCTGCCCCGTGGACGGCAACACCGTGCGCGCCTACGACGGCGCGGGGAAGCAGCTCTGGAGCACGAGCGGCCTGCTCTGCAATCAGCCGGCCATCGCCGATCTCGACCAGGACGGCGTGCCGGAGGTGATCGTGGAGGGCGGCATCCTGGACGGCGCGACCGGCGCGCTGAAGAAGAGCTTCTCGCCCGCGATGATCGGGACCTTCGCGGTCGCGGACGTGACCGGCGACGGCAAGCTCGACATCGTGGCGGCGACGCAGGTCTTCGACGCGAACGGCGCGCAGATCGCGACCAACGGCGGCCCGGCCCACGCCTGGACCGGCGGCACGCACTTCAAGAGCGGCCCGGCGGTGGCCGACCTCGACAAGGACGGCAAGCCCGAGATCATCGGCGTCTACTTCCTGCAGCACCAGCTCACGGTCTGGCAATACGACACGACGCAGGCGAACAACGCGAAGATCATCCGCGCCGGCGTGGACATCAACGGCACGCTCAACCCGGCGCTCTGCAACCCGGGCTCCGCGGGCTCGCAGTGGGGCGGCGGGCCCGCCACCGTCGGCGACTTCAACGGCGACACCTTCCCCGACGTGGCCCTGGCCGGCGGCGTCGGCTACGCGGTCTTCGACGGCAAGAAGCTGATGGACACCACCGTCGCCGGGCCCAGCACCTTCCTCTGGACCAAGCAGACGGTGGACTGCTCGAGCGCCGGCACCGGCAGCTCGCTCTTCGACTTCAACGGCGACGGCAAGGCCGAGGTGGTCTACGCCGACGAGTACACGCTGCACATCTACGAGGGCGCGACGGGCAACGTGCTGTTCGAGACCTGCAACACCAGCGGCACGCTGAGCGAGTACCCGCTGGTCGCCGACGTGGACAACGACGGCGAGGCGGACATCGTGGTGGGCTCCAACGCTTACTCGTCGATCAGCTGCCCGGGCGGCCAGAAGACCAGCGGCATCCGCGTCTTCGGCAGCACGGGCGGGGACTGGGTGCGCACGCGGAGGGTCTGGAACCAGCACGCCTATGCCATCACCGGCACGCAGGAGGACGGCACCATCCCTGCGAAGGAGCCCGCCAACTGGACGGTGCCTGGGCTGAACAACTTCCGGCTGAACCGCCAGCCCGGCAGCGAGTTCGCCGCGGTGGACGCCGTGGTCGATCTGAAGCCGGTCTGCACCGGCGCCTACGCGCTCGTGGCGACGGTCCGGAACCTGGGCCAGGCGCTCTTGCCCGCCGGGATGAAGGTGGAGTTCTTCTCCGGCAATCCGCCCTCGGGCACGAAGCTCGGGGAGGCCACGACCAGCGTGGCGCTCGGGCCGGCGCAGGCCGAGCAGGTGGTCCTTCAGTTGCCGAGCGCACCCGCCGACGTGAAGAGCGGCGCCACGCCGGTGTACGCGACCGTGACCGTGCCCTTGCCGACCCGCGAGTGCCGGGACGACAACAACACCTCCGCCGCGGTCAGTGGCAAGTGCGTGGCGCCACGCTAACCTGGGCGCGAGGGAAGCGATGACTCGATCCATCTGCATCGGTTTTGCGTGTCTCGTGCTCGCGTGTGGCTCCGATGACAACGGAGGGGGCAAGTCCGGTACCGGCGGCAGCTCGAGCGGAGGGTCCGCGGGAACTCCGAGCGGCGGCGCGGGGGGTGCGAGCGGCGGCACAGGTGGTGCGAGCGGCGGCGCAGGTGGTGCGAGCGGCGGCGCGGGCGGCGCGAGCGGCGGCGCCGCCGGGAGCGGCGGCAGCGGCGCGACGGGCGGCACGGGCGGCACGCCCGGCGCCTGCGGCGCGATCACGACCTTCGCCGACGGCCTCACGCCAACCAAGCAGGTCCACGTCGCGCCGAGCGGCGACGACGCGAGCGGCGACGGCAGCGCGCAGAAGCCCTTCAAGACGCTGGGCAAGGCCGCTCAGGGCGTCACGGCGGGCACCGCCATCCGCCTGCACGCCGGGACGTACGCCGGCGGCGCGTACCTCTCGAACCTCTCGGGCAGCGCGAGCGCCCCGATCTGGATCGGCGGCGCCCCCGGCGAGGCGACGCCGGTGCTCGACGGCGGCGGCGAGGGCCTGCACCTCACCAAAGTACGCTACCTGGTGCTGCACGACCTCGAGGTGAAGAACAGCACGCAGAACGGCGTCAACGTTGACGACGGCGGCGAGTACGCGAACGCGGACGCCACCCGTTACGTCCTGTTCCGGAACCTGAACGTGCACGACGTCGGCTCCGGCGGGAACCAAGACTGCTTGAAGCTCTCGGGCCTGAACGACTTCTGGGTGCTCGACAGCAAGTTCGCGCGCTGCGGCGGCGGCGGCTCCGGCAGCGGCATCGATCACGTCGGCTGCCACAAGGGCCTGATCGCCCGCTCGAGCTTCGAGGAGATCAGTGGCAACGCCGTACAGGCCAAGGGCGGCAGCGAGGACATCGAGATCCGGGCCTGTCGCATGAAGGACGCCGGCGAGCGCGCGGTGAACATGGGCGGCTCGACGGGCCTTCAGTTCTTCCGCCCGCCGCTCTCGACGAGCGCGCCGAACTTCGAGGCCAAGAACATCCGGGTCGTCGCCAACGTGATCAGCGGCTCGACCGCTGCGCTTGCCTTCGTCGGCTGCGTCGAGTGCCTGGCCGCCCACAACACCATCGTCGATCCGACCAACTGGCTCTTCCGCATCCTGCAGGAGACCACCACCGGCGGTGGCTACACGTTCTTACCCGCGCAGAAGGGGCGCTTCGTGAACAACCTGGTCTATTTCGACCGGAGCGATCTCTCCACCTGGGTCAACGTCGGCGCCAACACCGACGCCGCGTCGTTCCAGTTCCAGAACAACCTCTGGTACGCCCACGACAACCCCGCCCAGTCGCAGCCCACCAACCTGCCGGCGGCGGAGACCGGCGGAATCAGCGGCACCGATCCGGCGCTGACGAACCCGGCGGGCGGCGACTACAGCATCCCGCAGAGCAGCGCCGCTGCCGGCAAGGGGAGCACCGGAACCGGGGTGGCCGGGGATTTCACCGGCAAGTGTTACGCCTCTCCCCCGAGCGTCGGCGCCTTCGAGCCGCTTCCCTGAAGGGCCTGGGACGAGCCAAAACTTCGTGCTAGTCGTGCTCGCTTCCCGTGCAAAGCCAGAGCAGCGTCGAGCCCGAGGGCAAGGACCCCGAACAGAGCCCCATCGTCGGTGAGGAGGAGCAGTGCCTCGAGCGCGTGCTCGGGCACCTCGACGGGCGCAAGGCCCGCGAGTCCGAGCGCCCGCCCATCGACTACGAGTCGCAGATGCTGGCGCTGCGCGACGAGATCGCCGTCGCGCGTCTGGAAGACGTGCCCCCGCTGGTCGAACAGATGGAACGGTTGCAGGTCCTGGCAGCACACCAGAGCACCTCCACCGAGAGCTACGTGGACGCGAAATCCCCCTACTTCGGCCGCATGGTGCTCGAAGAAGGCGAGCGCCGGCGCGAGGTGCTGATCGGCCGTGGCACCTACCTGGACACCAAGAGCGGCGTGCGCATCGTGGACTGGCGCGACGCGCCCGTCAGCCGCCTGTACTACCGCTACGACGAGGGCGACGAATACGACGAGGTCTTCGGCGGCCGCGAGGTCAACGGCGAGGTCGTCATCCGGCGCAGCGTCAGCATCGTGGACCGGACGCTCCGGCGCATCACCGCTCCGCAGGGCACCTTCGCGCGCACCGCTGCGGGCACGTGGCGTCGCCTCGGCACCGACGCGCTGAAGCTGCACGGCGGGCAAGGCACCGCGGCGCGCGCGGACCAGCTCCACCGTCCGGGCAAGCTCGGCATCGGGGGCGACGAGCTCACCGAGGACAAGCACCTGAAGGAGATCACGGCGCTGATCGACAAGCGCCAGTTCGAGCTGATCACCGCGCCGAACTCCGGCCTGGTCGTGATCCAAGGCGGCGCCGGCAGCGGCAAGACCACCATCGCGCTGCACCGGCTGGCCTACCTGAATTTCCAGGACCCGCGGCGCTTCCGCCCCGATCGCATGTTGATCGTGGTGTTCAACGCCGCGCTCGCCCGCTACATCTCGCAGGTCTTGCCCGCCCTCGGCGTCGAGGGCATCCCGATTCGCACCTACGAGGCCTGGGCGGAGCGCGTGCGCGAGATCCAGCTGCCGTCGGTCCCGAACCGCTACAGCGAGGACACCCCGGCGGTGGTCACGCGGCTGAAGAAGCACCCCGCGATGCTGAAGGCCATCGACGAGCACGTGACGAAGATGGCCGCGCGCTTCGAGGCGCGCATCGAGAAGGCCCTGGGCCAAGCGAAGGACACGGAGGGCGGCGCCGCTCTGCTCGCGACCTTCACCCGCGCTCCCGAGCGTCCCCTCGCCCACCGCGTGTTCAGCGTCGGCGCGTGGCTGGAGAAGAGCGGGCGCAGCCTGCCGACGGACCCCCGCGTTGCGCTCGAGCGCCTGACCCGCGAGGGCGTGCGCGAGGCCCGCGACGTGGTCGCAGCGTGGGCCGATCTCGTCAGCGACGAGGGCGCCGTCACGGCGGCCTTCCGCAAGTGGGCGCCCGGTGAGCTGAGCGAGCCGGAGCTCAAGCGCGCTCACAACTGGTGCGCGGCCCACGCCAGCCAGCTGGTCCACCACATGGAGCTGCTCGCTGAGGGGCCCCACGGCGGCGGCGGCGGCGACAAGCCGGAGAAGACCGGGGACGAGGAGCACCTCGAGATCCGCGACGCCGAGGAGGAGCAGGACTTCGGCCGCGGCGTGGACGGCCGTGAGCTGGACGAGCACGTCCACCTCGACCGCGAGGACGACGCGCTCTTGCTCAGGCTCTGCCAGCGCCTGCGCGGCCCGCTCATGCGCAACGTGAAGGGCAAGGACGCCTTGGTGTACGAGCACGTGCTCGTGGACGAGGCTCAGGATCTGTCCCCGGTGGAGCTAGCGGTGGTCCTCGACACCGTGAGCTCGGCGCGGAGCGTGACCCTGGCCGGCGACGTCGCTCAGCGGCTGTTGATGGACAACGGCTTCTCTGACTGGAAGACCGTGCTCGGGGAGCTCGGCCTGTCCCACGTGGCGGTCGAGCCCTTGAAGCTCGCCTACCGCTCCACGCAGGAGATCATCGACTTCGCCCGTGAGGCGCTGGGGCCCCTGGCTCCGGAGGACGCCCCGCGAGCGACACGCAGCGGCGCGCCCGTCGACTTGTTCGTGTTCGCCCACGCCGGCGACGCCGTCGGCTTCCTGGGCGAAGCCCTGCGCGAGCTGATGCGGCTCGAGCCGCGGGCCTCCGTCGCCGTAGTGGCGCGCTACCCGGAGCAAGCGGATCTCTACTACGACGGGCTGCGCAAGGCCGAGGTCCCGTACTTGCGCCGCATTGCCGATCAGGACTTCCCGTTCCGCGCCGGCATCGACGTCACCGACGTGCGTCAGGTGAAGGGCCTCGAGTTCGACTACGTGATCCTGGTCGAGGTCAGCGATGCCGCGTATCCGAAGGAAGAGGAGGCCCGGCACTTGCTCCACATCGGCGCCACCCGCGCCGCGCACCAGCTCTGGGTGGTCGCGAGCGGCAAGCCGAGCTCGCTCCTGCCGGAGTCCCTACGCGAACGGGGGTACTGACGACACCATGATCGGGTCACGACTCGCGCTCGGAGCGACCGCGCTCTCTCTCGCCGCGTGCGCGGGCCGCACGCCACTCCCGGCGGAGAGCGCGTCGGCGCCGGAGCTCGCCGCCGAGCACGCGGGCGAGAAGAACCCGCACGGCAGCCGGCCGCCGGTCCCCCCCGACGTGGTCGAGCGGGCCGCCGCCCCGTTCGTGGGCGTACGCGCCGACGGCGGCGAGCTGCTCTCACCGGAGGGGCTGCTCGACGAGCTCGCCCGCGCGGACCTGGTCTGCGTCGGCGAAGACCACGCCGACCCGCTCTCGCACTACGCCGAGCTCGTGGTGCTCGCGGGGTTGGTCGAGCGGAGCGGGATGAGCGGCCGCGAGGTCGGCCTGGGGCTCGAGATGGTGGCGCGTCCCGAGCAGAGCGCGCTCGACGGCTACGCGAAGCTCGAGCTGGACGAGCACGAGTTCCTGGAGGAGAGCCACTGGTCGGAGCGCTGGGGCTGGGATTTCGCCTACTACCGGCCGCAGCTCGAGCTCGCCCGACACCGCGGCCTGCCGCTGGTCGCCCTGAACGCGCCGCGCCGGCTGACCCGCGCCGTCGCGCGCAAAGGAGTGGGCTCCCTGGAGCGCGAGCTCGAGCGTGAGCTTCCGGAGCTGGATCTCGGGGATCGCGAGCATCGCGCTTGGTTCGACGAGACCATGCGGGGTCACCCGCACGGCAACCCGCACCACCTGTACGCGGCGCAGGTGGTCTGGGACGAGACCATGGCGGAGAGCGCCGCTCGCTGGCTCGGGGTCAAGCTCCCGGGCCGTCAGCTCGTGGTGATGGCGGGTGCCGGGCACTGCCGCAGGGACGCCATCCCGGGGCGCGTGCTCCGGCGCCTGCCCGCCCGTGTGGTCTCGGTGCGCGCGGTGACCCAAGGCGACGCCGAGGCCGAGAAGCGCGCGCTCGGGGCGTTCGACTTCGTGCTCTCGTTCGAGAAGAGCTGACTCACTTCGTGAGCGGCTTGAACACCACCCGCGCTTCCATCTTGGTCCGCATCTCCTGCTTCTCCGCCGCGAGCGTGACGCTCACCTTGACCTCGCTCTTGGTGTCGATGTGGCCGTCGGGGATGCTGCGGCCGAGATCGAAGCCGAGCTCACCCTTGCCCGAGCCCCTCATGCTCACGAGCTTTGCGGTGGCGCCTTGCGGCAGACCAGGGAGGTTCATCGTGCCGCCCGGCGCGGTCTGCTGGATCTTGACCTTGATCTTGCCTTTGTCGCCGGAGATCTCCGCGAGCTCGTAGTCCGCGACCTGAGACAGCTTGATCCCCATCTGATCGAGCCGTGACTTGACCTGCCACTTCGCGCCGACGCCGACCTCCTCCTCGGGGAAAGGCGCACCCATCTGATCGAAAGTCTGCTGCATCGACGCCAGCGCCTGCTTCAGCGCCGGGTTGTCGATCTTGGAAGAGTCGAGCTCGACCTGGCGCACGAAGCCCCGGGAGTCCACCCGGTCCTTGCCGGTCAGCTTCTCGAGCGCGCTCAGGTTCTTCTCGGCCTGGTCGCGCTGCTCCTTGCTCAGACCGGGCCCGGGCAAGAGCCCGACGTCCTCGAGCAGGAGCGTGCGCCGCGCGCTGCCGTCGGCGGCCACCTCCTTCACCGTCAGCGCCGCCACCACTCGCACGGCGGGAGCGGTGGGCACGTCCGCCTTCTGCTCCCCCATCTGCATCTTCATGCTGCTGGTCGTCGTCATCTGGAGCCGGTCGGTGCGATCGACGACGAACTTGTAGCGGAGCTTCTGCCGCGGCTCGCTGCCGGCCTCGACGAGCTTCACGCCCTGGGGATCGGCCTTGGCCTTGGGCTCTGGGGCGGCGGCCTCGGCGCTCGGCTTACCGGAATCCGGCGCGGCCCCCGAGTCCTCCTCCAGAGCGGCTGCCGAGACGCTCGGCGCCGGCGCGCTCGACGCGCTGGGGATGGCCAGCGCCGAGGCGATGCTCACCGCCTCCGGGCTCGGTGCCACGCTCGCCGCGGTTGGCGCAGCGCCGCTGCCCTTGTCACAAGCGTAGAGCAGCCCCGCCAGCCCGACACACACACCCAGTCGCCTCGTCAGCGTCTTCATCCGGGGGCGCACTATGCCCTGAGCCATTGGTCCGTGCCAGCGTGCCTTGACTCGGGTCTCGGCCGGCTCCAAAGCTCGCGGCATGAGGGTCTTCGAGCGACACTACATCGCTGGCGAGTGGGTCCCTTCCACCGGCGAGGGCAGCTTCGACGTCGTCTGCTCCTCCACCGAGGAGAAGATCGGCAGCGTCCCGGCAGGCAGCGCCGGCGACGCCGAGCGCGCGGTCTTGGCGGCGGCGCAGGCCTTCCCCGCCTGGAGCGGCACCCCGCGTGAGGAGCGCACCGCGCTCCTCTTGCGCGTCGCCGAGGGGCTGAGCGCGCGACACAGCGAGATAGCCGAGCTCATCGCCTCGGAGGTCGGCATGCCGCTCAAGCTCGCCGGGCCCATCCAGGTCGGCCTGCCGGTGTCGAACCTGGCGGCCACGGCCCGCGCCGCCCAGGATCTGGTGCTCGAGGAGCGTGTGGAAAACTCCCTGGTCGTGCGCGAGCCGGTGGGCGTCGTCGCCTGCATCACGCCCTGGAACTACCCGCTGAATCAAGTGCTCGCGAAGGTGGCGCCGGCGCTGGCGGTCGGCTGCACGGTGGTGCTCAAGCCGAGCGAGGTAGCGCCGCTCTCGGCGTTCGTGCTGGCGGAGGTGATGCACGCCGCCGGCGCGCCAGCCGGCGTGTTCAACCTGGTCTCGGGGGATGGCCCGACGGTGGGCGAGGTGCTGGCCGCACACCCCAAGGTCGACATGGTGAGCTTCACCGGCTCGACGCGCGCGGGCCGGCGCGTCGCGGAGCTGGCGGCCAAGAGCATCAAGCGCCTGGCGCTCGAGCTCGGTGGCAAGAGCGCCAACGTGATCCTGGACGACGCCGATCTCGGCCAGGCGGTGAAGGCCGGCGTCAGCAACTGCTACCTGAACTCGGGCCAGACCTGCTCGGCCTGGACTCGAATGCTGGTGCCGCGCGCTCGCCTCGCGGAGGCCACGGAGCTGGCCAAGGCCGCCGCCGAGAAGTTCACGTTGGGCAACGCCCTCGAGGGCAAGGGCCGGCTCGGCCCTCTGGTCTCTGCGGCTCAGCGCGAGCGCGTGCTCGGCTACATCCGAAGGGGCATCGAGGAGGGCGCGACCCTGGTCACCGGCGGCGCCGAGCCTCCGGCAGACCAGCCGCGCGGCTTCTTCGTCAGGCCCACGGTGTTCAGCGACGTGCGCCCCGAGATGAGCATCGCGCAAGAAGAAATCTTCGGCCCGGTGCTCTGCATCATCCCCTACGACACGGAGGAGGACGCCATCCGCATCGCCAACGACAGCATCTACGGCCTGGGCGGCGGCGTCTGGTCGAAGGACGCGGCCCGAGCGGAGCGCGTGGCGCGCCGGCTGCGCACCGGCCAGGTGGACATCAATGGCGGCGCCTTCAACCCGGTGGCGCCGTTCGGCGGCTACAAGCAGAGCGGCATCGGGCGCGAAGGCGGCCGGCACGGGCTCGAGGAGTACCTGGAGACGAAGTCCCTCCAGCTGTGAGCGCTGGACCCATCAACTCGGGATCCGGAACCGCGGCACGCTCAGCCGCTCGCTCTTGCACTTGGGACAGCGGCTCGGGCGCCCGACCCGCGCCTCGAACACGAAGCCGCAGGCCTTGCACGCCGGGGGCTCGATCTCCAAGCGCTCGCCCTCGGCGGCCAGCGAACGCTCGAGATGCATCAAGTGCTCGCCCACCTCGCGCTCGGGGATGCGCACGACCTCGGAGATTTCCCGGGCCGAGAGCGCGGGGCCGTGCAGCGCCGCCGCGATCGACTGGCGGACAGTCTCTCCGCGCTCGGCCGGGGCTCTGGGAGGGCGCGTCACTGCGCCGCCGCGATGGGCAGCGCCACCCGATCGATGTGCGTCTTGAGCACGCGCATACGCCAATCCACGCCGATCACGTCGCCGTCCGAGAGCGCCTCCCAGACGTTCTCCCCCGACAGCGGCTCGCTGGACAGGATGAAGTGGTTGACGAACCCAGTGCGCGACGGCGCCTCGCACTCCGCGGACAGGCTCGGGCAAGCGTCGCGATCCGCGCAGCGCGTCTTGTAGCTCGACCAGTACAGCTCCTTGCCGCCGTGCGTGGCGACCATGGTGTCGCCGTCGGTGACCATCAGCGTGAGCAACGCGCGCTCCGCGGTCCCTTCGTCGCAGATGGCTCGCACGCGCTGGATCGCGGCGCGGAGCGCGCTGGACACGTCGTCCACGGTGTGGCGCCGACCGAGCGGGCCGTTCGCGCTCAAGAACGACAGGAAGATCAGGAACACCAGCTCGCTGTCAGTGTCACCGAGCACGAAGCGCCGGAGCTTCGGCTGAATCTCCGCGGTGAGCGCCGCGCGGTGCCGCTCGAAGCCGGGGATGTCACCGTTGTGCGCGAACACCCAGCGTCCGTATTGGAACGGGTGGCAATTGAGCACGCTCTTCTCGCCCTGGGTCGCCCGCCGCACGTGGGCCAGCACGGTCTCGCTGGCGACCACGCCGCTCAGGCGGTGGAAGAGCTGATCGCCCAGCGCCAGCTCCGCGCTCTTGGTGACGTGTGGTGAGCCGTCCACGTAGAAGGCCACTCCCCAGCCGTCCGGGTGCTGGTTGCTCTGTTTGCCGAGGGCGTTCTCGGCGGCGAGCAGCGAGCGGTGGACTTGGCTCGGGATCACGCTGCGGAAGCCGAACAGGCGGCACATGCGGGCGGGGTGAGCATGCCACAAGGTGGGCAAGAACGCAGGAAACCGACCGGCTCCGCCGCTCGTAGTCCCCGCTACGTGACCGACTTCGACTCAGAGAAACGCGCCGCGCTCGCGGCCCTGATGTCCCGCCGCGAGCTGATCCGAACCGCCGTCACCGGCACCGCCGTCCTGGCCCTGGGCGGCGGGGTCTGGCTCCTGGCCGACGATCTGACGCGCCAGGCCCGCGCCCAGACTCGCGCCGACGGCCGCCCGCGTTTGCCGCCGGGGCAGCGCGTGCTCAAGCGCTGGAAGGCCATGGGCGGCGACGCCGGCGATCCGAGCCCCGGCGCCTTCCGGCTGAAGGTCTACGGCGAGGTAGAGAGCCCCTTCAGCTTGGACATGGCCGCGCTCCTCGCGCTGCCCCAAGCCGATCTGGCCGTGGACGTGCACTGCGTCACCGGCTGGTCCGCGCTCGGCGTGCGGGTCAAGGGCGCACGGGTGAAGGATCTGGCGGCCAAGGCCAAGCTGAAGAAGAGCGCGCGCTACGTGATCTTCGAGGCGGCCCACGGCTACACCGCCAACGTGCGGCTCGCTGACGCGCTCGCGCCCAGCGTGCTGGTCGCCCATCGACTCGAGGACAAACCCCTGCCCCGCGCCCACGGAGCGCCGGCGCGCATCGTGCTCCCGGATCTGTACTTCTGGAAGAGCGCGAAGTGGGTCACGGCGATCCGCTTCTCCCGCAGGAACGAGCCAGGCTACTGGGAGCAGCGCGGTTACCACGACCACGCTGACCCGTGGAAAGAGGAGCGCCACGCTTGAGCGAGCCGAAGCGAAAGCCGGGCTGGCGCCCGTGGCTCCGGGCGTTGCACCGTGACTTCGGCTACCTGGTGATCGGGCTCACGGTCATCTACGCCGTGAGCGGCCTGGCGGTGAACCACATCGCCGACTGGGATCCGAGCTTTCGCCAGTTGGAGCGCACGCATCAGGTGACGACGCCCCTCCCCGATGACGACGACGAAGCCGCGCGTTCGGTGCTGGCGTCGCTCGGCGTGACGGAGACCCCGCGGGAGGTGTACCGCGCCGACGACAGCCAGCTCGATCTGGTGTTCGACCAGCGCACCTTCCACGTGGACACACGGAGCGGCAAGGTCGTCGAAGAGGGCCAGAGCCCGCGCTTCTTCCTCAGGCTCGCCAACTGGCTGCACTTGAACCGGGGCAAGCAAGCCTGGACGCTGATAGCCGACGCCTACGCGGTCCTGCTCTTGTTTCTGGCGCTCTCGGGGCTGTTCATGATCCCGGGGAGGAAAGGCCTGATCGGGCGCGGCGCGGTGATCGCCTTGATCGGCGCCGCGGTGCCGGTCGCGTACGTCAGCCTGTCCGGCGGCCCGAGCAGGGCGCCGGCGCCTGCGCCGAGCGCGCGCTGATCGACGACGCTCGCTCTCCGGACTACGCTCCGCAGGATGCGTCTCGTCGCGCTCTTGGCCTGCGCCGCCTGCTCCTGTGCTCCGGCTCCCTCGCCGTCGGTGCCCAATGCGCCGACCTCGGAACCGGTCGCGAGCACCGCCCCCGATGCGGGCGCGACGGCGGCGGCAGACGCCGTGGCGACCGACACGCACCCGCCCCTGACCTGGATCGAGGACGACGTCCCCGCCGCGCTCGAGCGCGCGAAGAAGGAAGGCAAGCTCGTCTTCGTCGATACCTGGGCCGAGTGGTGCCACACCTGCATCAGCATGAAGCACTACGTGCTCGACTCGCCGGCCCTGCGCTCGCTGGGCGAGCACGTGGTGTTCGTGGCGCTGGACACCGAGAAGGAGAAGAACGCGGCGTTCGTCGACAAACACGCCATCGACGTCTGGCCCACGTTCTTCGTGCTCGACCCCGAGAAGGGCGACGTGCTCGGCTACTGGCCGGGGTCCGGCTCGGTCAAGGAGATGGACGACTTCGTGCGCGAGGCCATCACGGCCCGCGACGCGCGCCGGGCCGACAAGCTCGACCCCAAATCCCCCCTCGCGGCGCTGCTCGCGGGCAAGAGCGCCCAGTCGCGCTCCGCGTACGACGAGGCGGCCAAGCACTACAAGACGGCCGTCGAGCGCGCGCCGGCGGACTGGCCCAGGCGCAGCGAGGCCATCGCGGGCTGGGTCAGCGCGCTGTTCAACGCCGGGCGGGCGGACCAGTGCTTGGAAGCCGGGAACAAACACCTCGGCGAGGTGCGTGGGGCCGCGAAGCCCACCGACATCGCCCGCGTGCTCCTCGACTGCGCCGAGCACGCCAAAGACGCGCAGAAGCGCAAGGCCGCGCGGGAGGCGGTCAAGGCGCGGCTCAGCGCCATCGCCGCGTCCCCTCACCCCGAGGCCACCCCGGACGACCGAGCCGACACGCTCGACGTCTTGGCCGACGTGCTCTCGAGCTTCGGCGACAAGCAAGGCGTGCAGAAGGCGCTGGTCGACCGCCTGGCCATTCTCGAGCAGGCCTCGAAGGAAGCTCCTACCCCTGCCGCCGCCCAGACCTACGACGCGGCGCTGGCCAACGCCTTCCTGGCGATGGGGCGACCAGCCGACGCCATCAAGCTGCTCGAGCAGCGCGAGAAGCAGCTGCCGAGCTCCTACGAGCCGCCGGGGCGCCTGGCGGGGGTGCTGCTCGCGCTGAAGAAGTACCCGGAGGCGCTGGCCGCGGTGGAGCGCGCGCTCAAGCACTCCGAGGGGCCACGCCGGCTGCGCTTCTTGGAGATCAAGGCGGACATCCTGGCGGGCCTGGGCGACCACGCGGGACAGGTAAAGGCTCTGGAAGACGCCGTGGCCGGCTACGAAGCCCAGGCCAAGCGTCAGGCCGCCAAACCGCAGCGCATGATCACCGCCAAGCGCCGCCTCGACGCGGCGAAAGCGGAGCTCGCCAAGGTGAAGACAGGCAAACCCTGAGGCGTGGGCGGCGAGCCACGCCTTGGCGGAGCTCTTCGGCGAAAGCTCCTGGAAATGCCCACGGCACGTGGCTTGCTCCTGGCCTGGACGATGTCCAACGGTCCAAGTCGTCTGTGTATCGTCGTGCTCCCTCTCCTGCTCGGCGCCTGCGCCTCCTCGACGCCGGCGGCGCCCGCGAAGGTCGCGCCCGCGCCTCCGCTCTCGGCGGCGGGCACGCCCAAGCCTGCAGCAGCTTCGGACTCGAAGCCCGGCGCCCACGCGGTGCTCTCCACCGGGAGGCGCGCGTTCGTGCTCTCCGCGCCGCTCTCGGGCGTCGAGGTGCAAGGCGAGCGCGAGCTCTTGCCCGGGGGCTTCGCGCTTCAGGTCGCCACCGGCGCGAAGATCTCACGACGCTTCACTCTGGTCGGCCCCGAGGGACGCTGCAGCGCCCGCGCCACCCGCGCCGTGCGCTTGAGCCTGGACTTCGGCGGGTACGCTGGCACCTCCCTGCCCGGCCCGAAGCACTCCGGATTCGAGCTCGAGGGCTGCGAGGCGTTGACCCACGACCACTCCTTCCTGATCGCCCTCGACGGCGACGACCCCAGCGCCGCGTGGATCCACCCCGCGCACGTTGACGAAGCACAGGGCACCGCCGACCGGCAGCTCGGCGAGAGCGAGGTGTGGCTGCACCGCTGGGCGCTTCCCGAGGTCGACCAGGAGATCGTGGAGCGCAACGTCCTCCGCTTCGTCACTCCGAGCTGCAGCGAAGAGCGCCGCGACGTGCTGATCGTGGACGAGCTCGACCACCCCGTCGCACAGCACGCGGGTTTCTACCTGCGGGGCGCGTTACGGACGAAGACCGGCACGCTGCTCGTACTGATGGGCCACGACGAGCCCGAGGCGCTGCGCATCGTCGAGCTCGGCGCCGCCGACACCCACGTCGCGCTCGATACGCGCCTCGGCCTGTTCCAGGACGTCGAGCGCGCAGAGTGTTGACGTCCGTCATGCGCTAGGCCCGGAGATCTGGTAGCTTCTCCGGTCACGCGGACGCCGATTTGCGCCGCGCAACCTGTGGGGTAATTCATGCGTCGATCTTTGGCATTGGGCTTGTTGGTCTCGGCTTGTCTGGTTCCCGGCTGCGGTTCGGATGACGACGGCGGAGGCAGCGGCGGCAGCGGCGGCAGCGGTACCGGCGGCAGCGGTACCGGCGGCAGCGGTACCGGCGGCAGCGGTACCGGCGGCAGCGGTACCGGCGGCACCGCGGGCAGCGGTACCGGCGGCGCGGCAGGCAGCGGTACCGGCGGCAGCGCTGGCTCGGCCAGCGGCGGGACCGCTGGCAGCGGCACTGGCGGCGCGGGCACCGGCGGCGCGGGCACCGGCGGCGCGGGCACCGGCGGCGCCGGCGGCAAGCAAGGCTCGGGTCAGAGCAAGTCTCAGAAGATCGGCGCGGCCGGCGGCAGCATCACCTTCGAGCTCGTCACGCTGACGATCCCGGCCGGCGCCCTCGCCGCCGACACGGACATCACCATCACCTCGGTGGCGAAAGCCGGCACCGGCGCCTTCCTGTCGCCAGTATACAAGTTCGACCCGCCGCTCCTGACCTTCTCGAAGCCGGCGCACGTCAAGTTCGCGCTCCCGTCGGCTCCGCCCTCGTCCAGCAACGTCTACTGGACGACTGACAACAGCACGTCGATGTCCCCGCTCACCACCACCAAGAGCGGCAATGACATCGAGGCCGACATCACCAAGTTCTCGTGCGGCGCGCCCTGCTATTGCGCCACCGAACCTTGCGCATGCACCGCTCCGGCGCCCGAGTGCCAGAAGGGCGGCAGCGCATAGGGCAGCGGCTCAGCTCATCAAGCTGCGCGCGATCTGTGAGATCTGGATCTCGTCCGTGCCGCCGTAGATCTGCAAGACCTTGGCGTCACGGGCGAGCTGCTCCACCTGGTACTCCGACATGTAGCCGTTGCCGCCGAAGAGCTGCACGGCCTCCAGGGCAACCTCCATCGCGCTCCCTGCGCAGTAGAGCTTGCAAGCCGAGGCCTCCGCGAGCGTCATCGCCTTGCCCGCGCCCGCCAGCTCGATGATGCGGAACACCAGGTTCTGGATGTTCATGC
This sequence comes from Polyangiaceae bacterium, assembly GCA_015075635.1. NCBI lineage: Bacteria > Pseudomonadati > Myxococcota > Polyangiales > Polyangiaceae > Polyangiaceae bacterium. The sequence continues at coordinate 2,735,048 of JABTUA010000001.1, forward strand.
GCGCGACCTCCATCTTGGCCAGCTTGAGCTGGATCAGCTGAAACTCGCCGATCGGGCGCCCGAACTGCACGCGCGTCTTGGCGTACTCCACGGACAGATCCAGGCACTGCTGCACGATGCCCAAGGCCATCGCCACCACGCCGGTGCGCTCGGACTTGAAGGTGTCCTTGGCGCCGGTGCGGTAGGAGACCTCCTCCGTCTCGCCCAGCAGCCGCTCGCTGTCGACGAACACGTCGCTCAAGAACAGCTCGCCGGTCGGCGACGAGTGCATGCCCATCTTGCGCAAAGGTTTGGTCTGCTCGAGGCCTTTCATGCCCTTCTCCAGCACGAACGAAAGCACCTTGCGATCCCGCGGATCGTTGCCCTCGTCGAGCTTGCAGATGAAGACGATGGTGTCCGCCCAGGGCCCGTTCGTGATGAAGGTCTTGTTGCCGTTCAACAGGTAGCCGCCTTCGACGCGGCGAGCGCTGGCCTTCATCGCCCCGAAAGCGTCCGAGCCGGAGCCTGGCTCGGTGATGGCCCAGGCGCCGATCTTGTCCAGGGTCAGGAGGTCCTTTGCCCAGCGCTCCTTCTGCCGGAGCGTGCCGCGGCTCATGATGGTGCCGGCGGTCAGGCCCGCGCTGACGCCGAGCGCCGTGACCATACCGGGACTGTGGCGCGACAGCTCGATGATCGGGATCATCTGCATCGCGGCCATCTCGCCGGCCATCGGGTTCGGCTTGGCCTCCCGCGGCTCGTCGTCGGCAGCGCCCTTCTTCTCCGCCTTCGCCAGCTCGGCCTCGTAGCGCATCAGCGACATGTCTCGGAGGCCGAAGGTCGCGAACATCTTCCGGAGCACCTCGTAGGGTGGCGTGTCGCCGTGCTCGAGCTCCTCGCGACGCGGCTTGATCTCCGCCTCCACGAAGCGCCGGAAGGAGTCACGGATGGCCAGGTGTTGTTCGCCCCATTCGATCATGTGGGTTTCTCCGAGCTCTACGCGGTCGTGCCGCCGCGCCGGGCATCTTAGCCTCGGGTGGTGCCCGGCGGCGCCCCGGAAATCTCGTCGGATCCTCGCGCCTTTCGAGCTCGCCCCACCGGCGTGACCCGTGAAGGCGGGGCGACCCTCCCTACGCAACGAGGAGGCTCCTCCCGGCCTCGCGGGTCGTTCTCGTGGCTCGCCGCTACTCTTGCCGACTGCGATCTGCGCGAGCCAGCCTGCTCCGTCCAGCCTAGCCCCGGCGCGGCGCGAAATTCAGGTAAAGATCAGCCGGATGACGGATTCCGAAGAGCTCGGGCGCTTCCGCGCCGAGGTGCAGGGCTGGATCGCCAGAAACCGCCCGGCGGTGCCGGGTTTCAAGCTGCCGCAGACGTTCCTCGAAGTGGAGAACGCCGACCAACTCGCCTACCACCGTGACTGGCAGGCGAAGGTGTACGACGCCGGCTACCTGGGGTTCGATGTGCCCGAAGAGTACGGCGGGCGAGGCATCCAGCCCGAGAGGAAGAGCATCGTCGAGCAGGAGCTCAGCCGCGCGCGGGCGCCGTTCTTCGTGAACTTCCTGGCGCTGACCTGGGTCGCGCCGACCCTCTTGACCTTCGGGACCGAGGCGCAGAAGTCGAAGCTGCTCCGGCCGCTCCTGCGCGGGGACGAGATCTGGTGCCAGGGCTTCAGCGAGCCGAACGCCGGCAGCGATCTGGCCAGCTTGACCACGCGCGCAGTGAAGACCGCCACCGGTTGGGAGGTCACCGGCCACAAGGTGTGGACCACGCTGGCGCACTTCGCCAAGTGGATGATCCTGCTCGCACGCACGAATCCCGACGTGAACAAATACGCGGGGCTCTCGTATTTCCTGTTCCCGATGGACGCGCCCGGCGTCACGGTGCAACCGCTCCTGAAGATGACCCGCGAGGGCGGCTTCAACCAGGTGCTGTTCGAGCGCGCTCCGATGCCCTCCGACTGCCTTTTGGGCGAAGAGGGCCAGGGCTGGAACATCGCGCTCACCACGCTGATGTTCGAGCGCGGCGCCGCCGAATCGAGCTCGCGGGAGCGAGCGTCGGCCCTGCTCGAGCAGCTCAAGCGGCTGGTCGCTCTGGCTCAGCGCACTCAGCGGAGCGGGCGGCCCGTATCCCTCGATCCGGTTTTCCGCGAGCGCATCGCCCAGCTCTGGATCGAAGCCTCGGCGATGGGTCTTTCGGGCCTCCGCAGCGGCGTCTCGGACCTCACGAGCGAGCGGCCGCTGGCCTTGCCGTTGATGAACAAGCTGGCGGCGTCGGAGTGGAACCAGCGCCTCGCGGAGCTCGCCTGTGAGATGCTCGGCCCCGACGCGATGCTCGGAGTGGACGACCCGCGCGCGCCGGATCGCGGCGAGTGGCCCCGGGCGTTCATGAACTCCTTCGGCATGACCATCGGCGGCGGGACCAGCGAGATCCTGCGCAACATCATCGGCGAGCGCGTGCTCGGCCTGCCCAAGAGCAAGTGAAGAGCGCCATGACCGACATCGACCCGACCCTGGCCCCGCCGAGCGAACATCTCCTGCGCCTGCCGGCGCTGCCGACCGACATGAGCTACGGCGAGGAGCACGCGCTCTTGCGCCAGAGCGCGCGCCGCTTGCTGGCCGAGAAGAGCGACCTCCGCGCCGTGCGCCGTCTGGTGGACGACCCGGTCGGCTACGATCCCGACCTGTATCGCCAGCTCGCGGAGCTCGGCTGGCTCGGCCTGGGCAAGGACGCCCTCGGCCCGGTGCACCTCACCGTGCTGCTCGAGGAGATGGGGCGCGTGCTCCTGCCATCGCCCTACTTCGCTACACTGCTCGCCCTGCTCGCGCTCGACGCGGGCGGGAGCGACGCGCAGCGCAGAGAGCTCTGCCCCGAGCTGGCGAGCGGCGCGCGCATCGGCAGCCTGGGCCTCGACGAGCCGCGGGGCGGCTTCGATGGAGAGCCTGCTTCGCTGCGCGCCGAGCGCGAAGGCGACCAGTGCTTGCTCTCCGGCGAGAAGTCCCACGTGCTCTGGGGCGGCCAAGCAGGCCTGGTGGTGGTGAGCGCCAAGGAGCCCGGTGGCGGCCTGGGCTTGTACGCGGTGCCGCTGCCCACGACCGGGGTCGTCGTGGAGGCGGAGGTAGCGCTGGACAGCACGCGGCGCACCGCGCGTCTGGCTTTCCACGCTGCGAAGCTCCCAGTCCGCTACCGCCTGGAGAAGGACGCCCGCGCGGCGCTCGCAGAGCTCCGCGCGCTCGGCACGCTGCTGGTCTCTGCGGAGATGCTCGGGGCGGCCGATCGGGTGCTGGAGATGACCCGGAGCTACTCCTGCGACCGCCAGCAGTTCGGCAGGGCCATCGGCAGCTTCCAGGCGGTCAAGCACCCGCTGGTCGACCTGATGATCGGGGTCGAGCTGGGGCGCAGCCTGGCATACGGCGCCGCGAGCCTGCTCGCCGAAGGGCGGCTCGACGACGGAGCGGTCACGGCGCGCATGGCCAAGTCACACGCCTCCGACGTGCTCGCCCACGCGGTCAAGAAGGGAGTGCAGCTCCACGGAGGCTTCGGCTTCACCTGGGACGCCGACGTGCATTTCTTCTTCAAGCGCCTGCTGGCCACCCGCGCGAGCTTCGGCGACGCACCCCACCACAAGAAGAAGCTCGCCGCCCGCCTGTTCGGTGCGCTGCCGGACGAGCCGTGAAGGAGAGACCCCGAGAACCGCTCCAGAACGCCACGTTCGCGGTCCCGGAAGGCTCCGACGGCGCGTGTCTGGACCGCGTGGTGCGCGACGCGCTGCCCGGAGCCGCTTGGTCCCGGGTGCGGCGCGCCGTCGAGACCGGCAAGGTCAGCCTGGACGGTCAGCGCGTCACCGACCCGACGGCGCGGGTTCGCGCGGGGCAGGTCGTCGAGCTCCGCGTCGCCGCCCGCGCGACGGCGGCCGCGCCGCGCTGCGCGTTCCGCATCGTGCACGCCGATCGGGACGTCGTCGTGGTGGACAAACCGCCCCTCGTCAGCAGCGTGCCGTTCGACGCTGGCGAGCGCGACACGCTAGTGGACCTGGTTCGAGCCGAGCTCTCCCGGAGGGAGCAGCGCGCGCTGCCACCGCTCGGCGTGGTGCATCGGCTCGACAAGGAGACGAGCGGCCTGGTCATGTTCGCGCGCACGCTGCCCGCGAAGCGTCACCTCAAGCAGCAGCTCAGGTTCCACAGCGTGTTTCGGCGCTACGTGGCGCTGGTCCACGGCCAGCTCGAGGGGCAGAGCTTCCGCTCGCGCCTGGTCGAGGATCGCGGCGACGGCCTGCGCGGCTCGACAAACAACCCCAGGCTCGGGCAGCCGGCGGTGACGCACGTCTCTGTGCTGGAGCGCTTCGGAAACGCGACGTTGGTCGAGTGCCGGCTCGAGACCGGCAGGACGCACCAGATCCGCATCCACCTCGCCGAAGCCGGACACCCGCTGGTGGGCGAGCGGGTCTACAGCCGCGGCCTCTCCGGCGCGGTGCTCGAGGCACCCCGCCTCATGCTGCACGCTCGTGAGCTCGGCTTCGTGCACCCGCGGAGCGAAGAGCAGGTGCGCTTCGAGGCGCCGATCCCCGAGGACATGGCGCGGACCATCGCGGCGCTCACTCGGGGGTGAGCTCGAGCTCCGTCACGCTCTTGCACTTCACGTCCACGGTGCGCCCCTTCGAGAGCCAGCGCGGGGGATCCTTCTCGCCGAGCCGCACGAAGCGCAGCCCGCACTTCGACTTGTTCTTGCGGTTGGTGGGGCCCAGCTTGAAGCCGGTCGCGTACACGTCCACGGCCGCCGGCGAGCGCACCGTGAGGTAGCCCTCGTCCCAGCTCAGCTCGGAGCCGTCGCCTGTGCCAGTGCCCTCGACGGGCGGCAGCGCGCTCGCGACTGGGGCGGCGCTCGGAGCCTCGGGGAGCGGCGCGGACACGGTCGGCGGCGCGGACGCCGGTGGCGGCGCGGACGCCGGTGGCGGCGCGGACGCCGGTGGCGGCGTGACTGATGCCGCCGGGGCGGGGACGGTGAAGCCCGCGGGCTTCGCCCGAGCGAACGGGCCGAGCTCGAGCACGATGGCGGCGGTGGCGCCGCCCGCCAGGAGCAGCACGCCCAGGCCGAGCCCGAGCAGCGGCGAGCGTCGTCGCGGGCGGGCTGCGGCGGGCGCAGGCGCAGTCGGCTCCGGCACGGGGAGCGGCTCCGCCGCGACGGCCTCTGGCGCAGGCAGCGCCGGCGGCTTCGGCGCGACCGGAACCTCGACCCTGGGCAGCTCCGGCACGGAGGGCGCGCGGCGCGTCTCCAGGCCCAGGCTCGGCGGCTCCTCGTCGATGACCCGCGCGGGTGGTAGCGGAGGCGCGGCCGCGGGAAGCAGCTCCATCGCCGAAGGAGGCAACGAGACCGGGACCGCAGCGATGTGGGACTCGCTCGGTCGATCGAGCTCCGGACGGCTCGCGCGTGGGTCGCTCAGCGCGTCCTCCAGCAAGCGCGCCACGGCTGCGGGGCCGCGTCGCGTCGAGCGCACGAAGGCGTCCACCTGCTCCTTCCACAGCGCGAGGCTCGGACCGAGCCCGTCTGTGAGCGACACGCCGAAGCCCGGCGGCACGGGCGCGCCCGACGCAGGATCGTACGAGCGCCGCCACGCGACCTTGCCCTCGAGGCGAACGCGGCGCTTGCCGCGGGGCGGACGCAGCTCGAGCCAGACCTCCGCTTCGTCGGGCGGCGACAGCGTGCGCACGTAGAGCCCGCCCAGGCTGATGTTGTAGGTGAAGCCGACGTCCTCGGCGTCCCCGCCCGCCGGCTTGTACCAGACCATCGTGCCGTAGAGCACGCGCTCGTCGGCGCGGCTCGGCGGTCCTCCCTGCCGCATCAGCTCGTTCGAGGCGAAGAGCACGTTCTCGGGGGCCGTGGTGTTGACCACCACCGTCAGCCGCTCGATGCCTTCGAGCGCCTCGGCGTGCTTCACGATCTCGCGCCGCGGCGCCATCACCACCCAGGCGGCGTCCAGCGCCTTCCTCTGCGCCTCGTCGACGAATCGGCGGGGCTCCCCGAGCTCGGCGCTCAGCACGACGACCCGCGGCTTGTTCTGCTGCGTGTAATAGCGGAGCGCCACGTCGTCGAGGGCGAACTTGACGTCGTAGCCGGCGTTCATCAGCACGCGACCGATGATGTCGCAGCGCGCGTGATCCTTGTCGGCCACCACGGCCATGCCGTGCGTCGCCGCCGACAGCGTCTCGCGCTCCGGCAGCGCCTTGAGCCGCGCGATCAGGGAGGCGCCGAGAGCGCTCGGGACCACGTCGTCCGCGCCCTGGGCGTACAGGCGCTCCACCAAGGCGTCCGTGGGCTCGGGTACCAACGCGATGATCGGAACGCTCGCGAGGTTCTTCTTCGAGCGCACCTTGCGGCAGAGCTTCTCCGCTTGCACCACACCGGCGTCGAACACGACCACCTTGGGCTCGTGCGCGTCGAGCCAAGTTAGCGCCGCCTCGACCTTCTCGAAGGGAGCCAGCTCGAGCCGGGTGACCGTCGCGACCGCGCCGAGCGTGCGCTTCCTCTCGGCGTCGAGCTTGGCGAGGACCGCGAGGTAGGCCATCGGGCGGAAGGCCTCATCTTAGCGTGACGGGCGGCGTTCCTGAAAAGCCGCTTCTTCGCCTGGGATGCGGGTGCTATCTTCGAACCATCGTGCGGCTCGCTTCGCTCGGCCTGTCCCTCGTCTGCGCGCTCGTCGCCTGCGAAGCCGAGAGCCCGACCGCGGGGCGCGCGCCGACGCGGGCGCAGGCGCTCTCGCCGAGCGAGCCGGCGCCGCCGCGTCTGGCGCTGCTCTCGACGCGGCCCGGCTCGAGCGAGACCTCGCTCCATTTCGCGCTGCCCGGAGCGCCGGGCGCCGCGCCCGCCGCCGTCCGCTTCGCCCATGCGCCGGACGGCGAAGTGCGCGGCGCGCTCGTGCCGGGGACCGAGCGCGTGGTGGTCGTGGCGGACATGGAGCGCCGTCGCGACCCGTCCTTCGGCGCCTGGCTGCTGACCGTCGAGCCCGGCCGCGAGCCCAAGGTGCTCGCGAAGGGCTGCTACCACGCCAGCCGTCCGTTGCTGCTGCCGACCGGGCGAGTGTTGGTGCAGCGCGGAGCCCCCGGTCCGGAGCTGCCGAGCGCACAGCGCGTCGACTCGCTGAGCGTCGACGAGCTCGATCCGGAGACCGGCGCGCTGCGCCAGATCCACACCTTCCAGGGCTACATCACCCACCTCGCGGGTCTCTTCGACGGCGAGGTCCTGCTCTACCGAGTGGCGCCCGAGGCGGCGGACCTGGTCGCGGTGGACGTCGAGAGCGGCGCGGTCCGGGTGCTGCTGAGCCCGATCCCGGCGTTGGCTCGCGACTTCTCCGTGGACCGGAGCGCCCGCTCGCTCGTCTACACGAACCACGACGGCTCGGGCTGGCTGGTCGAGCGGCTGAGCCTCGACTCCGGCGCGCGTCAGGAGCTCGCGCGCGCCGGCGGCATGTGGATCACCCCAAGCGTCTGGCCCAGCGGCGGCGTGCTGGTCAACGATGGGCGCGGAGCAGTGGTGCTCGGCGGCGCCGGCCCGAGCCGTGCGCTCGGTCCCGGCTTCGACGAGGTGCGCAGCGTGAGCCCGGACGGGCTCCACGTCGCGCTGCTCCACCGCGTCCCATCGAGCTTCGCCGAGGCCTTCGTCAGCAGCGCGGACGGCGGGCGCGTCACGCGCGTGGCGGCTCCCGCTGGAGCGCGCCTCGAGATCGCGGGGTTCTTGCCATGAAGCGCGCCCCTCTCGGGCTCGGCCTCGCCGCTCTGCTCTGCTCCAGCGCGGCCGGCGCGTATTGCCCGAGCTACACGCTCTCGAGCTCGAACAACACCTACAACTGCGGAGTCGAGGCGGTCAACGGCACCAACCCGACGCCGACCCAGTGGCAGGCCATCTTCGACGTCGTCGCGAAGGGACCGCCCGCCTGGGGCAACCAAGGCCCCGCTGTGGCCGACATCGGCCAGGGCTGCGGCAAGCCCGAGGCCATGCACGACGTCCCCGCGCGCTTCCCCTGCGAGCTGCTCAAGGCCATCGCCATGGCGGAGAGCGGCTGGACCCAGTTCTGCGTGCCCGACATGCCCGCCGATCAGGTGGGCGGACCGTCCCGCACCATCATCTCCTTCGACTGCGGCTACGGCGTGGGGCAGGTCACGAGCGGCATGCACAAGGGCGAGACGCCGGCGTTCGACCAGAAGCGCGTCGCGGCGGAGCCCACGTACAACATGGCGACCGGGGCCTCGATCCTGGCGAGCAAGTGGCGCGCGACCAAGTGCGTCGGCGACAACCAGCCCAGCATCGTCGAGAACTGGTACACCGCGGTCTGGGCGTACAACGGCCTGGCCTATTCGAACAACCCGAGCAATCCCACCTACAGCTCGAGCCGCGGCGTCTACAACCCCGCGGTGGGCGGCGCCGCGCCGTACCAGGAGAAGGTCTTCGGTCGCGTCGAGTATCCGAGCGGCAACCCAGCCTATTGGCCCAGCGTCGAGCTCGCCTACCCGAACCCGGCGGACGTCGGCGGCACCGGCTCGCCGCCGGATCTGCCGGAGCCGAGCTGCGCATCGCCGACCGACTGCGGCAACAAGCGCAGCGTCCACACCTCGAGCTGCTTCTCGACGGGGACCGGCGGCGCAGGCGGCAGTGGCAGCGGTGGCGCGCCCGCTGGCGGCGGAGGCGGCGGCGCGCCGAGCGGAGGCGGAGGCCCAACCGTCGGCGGCGCCGCCGGCAGCGCGGGGTCAGCCGGGGCAGGCGCGCTCGGAGGGTTCGCGGGCGGAGCTGGGGCGGCCACGAGCGGAGGAGCGCCAAGCGCCGGAGGCGGCCCGGGCAATCCCGCCAGCGGTGACGAAGACGACGTCAGCGGTGGCTGTGCGTGCCGCCTGAAGCCCCGCCCGGGCGACGCGAGCGCGCCGCTCTGGTTGGGCGTCGCGCTCGTCTGGGCCGTCGCCCGCCGCCGCGCTCGGGGCTGAGCCGGCTCACTTCTCGGCGGCCGGCGCGTCCTGCTCGAGGATGTGGAACTCCACGCGACGATTGTTGGCGCGCCCGTCCTCGGTGTCATTGGTGTCGATGGGGTTCTTCTTGCCGAAGCCCTGCGACTTCATCCGCTTCTTGTCGATGCCCTTGGCGGTCAGCCACTTCATCACCGACGCCGCGCGGCGCTTCGACAGGTTCAAGTTGTATTGGTCGCCGCCCTTGTTGTCGGTGTGCCCCTGGACTTCGATCAGCCTGATCTGCGGGTTGTCGCTGAGGACCTTCTGTACCGCCTCGAGAATGTAGTCGCTCGCCTTCAGGATACGGTCGCTGTTGTAGGCGAACTGCACCTGCTCGAGGATGCGGATTTGCCCCTTCTCGACCCGCGCGACCGGGCAGCCGTGCTTCTTCGGATCCTCGTTGGCCGGGCCCGGGACCTCCGGGCAAGCGTCGACCGGATCGAGGATGCCGTCGCCGTCCGTGTCCTTCGGTGCCGGGCAGCCGTTGGTCTTCGGATCGTCCGTCCTGACGCCCGGCTCGTCCGGGCACGCATCTTCCGGATCGATGATGGTGTCCTTGTCGCGATCGGCTGGCGGCGGACAGCCGTTGGTCTTCGGATCGTCGGTCTTCACCCCGGGCTCGTCCGGGCAGGCGTCGTCGGCGTCGAGGATCCCGTCGCCGTCGCGATCGGAAGGCGGCGGACAGCCGTTGGTCTTCGGATCGTCGGTGCGCACGCCGGGTACATCGGGGCAAGCGTCCTCCGGGTCGAGGATCGTGTCCTTGTCGCGATCCGACGGCGCAGCCGGCGCAGCCTTCTCCGGCAGGGGCTCGGTCCACTCCACGCTGGCGAGGACGCGCAGCTGCGGAGTGCCGAAGGCGCGGGTCATCCCCGGGCCGACGCCGGCCCCGACCTTGACCTGCTTGGCCGCCTGGTAGTGGCCGCCGAACACCAGCTCGAAGGGCGAGGTCCGCCGCTTGAAGAACGCATCCGAGTCGGTGATCACGGTCGAGCCGAAGATCTCCGGGCCGACCGTCAGCTTCTTCTCCGCCAGCCGCAGGCCGGCGGCAGCGGCGAAGGCCACCTCCGTCCCCATTGGGCTGCCCGCGAAGTCGTCGCTGTTGCCGCGCACGTTCACGCCCAAACGCGCGGAGTAGGTGAACATGTCGACGTCGCCCGCTGCCAGAATCATCGGGTGAGCGCGCACGCTGCCGTCACCGGTGAACGAGTCCTGTGATCCCGTGGGCGCGTAGAGCCACAGCCCGCCCGCCAGAGTGACGGCGTCGCCGTAGTTGCCGAACAGGCGCACGTTCCCACCCAGACGCAGATCGCCGATGGTGGTGGCGTTCTCGGACTCGAAGGTCTGCGTCGCGGTACGCCCCCCGTCGCCGGCCTGCCAAATCGCGACAGGCAGGTTCAGGCCAATGCGGAACATGTCGCTGAGCACGATGGCGCCGCCCACGTGGCCATGGAGCTGGTGCTCCACGATGGCGGAGCGCTCGTCGCCGTCGAGATCGTAGATGACCAGCGGCTTGTAGCCGTAGTCGATCACCAGGCCCGCAGCCCCGCGCAGGTGTCCGCGCAGATCGAGGGACTCGTTGGCGAACCAGTCGCTGCCGCGGTCCGACGGCTCGTAGCGATTCAAGGCGAACCCATCCGCCTTGGGTTGGGCGGCGGCCACCGCCGCAGCGAAGGTCACGGTCGCGAACACACAAGAGCGCACGAAGCGTTGGAACATTGGAGCACCCACCGGGAAGAGGAGTCGAGGAGAGGAGCCAAAGGAGAAGCGCTCAGCGTCTCGAGCGACGCCGGCCGACGATCAGGGTGAGACCCAAGAGCGCCGAGAGCAGCGCGCCCGGCGGTCCCTTGCGAGCCGGGACGCTGCAGTCGCAGCCGCCGCCCTCGACGACGCCGTCCAGGCCGGTGCCACCGGAGCCGCTGCTGCCGGCCGCGCCGCCCGTGCCGCTGCCGCCGGTGCCGCTGATGCCCGCTGAGCCGCCCGTGCCGCTGCCGCCCGCGCCACCACCGCCCGCGAGGCCACCCGTGCCACCGCTGCCGGCGAGGCCACCCGTGCCGCCGCTGCCTGCGACACCACCCGCGCCGCCGCCTGCGACACCGCCGGAGCCGCCGGTGCCGGTTCCACCGCTGCCCGCGACGCCGCCAGTGCCTGTGCCACCAGTGCCTGTGCCGCCAGTGCCCGTGCCGCCAGTGCCCGTGCCGCCGGTGCCCGTGCCGCCGGTGCCCGTGCCGCCGGTGCCCGTGCCGCCGGTGCCCGTGCCGCCGGTGCCAGCGCCACCGCTGCCAGCAGCGCCGCCCGTACCACCGGTGCCGCCGCTGCCGCCCGTACCGCCGTCCGGTGCCGGACCGCAGGTCCCCGCTCCGCTACACGTCCCCGTCCCGCACTTCACACCTTGCTGCAGGTTCGAGTCCTCGCACTTGGTCGCCAGGATCGAGTCGCAGGTCTGGAAGGTGCAGTTCTGACCCTGGCGCCCGTAGTCGCAGCGCTGCCCCGGCGGGATCTGCTGGCAGGTCCCGCTGATGCACTGGCCCGCGCACTTGTCGTGCACGTTGCTCGGGCGGCAGGCGGTGCCGTCGGGGGCGGCCCCGCTCACGCACTGCGTCCCGGAGCAGCTCGAGGTACAAAAGGTGTCGTCGCCGCAGAGCCTGCCGTTGATGTTGGGCAGGCCCAGCTGGCTGATGGGAAAACACTGCATCTTCCCGTCGGAATCGATGTCGCAGACGCCCTGGCACTCGGTCAGCGGACCGTTGTCGTCGGGGTCGCAGGCGTTCTGGTATGTCATCATCTGGCACTTGCCAGTGACGAGCGACGTGCTCGCGACGGCGGTCGTGGGCTCGACGGGTGCCGCCGGCTCCTCCCCAGCGCAGCCCGGCACGACCGCAGCGCTCAGCGCAAACACCGATACCCAACGCGACGCGATCCGTTTGGCGTTCATGACCCGACTCCTCGAAACGAACATCGTTTCCCGCATCCGGTCGGGATGTCAACCCTGGTCGGCCTACCTTGCGCAGCGGACTCCGACGCTGAAGAGCCGGGACTCCGGTGTCGCAAAACTCCTCGCCGAGCTCAGTATCGTCGCGGGATTACCGAAGAACGAGCCGCCGCGCATGGTGCGGCCGGAGCCGGCCGTGGCGTAGCAGTTCACGCAGGGCAGCGGGTACGGGTTCGAATACGTGTCGAGGACCCACTCCCACACGTTGCCCGAGAGCTCCATGCTTCCATAGCGACCGGCTCCCTTCGAGAGCGAGCCCACGGGCAGGAGGTCTTCCCGCGAGCAGCCCGCGACGCCGTCGCCGAAGCACTGGCTCACCCCGTCGAGGTAGTAGCTCGCGTAGGTCGCGTCGACGGTCGTGGCGGTGGGCGGAGACGACCAAGGGAACACGCGCTGCTCCGTGCCGCCCGCCGAAGCGAAGTTCCACTCCGCTTCGGTCGGGAGGCGCGCGCCGTCCCAAGCGCAAAACGCGAAGGCGTCGTACCAGGTGACGCAGTTCACGGGCCGCGCATCGTCCGGTCCGGGTTGATCGCCATAGGTCGCGTAGCTCGGGTTGCAGGCGAGCGCCGTCTCCAGGGCGGCAGTGCTCGCGGCGAGCTTGCTGTTCCAGCTGGCCTGCCAACCACTGCCGGCGATGTTCGGGTGCTGACCCGCGCCCGCCGCCGGAGGGCTCGCCTGAGTGCCCTTGCCTGCCTTCACGAAGGCGCGGAAGCGCGCGACCGTGACCTCGTAGGCGTCGAGACGGAAGTCGGAGACCGTGGCCGGGTACCCCGAGTCCGTGTAGCTGACGGCGTCGTACCCCCTGAGGAAGCTGCCGCCGCCGATCGCGTTCGATGCGCAACAGTAGCCGGACTTGTTCGGACCGCACTGTCCGGGGAGCGCAGCACAACTCGCTGGCGTGGCCGGCTCGCACAGTCCGTCGTGGCAGCTCGGCGTCGAGCCGCTGCAGCTCGCCGCGGGCTTCCACTGCCCGCTGGCGTCACACGACTCCGGTTGATTGGCGCTGCAGCGCTTCGCGCCGGGGACGCAGACCCCGCTGCACGCCCCGTTCAGACAGACGTAGGAGCACACCGTCGCGAGGAACCATTGCCCGTCCGCCCCGCACACCTCTCGGGTCGTTCCGCTGCATTTCGCCGCGCCCGGGACGCAGACCCCGCAGCTGCCGGCGCCGTTGCACACGCCGCCGGTCCCGCAGGCGGTCCCGGCCGGCAGAGCCGTGGTGCCGCAGCTGCCCTGCGCCGTACAGCTCGCCGCGAAGCAAGGATTCGACGGCGCGGCGCAGTCTGCGGCGGAGGTGCACGCGACGCACGAGAGGAGCGCCGAGCTGCACTTGCCCAGCCCGCAGCTCTGTGTGACCTCCCACGCGCTCCCGCTCGGGTTGCAGGTCTCGAGGGTGTCGCCGTTGCACTGCTTCGCGCCCGGGCTGCAGAGGGGCGCAGCGTCGCTGGAGTCCGCGGGAGCTTCTGCCGCGTCCGCGTCCTGCGGCGGCGCATCGCTCGGCGCATCGGGCGCATCCGCGCTGGTATCGGGCGCCGCGTCGGACGCATCGCCAGGCTGACCGTCGGACGCGTCGCCCGCATCCGGCTCGCCGCCCGCGCTGCCGCCGCTCCCACCGCCGCCCGCGCTGCCGCCGCTCCCACCGCCGCCCGCGCTGCCGCCGCTGCCTGAGACGCCGCCGCTGCCTGAGCTGCCTCCTGAGCTGCCGCCGCTGCCTGAGCTGCCTCCCGAGCTGCCGCCGCTGCCCGAGCTGCCGCCGCTGCCCGAGCTGCCGCCGCTGCCCGAGCTGCCGCCGCTGCCCGAGCTGCCGCCGCTGCCCGAGCTGCCGCCGCTGCTCCCATCATCCGAGCATGCGCCAACCCAGAACGAGGCCGTCAGCACCACGACGAGCCCAAGCTGAAAGCGCGTCGGTTCCAGCACCACCCTTCGACCTCGGATTTTCTTCGAGCGGGAAACGGGATTCGAACCCGCGACCCCAAGCTTGGGAAGCTTGTGCTCTACCAGCTGAGCTATTCCCGCGAAGTGCCCCGAGCATAGCGCCTGCCCCGCCGCCCGCAAAGCCCGGACCGCCCTTGACCCACCCGCCCGCGCCAATTACTTCTTCGCGGCGTGAAGCTCGCTACCGTTCATTCCGCTTGTGAATGCCAGGCACGCTTGTCCGCGGAGCTCGACGAGAACAAGCACGTCCACCGGGGCTGGGCCACGGATCTCGGCCGCGGCAAGACCCGGATCGCCCCGGCCCACAGCATCCACCCGGCTTCTGAGCGCTTCCAGCTGGGCTGGGCCTGCCCCATGTGCGGCCGCAACACGCTCCGCTCCTTCGAGACCAGCGGCCTGGTCTGGAGCGAACGCGCGGACCTCGCACAGAGCGCCTGACGGCTAGGCAGCCGCGACCCTGAAGGCGTCGTCGCCGGCCAAGAGCCCTGCGAGGAGCGCCAGCGTGACGCGCGCCTTGTCGACGTGGCGGTCGCGCTCGCGGAGCCACACCGCCTGCTTGAGCGCGCTCACCGCCTCGTCGCGCCGGCCGGCCCGCACGCAGGCGACCGCGTAGAGCGTCCAGAGCCGCGCATCGTCGAGGACTCGGTAGCAGGCCTCGCGCATCACCAGCATCGCGCGCCGGTGCTCACCGCGGCGCCGGTGGCGGCGCGCACGCGCCAGGAGGTCGGTCTCTGCGGGACGAGGCGCGGGACGCTGGTGTTTTCGCATGGGTGTGCTGGCGCGCCGAGCGGCACGCCCCCTTTCCTGCCCGCTCGGTGCTCGCACACTCGACGCCGAATGGAAAAGTTTGTGGCGCTCACATCGACGCTTGGTAGAGCGCGAGCAGATCGCTGCGCGTGCACGGGCGCGGGTTCGAGCGGTGGCAGGCGTCCTCGAAAGCCTTGTCCGCCAGGCGTCCCAGCACCTCCGGCTTCACGCCTTCCGCCGCCAGACCGTTCGGCAGCCCGATGCGCGCTCGGAGCGCGCGCACTGCGGCGGCAGCTCCACCGAGCTCGGCCTCGCCGCCCAGGAGCAGCGACAGATGGAGCACGCGTTCGAGCGCTGCTTCCTCGTTGAAGCGCAGCACCGCCGGCAGGCACAGCGCGTTGGCCAGGCCGTGGTGCATGCCGAGCTCGCTCGACAGCGGGTGCGCCAGCGAATGGCACGCCCCGAGCCCCTTCTGGAACGACACCGCGCCCATCATGGCCGCCTTCATCATGCCGCCGCGCGCGTCCAGATCGTCACCGTTCGTCACCGCGGTCTCGATGTTCTTCGTCACCAGATCCACGCCGGCCAAGGCGATCGCATCCGCCATGGGGTGGTCGCCCAGGGCCAAGTAGGCCTCGACGCAGTGGGTGAGCGCGTCGAAGCCGGTGGCGGCGGTCACCTTTGCCGGAAGCCGGCGCGTCAGCTCGGGGTCCAAAATGGCGCAGCGAGGCAGGAGCTGGGGCGCGAAGATCACCGTCTTCCTGTTGCTCGAGGCGACCGTGAGCACGCCGGAGCGTCCCACCTCGCTGCCGGTGCCGGCGGTGGTCGGCAGCGCGATCACCGGCGGCACGTCGCGCGGGATGTTCACGCCACCGTCGATGGCGTCGTCCAGCTCCTCCCAAGGTCGGCTGGTCCGCGCGCGCACCGCGATCAGCTTGGCGCAGTCGAGCGGCGAACCGCCGCCGATGGCGACGATGCCGTCGGCGCGATGGTCGGCGTAGGCCTTGGCACCGGCCTCGACGTTCGCCTCCGTGGGATTCGGCTCAACGCCGGAGAAGACGGCCACCGCGAGGCCCGCCGCAGCGAGGGCCCGCTCCAGCCCGGCGGAGAGGCCGGCGGCGGCAACGGCCGCGTCCGTGACGAGCAAGGGACGGGTCATGCCCGCGAGCTTCGCCTCCTCGCCCACGCGGCCGGCCTCGCCGGCACCGAACACGATCTTCGTCGGAAAGCTCCAAATGGTCGTCATCAAATCACCTCGAAATAGCGCGCGAGCTCCCAATCGGTGACGGCTCGCTCGAAACAGCGCACTTCCCAGTCGCGGGTGCGCGCGTAATGGTCGACGAACTCGGCGCCGAACAGCGCGCGGGCGGCCTTGCTCTTGCCGAGGAGCTCGGTCGCCTCGGCGAGCGTCGCCGGCAGGCGCTCTCCCGCGGCGCTCGCGTCCCCGGTCGACTCGGGAGGCAGCGCCAGCCCCTTCTCGATTCCCCAAAGGCCCGCGCCGAGGCAGGCGGCCATCGCCACGTGGGGGTTGATGTCCGCGGCCGTCTGCCGGTACTCGATGCGCTGCGAGGTCTCGTTGCCGAGATCGATGAGTCGGATGGCCGAGGTCCGGTTGTCGGCTGCCCAGCTGGGCGTGAGCGGCGCCCAGACGCCGGGCACGTAGCGCTTGTAGCTGTTGACGGTCGGCGAGTAGAGCGCCGTGAGCTCGCGCATCAGCGCCATCTGCCCGGCGATGTACTGGCGCATGGTCGCCGAGATGTTTCGCGACGCGCGGGCGTCGAAGAAGGCGTTCTTGCCGTTCTTCCACAGCGTCTGGTGCAGGTGCCCGCTCGACCCGGGCAGCGCCGCGTTCCACTTCGCCATGAAGGTGACGCTGATGCCGTGCCGGTGGGCGATCTGCTTCACCGCGGTCTTGAACAGCGCCGCCTTGTCCGCGGCCCGGAGCGCGTCATCGTAGCGAATCGCCGCCTCGTACACCCCTGGGCCGGTCTCGGTGTGCAGTCCCTCGATCTCGACGTCGAAGGCCGCGAGGCCCTCCATCAGGTCGCGCATGAGCTCGGAGTCCTGCCCCGCGCGCACCCAGCTGTAGCCGAACATGCCGGGGTCCAGGGGCGTCAGCTTTTGGAAGCCCTTCGCGTGGAGCGTGTCGCGCGTCTCCTGGAAGAAGTAGAACTCGAACTCGGCGCCGAACTTCGCGGTGAACCCCAGCCGCTCCGCGCGCGCGATCACGCGTTTGAGCAGCGAGCGCGGGCAGGCGGGATGGGGGCCGCCCTCGGCGTCCCTGAAATCGCAGAGCAACGCGACGACTCCCGGCTCCCACGGCACGACCCGGAGCGTGCTCGGGTCGAGAACGGCGTGAGCGTCGGGGTAACCCGTGTGCCAGCCGGTGACGCGCGCGTTGTCGTACAGGGCGTCGGCCACGTCCCAACCGAAGATGACGTCACAGAACCCGAAGCCCTTGCTCAGGGCCGACTTCAGCTTGTCGAGCGAGACGTATTTCCCGCGCAGCACCCCGTCCAGATCGAAGCCGCCAATCTTGGCGCGCGTGATGCCTTGGCGTGCGAGGTCGGAAACCAGGTCCGCCTCACCCGGGCTCCTGCTCTCGGCGCGGCGCGGCGCCCCCCGCTTCGCTCGCTGCTTCTTGGCCATGCGCACCGGCAATACCGGAGGCGACCAGCGGTCGCAATTGTGGACTCGGAGAATCAGTCCGCGAGCGCTTCGCGCACCGTCTCCACCAGCCGCTCCACGGGATACGGCTTGGCCAGGTAGGCGACGACGTTCGGCTCACGAAGCAGCGCAGGAGGAACGTCTTCTCGGGAGTAGCCGCTGGTGAGCACGACACGGGTCCTCCGCCCGCGGATCCGCCGGATCACCTCCGCCGAGCTCACGCCGGGGAGAGTCAGATCCAAGATCAGCAGGTCGAAGCCGGGCTCGCCGCTTGCGATCGCGATGGCGCGCTCCCCGTCCGCAACGGCCTCGGCCACGAACCCGAAGTGGCGCAACAGGCCCGCGGTCAGCTCGGCGAGCCGCGCTTCGTCATCGCAGATCAGGATGCGCCGGTTGTGCTCGACAGCCGCGACCGGCTGGATGCCTGCCTGTGCCACTCTGCTCCCCTCTCTCGGGGTGGAGACTAGCTCACGCGGGCGGCAGGCGCCAAGCGCCGGCACATCACGAACGATTGCTGGGGATCAGCCGGATCGCGATCCACACCACGCCCCCCAGCATCGCCAGGCCCGCGATCCAGGTCGCCCGCACCGGGCCCAAGCTGAAGACCTCGCCGGAGGACGCCGCGTACCACTGGTCCCCGAGGGTCACGAGGATGCTCATGAACACCAGGACCGCGCCCGGGAGCACACGGCGCAGGAGCGACGGCTCTGGTTCCTGGAAACCGGGCAACGGCGGCAGGTTCGGCAGCGGGTAGCCCGGGCCGCTCGCCCCGGGACGCACGCTCGCGGTCGCGGCCGGCAAACCGGAGACGGGACGGATGCTCTGAGACGCGCTCGCTGGCGGGAGACTGCCCGGCTGCGCGGGGTAGGCGCCGCTCGAAGGACGCGCGGGCGCTGTCACCGCGGGCATGGCTGCGGAGCTGACGCGTCGCCGAGCCTCGACGTCGTGAGTGCCCTGGCTGTCGGGGATCGGCCAATCCGGACGGCTACCGGTGACCGCGGGCCAGTCGGGACGGCTGCCCGCGCCGGCGGGCCCGGGCACCCTGAGTGACGGCCGCTCGCCTTCCGGCAGATCGACCTCGAGCCCGAGAGTGCTGACCTGAGACGGTGAGTCGTCGAAATCGAGCGCCCGTGCGTAGGCGGGAGGTCGCTCGGACTTCTTGGCGACCTTCGGCCGATTCGACCCGGACTGGGGCAAGTCGGGGATGTGGCCGAGCTCGAGATCCGGCACCGCCATCGGCCCGCTCATCGGCGGCTCGGAGGACGGCATGAGATCGGGGTACACGCCCGCCGCGACAGCGGACTGCGCTGGGAGGGTCGCCGCGCTCACTTTTCGCGCGCCGCTGGCCACCCGAGCCCGCGGGCCGGCTGCCGCTTCGATCGTCTCCACGCGTGGGATCACGCCGCCGTCGGCCCGAGAGTCGCGGGAAGACGCGTTGGGATCGCGCCCTTCTTGCCGCATCCCAAGGGCGGCCGTGAGCTCGTTCCAGAAGGCGCCGGCGTCGGCGTGGCGCTCGCGCGGATCCACGGCGAGCGCACGCCGAAACACGGCTTCGACCGCCTCGGGCACGTCGAGCCCTTCGTTCCGCGGCGTGGGCCGTCGATTCGGGTCGAGCGCAGTCCCCATCATCCCGGCGTGGTCGCCGTCGATGATGGCCCTGCCGGCCATGACCTCGACCATGGTCAGCGCCAGACCCCAGACGTCGGTCCACGGTCCCGTTTGGCCGAAGCGCTTGGGGACCCACTGCTCGGGCGCGCCGTAGGCGGGCGTGAACGAGCTGAAGGCGCTCTCGGACTGGCTGGCTCTGCCGGCGACCTGGCTGGCCATGCTCTTGGCCTTGCCGATGCCGAAGTCGAGGATCTTCATCAGCTCTTCACCGGCCACGTTGGCGACGAAGATGTTCTCGGGCTTGAGATCCCGGTGAACGATGGAGATCGGCCCGTTCATTCCTTGAAAGTTGTGCGCGCGCTCCAGCGCCCGGGCCACCGGGGTGAGCATCCGCACGAGCTTCTTCAGCGGAATGGGCGGCAGCCCCTCCGCCTTGCGGCGCTGGGCGATGGCGTCCAGCGTCTCCCCTTCGAGCCACTCCAGGGCCATGAAGGGCACGAACCGACCGTCCGGGAGCGTGATGGCGTCGACGTGCAGGGGGCGGACGACGGTCGGGATGCTCGCGCTCAGCCGGAACAGCAGCTCGGCCTCGGCGCGGAACTGCTCCAGAAACTGCGCCTCCTGCTCGCTCGAGAGCTGCTGCGGGACCTTCAGGCACTTGACCGCGACCGGCGCGCGGAACCCGGAGTGGTAGGCGCGATACACCACGCCGAAGCCCCCTTCCGCCACCACCGCTTCGATCTTGTAGGCACCGGCGACTACGGTGCCCAAGATTCCGAAGACGTCCTCAGCCATTGTCCCTCGCGCAGCGGGCCGGAGATCGCCCCACCAGCCCTTGGCAGAGTAGCAAATTTGGGGCGCTGGCCAGCCTCCTTTGCCCAGCGCTGCCGAGCGGACCGGAGGCACTACGCGAATTGCTGCGGAGATCAGCGATCATCGTGGGGCAGGAATTGGTAAATGAGCAGCCCGACGCCCAACGCAAACAGCAGCCCAGCCACCACCATGGGGCTCACCGGCCCGAGCGCCAGCGCCGACGAGCCATCCTCGTTGCGCAACGCGCGATCGCCGAGTCCGATGCCGATGGCCGCGACTATCATCCCGCTGCCAATCGCGAGCAGGTTCACCCGACGCTTCGGCGCTGCGGGCGCGAGGTCGAGGTCGCGCGCCGCGCGAACCGGCGCGGGCCGAGCCGGCGGCGCCCGAGGCGACATCGCGCCGGGTCGGGGCGGAAGCTCGGAACGCAGATCGACTTTCAGCGCGGGTGCCCCACCGAGCTCGAGCTCCGCGCCGTACATCGCGGGCGCCGCGGGCCCGGGGC
Source organism: Polyangiaceae bacterium (assembly GCA_015075635.1). NCBI lineage: Bacteria > Pseudomonadati > Myxococcota > Polyangiales > Polyangiaceae > Polyangiaceae bacterium. Next base: position 2,755,275 of record JABTUA010000001.1, read on the forward strand.
GCAGGGAGGCCTCGAGCTCGCTCGGAGCCGGCCGATCGGACGGCACGGCGGCGTCCACGTCGAGCGCGTTGCGATTGAGGACCGGATCGGGGCGATGTGCGGGCGCGCGAGGAGCGACCGGCACCTCCAGCTCGAAGTCGTGACTCGGAGGGGCCGCGGGAACTGGCGCCGGCGCCCGCGGCGGGACTGCGGGCGCGCCGGGCATCATCGACGGGATCGCAGCCTCGAGGCTCGACGGCGCCGCCGGTGGCGGGACCGAGGGGATCGCCGCCTCGAGCCCGGGGCCGGGAGGCTCGGATGGGAGCTTGAGCTCGAGCGAGGGCTTCGGCGCCGGCCGCTCTCGGCGCGGCGGGGCCGGGGCCGCGACCGGAAGGCCGCCGAAAGGCGACGGCGGATCGTCGAGCTCGAAGGGGTCGTCGATGGTCAGGCGATGCTTCGGCAAGGCCAGCGGGGCCTTCGGCGCCGCTGCCTGCTTGAGCTTGACGCGCGCCAGCGCCGCGCCGGCCTTCGGCTGCGACGGAGCCTTCGCCTTCGGGACCTCGACGCGTTCTTCGCGCAGCTGCGCGCCAGCCTCGCGCCGCGCGTCGCGGTGGCCCTCTTTCATGCCGAGCGCGATCAAGAGCTCGTCCCAGAACTGCCCGACGTCCGCCTGGCGGTTTTTGGGGCTCAACGCCAGCGCGCGCTCGAACACCGCCTCGACCTCGGGCGACACCTCGACTCCGTTCTCGAGCGGCGTGGGGCGCGCGACCGGGTCGAGGGCGATGTTCATCATCGTCGCCACGTCGCCGTCGATGATCAGCCGTCCCGCCATGGCCTCCACCAGCGTCAGCGCCAGACCCCAGACGTCCGTCCACGGGCCGGTCTCGCCGTATTTGTCCGGAGCCCACTGCTCGGGCGCCGCGTAGGCCGGAGTGAACGAGTGCACGCCGCTGCGCTCGGCGCCGCTCGAGCCGGCGACCTGGCTCGCGACGCTCTGGGCCTTGGCGACGCCGAAATCCAGGATCTTCACCACTTGCTCTCCGGCGACGTTGGCCACGAAGATGTTCTCGGGCTTCACGTCCTGGTGCACGATCGACACCGCCGTCCCGTCTGCCGCGGTGAAGTCGTGCGCGCGCGCCAACGCCTGCGCCACCGGCCCGAGCAGCCGCACCAGCTTCTTCAGCGGCGGCGGGGGCATTTGGTCGGCGGCGCGGTGGTGGATGATGGCCGCGAGCGTCTCCCCTTCGAGCCACTCGAGCACCATGTAGGGAACGAAGGTGCCGTCCTTGGTGGTGATGGCGTCGATGTGCAGCGGACGCACCACGGTCGGGATGCTCGACGAGAGCTGGAACAGGAGCGCGGCCTCCGCCTTGAACTGTGCGAGGAACTCCGCCTGCCGCTCCGGCCCGACCTTACGGGACAGCTTGAGGCACTTGAGCGCGACCTTGGCGCCGAAGCCGGCGTGGTGCGCCCGATAGACGATGGCGAAGCCGCCTTCGGCCACGACTGCTTCGACCTCGTAGGTGCCCGCGATGGCGGTACCCACGATTCCGAACAGGTCCTTGGCCATGATCGACCCACCATAGCGCGAGCCCGCGCCGGCACCGAGTCCGGAGTTTTTGCAGGCAGAGGGCCGCGGGGTGGTTAGAGTCGGCTTCGGTGCAAGCTGCCCCGAGCCCCGAGCGCCCCGGCTTTCGAGCGGGGTTTTCGTCCATCTTCGCCGGCGCCGCGTTCCTGGTCCGAACCCCGAAGAGCTGGCCCTTCGCGTGGGTGCCGGCCCTGGTGCTGGTGGTGCTGGCGCTCGGCCTGGGCTGGGCAGCGATCAGCGGCGTGAACGCACTGGTCGACGGCTGGCTCGGCGCAGCCACCAGCTGGTACGGCAAGGCGGCGGCCAGCGCGCTCACCTGGCTCGGCTCCGTGCTGGGCGCCATCCTCGGCCTGCTCGTCGCGCTCGCGCTGACGCCGCCCCTCTCCAGCCCCGCGCTGGAGCACATCGTCGGGCTCGCCGAGCGGGAGCTCGGGGCACCCGACCGCGCCCCGCTCGGCTTCCTCGTGGAGATCTGGTGCGGCGCGCGCGCGCAGGCCTTCGCGGCGCTCTTCGCGGTCCCCATCCTCGCCCTGCTCTGGGTAGCCGAGCTCCTGTTCGCTCCGGCGGTGTTCGTGACGGTGCCGCTGAAGCTCTTGGTCTCGGCGCTCTCGCTCTCGTGGAACCTCTTCGACTACCCGCTCACGCTGCGCGGCGTGCGCATGCGCGACCGCCTAGGGATGGTGCTCGCCTACAAGGCCGCAGCGCTGGGCTTCGGTCTCGCGTTCGCGATCCTGTTCTGGATCCCGTGCTTCGGCGTGTTGCTGTTGCCGGTGGGGGTCGCCGCCGCGACGCGCCTGGTGTGGCGCATCCTCGACAGCGACCCGAACCTCTTGCCCGGAGTGCCTCGCCGAGCGCTCAGCTCAGATCGACTGCTATCCCCAGCCGACGCCGCAGCTGGAAGTAGCGATCGCTCGTGACGAAGGCGACCAGGTCGCGCTGAAGCTCGCCGAGCTTCCCTTCCTCGGCCTCGAGCAGGCCGCAGGCCGTGGGCAGGTCGTTGCAGAGCGCGAGCCCCGCGCGCGCCGACGTCTTCTCGGCGGCGCTCGACCAGCGCTGCAGGTTGGTGCGCCCGCCCTCCTCGACGAAACGCAGGAAGAACCCGCGCAAAGCGTCCTTGTGCTGCGCCTCCAGCACCGGCTCGATCGCTGCGGCGATGGGAGCCACGCGCCTCTTCATGTCCTCGGCGATGGGCAGACCCGGGTTGCCGATGGTGAGCGCTGCCAGGAACAGATCTTCCAGATCCGGAACCGCGGAGAACAGCGTGCGCACGAAGTGCTCCTGTCGGTATCCGGAGAGGTGACGCCCGACCAAGAACGCGTGTTCGAGCTGCGTGCGACCGCTGAGCACGCGCTTGCCGATGAACGTCGAAGGAGGCACGCCGGGGATGTGCTCGTAGCCGGCGTCGCGATCTTTCTCCAAGTAGATGGACGGCACCGGCAAGCTCAGAATCGCAGCACCCCACGGCAGCGCACGGACCGCCGTCACCGTGGCCTTCGCAGGGTCCTGCTTGAGCTCGGGCTTGGGCATCGGAAGCTTGCCCTCGCGGCGCAGGGCCGTGACGCGTCCGAGCAACACGGCGGGCGCGATCACGCCGAAGATTTGTCCGGTCAGCACCTCCTCCTCGGGGTGGAAGACGCACTCGTACCAGGTCTGCGGCGCGACGCCGGCCCGCGGCGCGATCAGGGTCTGGGAGCGGTGCTTCTCGAAGAGCTGGCGCTCGGTGTCGTTGGCCTGCCCGGTCGCGACCAGCGCTTGGGCGGCGCACCACTGCTTGTCGAGCTCGCTGCGCGCCCCGTAGATGCGATAGAGCTGGCGAATCGCCGGGCCGTTCAGCGGATCGCGGCGCACTCGGCGCCAGGCGTCTTCGGGGTCCTCACTCGCGTCCTCAACCGACGTCTCGAGATCCGTCAGATCGACCTCCACGTTGATGGCAGCCTGCGCGCGGCGCAGCTCGTCTTCGAGCTCGCGGACCCGCCCCTCGAGCTGCTCGATGCGCTTCAGCAGGAGCGCGCGTCCCGCGTCGCCGGCGGCCTCGACCTTGATCGGGGCGAGCGAGGGCGCGGGCTCCTCGTAGTGCTCGACGACCCGCACCTTGTGGTGGGTCTCGTAGGCCGCCATGATGGCCTGCTCCAGGCGCAACAGGCGCCCGCGGTCGAGGCCCATGTTGTCCGCAGCCTTCTCCAGGCGCTGGCGCTCTTCGGCGGTGATGATGCCGTCCGCCAGCACCTCGGCGAACAGCTCTTCGTACTGCTGCTCGAGGGGCCCGAGGCCCAGCGCCCCCGAAATCTCGCCGGGCACGAAGCCCTGGACGTGCTCGAACCCACCTTCGGTCGTGGCGTCGGTCATCCCACACTCTCCTCCTCGAAGCGGCCTCGGACTTTCGCCCGGGACGGCCTTCCGAGCAACCGTTCCGAAAAGCGTGTTACGCTTTCGTGAGCCCACCCGCCTCCACAAGGAGCCCTGAAGTGCACCTCCGCCACCTTTCCAAGCACGCGCTCGTCGCTTCCATGGCCTTGGCCCTCTGGTTCGGAGGCTGCGGCTCCGACGACGGAGGCGGCGGCACGGCCGGAGGCGGCGGCTCCGCCAACGGCAGCGGGACCGGCGGCGGCAGCGGCTCCGGCAGCGGTGGTCTGGCGTTCGGCGGCGGCGGCGGCGGCACTGGAGGCCTCGCCATCGGCGGCGGGGGTGGCGCCGGCGGCTCCTCCGGCGACGCCTGCGCCACGACCGTGGTCGAGAGCACGCTCGTGCCCGCGAACTTGTTCCTGGTCATCGACCGCAGCGGCAGCATGGACTGCAACCTGCCGTCGGACGGCCAGCCCTCGACGCAGTGCGAGGCCTTCCCCAAGCCCATCGACACCACCAAGCCGACCAAGTGGGCGCTGACCCAGACCGCGCTCCAGCAGGCCATCGACGACCTGGCACTCGCGGGCAACACCAGCGCGGGCACGGTCGTGTTCCCGCGCCCCGCCAGCGACTGCAACGTGACGCAGACGCCCGACGTGCCCATCGCCAACCTGGACGCGACGCAGGTCACCGCGCTGAAGACCTTCCTGAGCGGCGTGGTCCCGAAGGGCAAGACGCCGCTCGCCGGCGCGACCATCCTCTCCTACGCGCACCTCTACGAGTTGCTCAAGGCGGGCACCCTGACGGGCAACCTGTTCGTCGTCTTGCTCACCGACGGCTTCGAGAGCTGCGCCCCCGCCGAGCTCGGCAAGCTGCTCTCCACGGACGTGCCCACGGCGTACAACCAGCTCAACATCCGCACCTTCGTCATCGGTGTGCCGGGTAGCGAGAACGGCCGGGCGCTGCTCTCGCAGATCGCCTACGAAGGCGGCACCGCCAAGAGCTCGACCTGCACGCACAACGCCACGCCCGCCGACGTCGGCGACTGCCACTTCGACATGACCAAGAGCGCGAATTTCAGCACCGACTTGCAGGCCGCGCTGGCGCAGATCAGCGGCACCGTGCTCTCGTGCGAGATCAACGTGCCGAAGCCGCCGCCCGGCAAGAAGATCAACACCAACGACGTCAAGGTGACGGTCACGGGCAACGCGGTGACCCAGGACTCGTCCACGACCTGTGACCAGGCGAACGGTTGGCAGTTCAGCCCGGACAAGGCGAAGATCTTCTTGTGCGGCACGGCCTGCGACGACGCCAAGAAGCCGAACGCCAAGATCGAGCTCGACCTCGGGTGCCTTCAGGACATCCGCTGATCGAGAGCACACCCGGGCGCCGCTTCGGCGCGCTATTCGCCGGTACGCTCGGCGTGATGTGCCTCCACGCCTGCTCGGCGGCGCCCTCGAGCGCCGTCCCGGAGCCGCCGCGACTCGACGCCTCGGCGCACGCACCTCTACCGAAGGCCGACGCCCAGGCGGACGCCGAGCCGGTCGAAGACGCGTCGCCGGCCGACGCGCTCGCCGGCGACGCCGCCGACGCGAGTGACGCCGAGCTCTCGGCTCGACCTGTCCCGGTGTTGCTGATCGAGCGCCCATACCTGGCCTGGGCTCGGCCACGCCCGAAGGGCGAGGTCGCCGCCGGCGCCCACGACGAGCTCCTGGCGCGCTGGAACCTCGGCGGAACGTCCGATCCGGACTTCCTTTCGAACCGACCGAGCTACCACCCGGGCACGCGGGTCAAGGTCGAGGCGCGGGTGGTGTCCGGCAAGCTGCCCAAGGCCGCGCCGGTCGATCGCCGCACTGGCAAACCCGCCGTGGTGCTCAGCGAGACCAGCCTGCTGGCTCGCTCCAGAAAGCATGGCTACTGGCCCTACCGCCTGTGCTTCGAGCGCGCGGTGCAGCAGCAGGGCAAACAGAAGGGCGGCGAAACGGTGCTCAGCTTCGCCGTGGACGCCCGCGGTCGCGTCGGCCGCCCGCGCCTGCTCCGGACCAAGCTCGATTCCGCCGAGGTGGTCGAGTGCCTGCTCGCCGAGACCCGCGAGCTCCCGCTGCTGCCGCCGCCCCGGCGAATCCAGGTCGAGCTATCCGTGCAGGTCTGGCCGGGAGACGCGCCCTTGCCGTCGCTCCCGCCGTCGCCGGCCGACCCTGCCCTGGCCGGCCCGCTCGACGGCGAAGCCCTGGAGAAGGCCCTGGAGGTCGAGCGCGAGGCCTTCACGAGCTGCTACGCGCAGGGGCTCGCACGGGACCCTGGACTTTGGGGCCGTATCCAAGCGCACGTGCAGCGCGACGCCCGCGGGCGGGTGACGGCAGCCCGCCAGAGCGAGAGCCGGTTCCCGGACCCCGAAGTGGTCGCCTGCGTGCTCGGGCGGCTCAAAGAAACCCGACTGCCTGTCGGCGGGGGACCCGGCTTCGAAATTGCCCTGCGCCTGGGACGTGAGCCCGACCGGCCTCCCGCTGCCACGCCCTGAAAAACCCATTGATTCGTAGATTTGGCTGATCGCGCGGGAGCGCGAGCCGAAATGAGGCGCTCGGGCGTCTGCTGCGACAAGCGCGCTTTTGGCGCTTGGCCGGGCCGTCCCAGTGTGGGAAGGTCCCGCCCGCTGTGACCGTAGCCCGCCAATACGAGGGCTGCTCACGGCAGAGTTTGGTTGGACCTGAAGGAGGGTTTCTTGAAGATGCGTACTTTGCGAAACACGTCGGTTACGGCGTCCGCGGTGGTGCTGCTGGCGCTCAGCGCCGGCGCGTTCATGGGCTGCACGGCTGAAGCGAGCATGAGCGGCTCGATGGAGGCTGGAAATGCTCCTCCTCCGCCGCCCCCGGCGACCCCTCCGGATGACGATGGCGACGGCATCGCCAACGCGGACGACAAGTGCCCCGCCGAGAAGGAAGACGGCCAGCCGCCGGACCCCAAGGACGGCTGCCCGAACCAGGATCCGGACGGCGACGGGGTGATGGGCGCTGCTGACAAGTGCCCGAACGAGCCGGAGACCAAGAACGAGTTCGAGGACGACGACGGCTGCCCGGACAAGAAGCCGCTGGTCATGCTGGTCGGATCCGAAGTGAAGATCAGCCAGAAGATCCAGTTCAAGAAGGGCTCCGCCGGCATCGAGGACGAGTCCAAGCCGATCTTGGACGCGGTCGCGGACGTGCTGAAGAAGAACCCCGACCTGCAGCTGGTCGAGGTCGGCGGCCACGCCTCGAAGGAGGGCGACGCCGGCTTCAACAAGACGCTCACCCAGAAGCGCGTGGACTCGGTCTCCAAGGAGCTCGTGACCCGCGGCGTCGAGAAGGAGCGCCTGTTCTCGCAGGGCTACGGCTTCTACTGCCTGGTGGACACGGGCGAGACGCCCGAGGCGATGGAGAAGAACCGTCGCGTCGAGTTCAAGATCCTGTGGCGCGGCGGCAAGGCCACGGACCAGACGCGCGGCTGCGAAGCTGCGGAAAAGGCCGGCGTCAAGCCGAAGGCCCTCCCGGCCAAGCCGTGGGAGGCCAAGAAGGAGGCCGCTCCCAAGGCCGAAGAGGCCAAGCCGGCGGCCGCTGGAGAGAAGAAGCTCGCGAAGCCGGCTGCCGAGAAGAAGTAGCTCGACGCTTCGGGCTTCGGCTCGAGACGGGCGCGGCGCTCCGGCACCGCGCCCGTTTTCTTTTTGTGCTGTGGCGCCGTGGCGCCTGATTCTGCGGGGGCAGCAAGAGCTGACAGGGGCGACGTGGTAGCTAGTCGGGTGTGGGCTGGCTGCTGTTCGCATTGTTCGTGGTCCTGCCCTTCGTGGACCTCGTGCTGCTCCTCCGGGTCGGCGGCCTGATCGGCTTCTGGCCCACGGTCGCGCTCACGGTGGGCACGGGCGCCCTGGGCGCGTGGCTCGCCAAGCGGGAGGGCTTGCGCGTGTGGCGCGCCTGGGCGCGCGCTCTGGCGGAGCTACGCACGCCGGAGCAGGGCATCATCGACGGAGTGCTCGTGATCGCCGGCGGTGCGCTCTTGATGGCGCCGGGGGTCCTCACCGATGTGGTCGGTCTGTCGTTTCTGATCCCGCCGACGCGCCGGCTCGTCGCCCGGCTGGTGCGAGCGGCCGTCGATCGCCGCATCGCGAGCGGTCGGATCCACGTCGTGACGAGCGGCTTCGGCTCCATCGATGCAGCGGGCGGCGCCCCCGGAGGCGACGTGGTGGACACGACCGGCGAGAGCGTCGGCGAGGCGCCGGAGCTGACGCAGCCGAAGGGCGACTGAGTCGCCGTGACCGCCGCGGTATCGCGGGCCGCGCCGGCTGCCACCGAGGACTGAGTCCCCCAAATACGACAACGCCCACCCGGCAAGAGCCGAGTGGGCGTTGGTCGGAGCTCGGGAGCTCGGTCAGTCGGTGCTGGCGTCGCTGGTGGTGCCACCCGTGCCGCCCGTGCCGCCCGTGCCGCCCGTGCCGCCCGTGCCCGCGTCCGTGCCGCAGCTCGGGATGCCCGGGTTGATGGCGCCGTCTTGCGAGTTCTTCGGGTTGAAGCACGCACCCTTGCGCTTGAGGTAGTTCTTGATGCTGGTCGCATCCGCGCTGGTGCCGAAGTCGCTGCAGACCAGGCCCGGCGTCTTGCAATCCGCGTTGCAGTCGCAGAACTGGATGCAGAGACCGAGATCACCCAGTCCGGGTCCGCCGTTGTCCGCGACCACGCTGGTGGCGTACATGCAGAACGACGGCGCGGGGCCGCTGCCGCTCCAGCCGCAGGACGGGTTGGCGCCGATGGTGCAGGCGGAGCCGCAGCTTCGGAGGTCGTCTCCGAAGTTGATGCAGACGCCCTCGCAGTCCGAGGTGCCCGCGTCTTCGTTCACCGTGCACGCCTCACCGAGCTTCTTGCCGGTCAGCGCGCCCGCGGTGCAGAGGCCCGACTGCGGGTTGCACTTCAGGCCGGTGCCGCAGTCCGCGTCCGCGTTGCAGCGCGGCACGCAGGCGGGGATGATCGGATGGCACTTGTTGTCGTTGCCGCAGGCCTCGCCCGTCGGGCAGTCGTAGTTCGGCGGGCCGCAGTCGCCGCCCGCGGTCGAGCCGAGCAGGCCGCTACAGGCCATCTCCGGGCGCCCGTGGCACTTCTTGGAGTCGAAGGCCTGCAGGCCGGACGGGCCGAAGCTGCAGCCCTCGAGGCAGTAGCCCTTGCCGGTGTCGTAGTTCAGGCAGATCGCGTTGGAGGCGAACTGTCCGCAAACGCTCGGATCGGCCGAGCACTCCGCGGTGCAGAGCCCCTTCGGCGCTCCCTCGCCGTCCAAGTCGGTGCCGCTGGCGAGCAAGCAGGTGAGGCCAGCGCCGCACTCTGCGTCCTTGGTGCACTTCGCGCCGAGCTTGGTGGCCGTCCCGCCGCCGGTGCCGCCGCCGCCCGTGGCGCCCGAGCCGCCAGCGCCGCCGACTGCGCCGCCAGCGCCGCCGACCGGCCCGCCGCCGACGCCGCCGCTCGCGGTCGCGCCGCTGCCGCCGCTGCCGCCGCCGCTGTCACTGCTACACGCGAACGTCGAACCGCCGAATGCAGCGGCCAACAAACCCAAACCCAACCAAGGAATATATCGTTTCATGGCGTCCCGAGCCTCCTAGACAAACCAGCGGCGGACCGCTTAGCACGGCCGGCCGAACCCACCAAGCCTTACTTCGCGAACCGGGTCGCGCAACCCGCTTGCGGTGGATTCTCGAACAGCCGAGACCCCGCGCGCCGGACCGCACGCCGCTCGTTCGACGGTGGCTGTGGGCCGTCTATTCCCGCGGCCGCCGAACTTCCCCCCGCGTGGCCAAAAACCGCGATGATTGCCCAGATGCGAGTGCTCGTCGCGCCGGACAAGCTGAAGGGCAGCCTGACCGCGAAGGCCGCGGCGGAGGCGATGGCGCGGGGCGTCGAGCGCGCCGGCGGGAGCGTGATCGGGGTGCTTCCCCTCGCCGACGGCGGCGAGGGCAGCTTGGAGGCGCTGCTCGCTGCCTGGGGCGGCGAGCTCCGCTCGGCCCGGGTGAAGGGCGCGCTCGGCCACGAGGTCGTCGCGCGCCTCGGACTGCTCGAAGGCGGACGCACCGCGCTCGTCGAGAGCGCCGAAGCCATCGGGCTCGCCCGGCTCAGCGCTCACCGGGACGTGCTCTCGGCGTCGAGCTACGGCGTGGGCCAGCTGATCCGCGCGGCGCTGGACGCGGGCGTGGAGCGCGTGCTGATCGCGCTCGGTGGCAGCGCGACCAACGACGGCGGCGCCGGCGCGCTGCAAGCGCTGGGTCTCGAGCTGGTGGGAGCGCCCTGCCCCGTGACCGCGCGGGACCTCGACCGCGTCACGCGCCTCGAGCGCGGCAGCGTGGATCCGCGCCTGGCGAAGGTCGAGGTCGTCGCGCTGTGCGACGTGTCGAGCCCGCTCACTGGACCGACCGGCGCGTCGCTGCTGTTCGCAGCGCAGAAAGGCGCGAGCGCGGACGAAGCGCGGGCGCTCGACCGCGCGCTCGCACGCCTCGCAGAGCTGGCGGGCTTCGCCGCGGACACACCGGGCGCCGGCGCGGCAGGGGGGCTCGGCTTCGGCCTCGCGGCGTTCGCCGGCGCGCGGCTCGCGCCGGGCGCGGACTTCGTGCTCGACGCCGTCGAGCTCGAGCGCCGCCTGCGGGACGCGGAGCTGGTGCTCACGGCCGAAGGCTGTCTGGACGCGCAGACGCTGCAAGGCAAGCTGGTCTGCCGGCTCGGGGAGCGCTGCCAGCGCGCGGGCGTCCCGGTGATCGCGTTCGCCGGCCGCGTCGCCGTCGAAGCCGCGCTGCTCGCCGAGCACGGCTTGATCGCGGCCTTCCCGCTGGCCGACGGCCCGATGACCGAGGCGGAGAGTGTGGCGCGCGCCGGCGAGCTGCTCGCGGGCGCGGTGGAGCGCGTGCTCGCGCTGTCAGCGCGCCTTCGACGGACAGAGCACGCGTAGCGCGTTGCCCGCGAGCACCTTGCGCACCTCGTGCCTCGGCATGCCGGAGTCCGCGAGCGCTTGGCCGAGGCGCGGAAAGCGCGTCGCATTCAAGAGCGCGTGCGGCGGCGTGATCCCGCCCTCGAATCCCGAGCCGATCGCCACCGCGTCGATGCCCGCCACTTTGGCCACGTGCCGGATGTGCGCGACCACGTGCGACAGCTCCGCCTCGCGACCTCGGGCCAGAAGGCGCCGGTGGAAGCTGATGCCGACCACACCGCCGCTCCGCCCGATGTCGGCGAGCTGGGAGTCCGTGAGGTTCCGCGGGTGCTCGGCCAGCGCCCGCGCGTTGGCGTGGGACGCCACCACCGGCGCGCCGGTCTCGCGAGCGATCTCGAGCACGTCCCGGAGCGTCATCTCGGAGGCGTGGGACACGTCCACGACGCCGCCCGCGGCGTACACCTTGCGCGTCACTTCCCTGCCGAGCGGGGTGAGCCCGGTGAGCACGGGGGGCGGCGTCATCGCGCTGGTCGCGAGCTCGCCGTCGCGATCGTGGACCAGACCGAACAGGCGCACGCCGCGCGTGGCCCAGAGCCCGGCGCTGGTCGGCGCCGCCGCCAAGGTCGCTCCGCCTTCGAGGGCGAGCCAGGTCCGAATGCCCGGTCCGGGGCGGCGGCAACCCGGAATGCGCAGCTCGGGGCCCGCCCAGAGCGCGCGATAGAGCGTGTGATACGCGGGCTCTGGACGCGCTCGACGCTCGCCTCCCACGAGCGGCAAGACGACCCCGATCACCCCGCCCCGGCGCAGCCGCGGCGCGTCCGCCTGGCCCGAGGCGTGGGTCAGCGAGCGGCCTTGCGCCACCAGCTGGTACGGCAGGTGAACGTTCAGATCGACGACCGGTAGCGGCCGCTCGGCGACGGGTGCGCCGGCGACGGGCAGCGGCAGGAGAGACAGGCAGAGGGCAGCGAGCGGGAGCAGGACCGCCCGGGTCATGCGTGCGCCGCCGCCTGCCGCGCCGGCTGCCCGCCGCGTTCGCTCGCGGGAGCCGGCTCTCCTTCGACCTGGATGACGAAGTGTCGCGTCGCCACCACGAGCCCCGCGGCGTCCTCACCGAAGACCGCGTACTCGACCTCGTCGCCGCGCTCGAAGCGGCCGAGGGCGATCTCCCAGTAGCTGTTCGGACCGTCGTTTCGCACCCAGCGCGCCTTGCGCGTGTCCTGCCAGCGCCGGCCCGTACGCTCTCTGACCTGGAAGGTCGTCCACACGCTCTGACCCGGCGCGACCGGCCAGGTGCCCACGCACACCACGACTGGCTCCCCCGAGCCGACGCGCTCCGGGCGCCGAGGCGTGTCCTGCTCGAGGTGCCAGACGTGCATCTGCTTGCTCACTTGCTCTTGACGTTGATCTGCTTCGGCTGCGCTTCGGGCTTCTTCGGCACCTTCAAGGTCAAGACGCCGTCCTTGAGGTCGGCCTCGACCTTCTCGCCGTCCACGCCCTCGGGCAGGGTGAACGACCGCACGAAGCTGCCGTAGGAGCGCTCGAAGGTGTAGAAGGTGTCGCCCTTCTCGGACTTCTCGGCCTCGCGCTTGCCGGAGACGGTCAGCCGGTTCTGGGTCAGCTTGACGTCCAGATCCTCGGCCCTGATCCCGGGCAGATCGGCCTTGAACACGAAGGCGTCCTTGCTCTCCTTGACCTCGAAGGCTGCGTTGAAACCCAGATCCTCCCCGAACCAGCGAGGAGCAATTTCACCGAAGGGATCCCAGCGCAACACGTCACGCATGGTGCGGAATGGATCCCACTCCCGCTCCGGGCGCGTCGATTTGGCCTGAGGTTCCTTGTGAACTGCGATGTTTGCCATGGCTGTCACTCCTTGGCTCGACTGGCCAGGAGTGAAGGGAGCAAGGCGCGTTCCAGCCCACATGGCCGGAATTCGGCGACATTGGCCTACGTTTCGCGGCAAAGCCTGCGTGTTTGCTCAGCGCTACGGCAGGCGTTGCGCGCCGGAGCCGCGCGTCCAGCGGAGATTTGCCCGGGCACGCGCGATGCACCCGAGACCAGCATGCGCGCGCTTCGATTGCTGATCGTCCTGTCGCTCGCCGGCGCGTGCGGACCACCGGGGCCGCCGAGCTTCCCCGCCCAGCGTGCCGCCGAGCCCGCCCACTCCGCCGCCGCCATCGAGGGTGAGGTGCTCGGGGTCGATCGCATCGCGCCGAGCGACCGGCTGGCCTCCGGCGTCCAGCTCCGCGTCCAGCCCGGCGCCGAGGGCGCGGTGGTGATCGACCTGGCGCCGGACTGGTACCTCGACCGGCACGGCCTCACCTTTGCCCCTTCCGAGCGCGTGAGCGTCGAGGGCTCGCGCGTCGCAAAACGCAGCGGCGTGGTGATCTACGCCACGCGCGTCAAGAAGGGTGGCAAGACCGTGGAGCTCCGGGAGCCCGGCTCGGGCGAGCCGCTCTGGCGCTGATCGACCCCTGCTTCACTCCCCGCTTCGGGTCGCGTCCAGCGTGGCCACGATGCTCTGCAAGATCGCCAGGCCCATGCTGATCTTCTCGAAGAAGCTCGCGCGGTGGGGCACCAGGAAGAAGCGCGGGTGCTTCGACCACAGAGCCCTGAGCTCCTTGTCGAGCGCCAGGGCCTCCGCGTCGGACTCGGTCCGCGCCGGGTTGCCGCCCTCGATGCTGAGCCCGCCGACCGCGGCGCTCTGGAAGAACACCACTGCGTCGTAGCGCCCGAGCTCCGCCTCGAAGCTCGTGCCCATCGCGACGAAGAAGTCGTCCGGGGTGCCCGGCCAGTAGGCTGCACCGTCCACCGTGCCCCGATCGCAGAGCAGCACGCGCTCCGGGTGCAGCGCGCTCTGCACGTCCTCGAGGTTTCGCTGCACGTGGTAGATGGCTGTCTGCGCCGAGCGCCGCGCGTCGGCGTCGTCCACGCGGGGAAACCCGCCGGTGAACATGATGGTGGCACTCTCCGGCACCACCACCACGCGCGCGCCGAGCTCGCGGCGGAACAGGTCGATGGCCGTGGTCTTGCCGCCGCCCGGGCCGCCGGTGACCACGAGCCGGAAGCTGGGGCTCTTCGGCAGCGGGTGGTTCATCGCAAGAGCTCAGCCTCGGGCCGGCACGGTGATCACCGGGACCTTGGAGGAACGCACGATCTTCTCGGCGACGCTGCCCAAGACCAGGTGCTTCACGCCCCCGCGGCCGTGGGTGCCCATGACCAACAGATCGAACTCACCCGAGTCCAGATCCCCGAGGATGCACTTGGCGGCGTCGCCGCTCTCGACCCGGCTCTTCACCGGCAGGCCCTTGGGCAGCTCGGTCTGGGCGAGGAACTGCTGCATCTCGGTCTCGGCGTTCTCGCGGATCACGTCGGCGAGCTTCCTGAGCTTGCCGTCCTTGCCCTTGACCGTGAGATCCGGCGGCGCGTGGGGCATGCACTCCCAGACGTGTACCACCGTGAGCTCGCCGCCCAGGTGGCGCGCGATCTCGGAGGCGAACTTGAGCACGGCCCGGCTGGGCTCGGAGTAGTCGACGGGGACTAGAATGCGCCTCACTGAACTTACCTCTGACTTCCGCGAATCATGCCAACGCGCGCCGGGCTCGTCGAGGCCGTCACGCTCGGCGTCGGGAAATGGGCGCCAGGTCGGCCTCGGGGGCCTCGGGCTCGGGGTAGCGCATCTTCACCGAGTACACCCCGCTGTCGAGGGTCGTGCGTACCTTCAGGCCGCTCTTGTGGAAGACGCCGAGCATCTTGGCGTTGGTCGAGTGGACCGTGGCGGTGAAGCCGGCGAGGCCGCGCTCGCGGCCGATCTCGGCCATGCGCCGCATGAGCAGCGTGCCGAGACCCTTGCCCTGCCACTCGTCCCGGACCACGAAGGCGATGTCGGCGAAGCCGGTGGCCGGATCCACGTCGTAGCGCGCCATGGCCAGGATGTCCGGCGCCGGCCCGGTCTCGTCGCAGACCACCAGGGCCATGTTGCTGGTGTAGTCCAGGTTCACCAGATCGAGCATCTCTTCGTAAGGGTGGCTCTTCTTGTGCTGCAAGAAGCGCAGGTAGGTGGACTCGCCGGAGAGCCGGTAGAACATGTCCTGGAGCGTCTCCAGATCCGCCGCGCGCACCGGCCGGACCCTGAGGCGCTTGCCGGCGAGCTCGACCTCGCTCTCTTCCTCCCAGGGGTAGCGAGCGCGCGACACCGTCTGATCCACGAACACGTACTTGCGGGCCTTTGCCGCGTTCAAGAGCTCCGCGCGGAAGTCGGGGTGCGCGATCTCCGTCAGCGCCGTGGCGCGCTCGCGGATGCTCTTGCCCCAGAGGTCGGCGACTCCGAACTCGGTGGCGATGTAGTGCACGTCGCCGCGACTGGTGACGATGCCGGCACCCTCCTCCAGGCCCGCCTGGATCCGGCTCGCCTTGCCTTCCTTGGCAGTGGAAGGCAGCGCGATGATGGGCTTGCCTCCGCGGCTCCGGGCCGCGCCGCGGATGAAGTCCACCTGCCCGCCGATGCCGCTGAAGAAGCGCCCCATCAGCGTGTCGGCCGCGACCTGACCGGTCAGATCCACGGCCAGCGCGCTGTTGATGGCGATCATGTTGTCGTGGCGCGCGATCACGAACGGGTCGTTGGTGAACTCGCTGGGGCGGAGCTCCACCGCGGGGTTGTCGTGCACCCAGTCGTACAGGCGCTTGCTGCCCATCACGAACGAAGTGACGATCTTGCCCGGCAAGAGCGTCTTCTTCTTGCCGGTGATCACCCCGGCCTCGACCAGATCCACGATGCTGTCGGAGAGCATCTCGGTGTGGACGCCCAGGTCGTGGCGAGTCCGGAGGGCCTCGATCACCGCGTGCGGGATGCGACCGATCCCGGTCTGGAGCGTGGCGCCGTCCGGGATCAGGCTGGCCACGTGGCGCCCGATGGCGCGGCACACATCGTCGAGCGGCTCGGGCTCGAGCTCGTAGAGCGGGCGGTCCACCGGCACCAGCTTCTCGATGCGCGACACGTGCACGAACGAGTCCCCGAGCGCGCGCGGCATGTTCGGGTTCACCTCGGCGATCACCAGATCCGCCGAGTCCACCGCCGCGCGCACGATGTCCACCGAGACGCCGAGGCTCACGTAGCCGTGCTCGTCCGGCGGCGACACCTGCACCAGCACGACGTCGATGCGCACGCGCCGCGTGCGGATCAGGCTGGGGATCTCCGACAGGAACACCGGCATGAAGTCGGCGCGGCCTTCTTGCACCGCCGCGCGCACGTTCTGCCCGATGAAGAACGCGGTATGGCGGAAGCGGTGCTCGAGCCCCGGCGCGACGTAGGGCGCGGGGCCCAAGGTCAGGAGGTGGACGATTTCGTTGTCCGCCAGGTGATCGCCATGGCTGACCAGCGCCTCGACGAGGCTAGTGGGCTCGGCGGCCCCGGAGCCGATCAAGATGCGCCGCCCGCGGTGGATGAGCTTCACCGCGGCCTGGGGGGAGGAGATCTTGTCGGCGTAGCGAGTCTTCCAGTCGGTGGTCATGGGGGGCCGTCAGGGATCGGGAGAGAACCGCCAAGACGCCAGCAGGAACGCCAAGTTCGCCAGGACAGCTGACGAGCTCAGAAATCGGAGATTCAGAAACTTCTGGCTTGGCGAACTTGGCGAGCTTGGCGTCTTGGCGGTTTTCTGGAGGTGGAAGGGGGTCGCGAGCGAGGTGTGCGCGATGGTCAAGGCAAGATCAGAGCCCGATTTCAATCCTCCCCACCCAGGCCTGGCAGGCGCTCGCGCGCCCCGGTCATGCGCCCGACGTAGTGGTACACATGGCGCCGTCCGTGGTGCTCGTGGTGACGCGGGCACCACAGATCCTCGCCCTTGGTCTCCGCGCGCACGCGCACGCAGTCCGGGCAGGGCGGCTCGATCTGCGCGACCGGCCCGCCCTCCGGCGGACGTACGACCAGCACCGCGCAGGGCGCCAGACGCACGACACCTTCGGCGACCGAGCCGAGCAGGAGCCGCCGCACCCCGCGCCGGCCGTGCGTGCCGACCACGACCAGGGAGGCCTCGAGGTCGGAGGCCAGCTGCGCGATTTCTTCCGCCGGCGCATCGAGGCGGATGTGCGTGACGGCGCGCGAGAACGTCCCGAGCTCCTGGGCGGCCCGCTTCTCGACGAACTTGGCGAGCTTCTCCTCGACGTAGGCCTTCAGCTTCTGGCTGGCTTCGTCCATGGTCGCGGTCACGATTTCCGCACCTGTGTCCAGGTGGACGAGCGGCCCATAGCCGCGCGCGACGTAGATGACGTGCACTTCGCCGTTCTCCTCGGCGCTCGCCAGCTCGAAGGCGCGCTCCAGCGCGGTGTTTCCGCTCGGCGCGAAATCGATTCCGACGACGACTAGGTAGGGCTTCTTGGGCGTGGTCATGTGAGTTCTCCTCGAAGGCCCCCGTTTCTCGCGGCGGCGTCAACCAGTTCGATGTGCAGTGGGCGTGCCAGCGGGTTCGCCGGGAATTGCAAGTGAGTTGCCCGGCGTGTTGCGCAATCCGTGCGTCACTCGGCGGCAGGACGCAAGGGTTGCGGCTGAGCACGAAAAGCCCGTCGAATCGCCTTCTCCGCCTCGCCCACCACCCAGGTCAGCGCGCAAGCGCCGAGGGCAGCGGCGAGCGTGGCGGGCGGCAGCGGCGTGGTCGAGAAGACCCCGCCCAAGGCTGGCACGTACAGCGCCACCGCCTGCAGCCCGAGCGCGATGGCGAACGCGCTGAGCAGGCGAGCGTTGGAGAACAGGCCGAGCGTGAACACCGAGTCGCGACGCGAGCGCGCGTTCAGCGCGTGGAACAAGGGCGCGATGGCGAGCACCGTGAAGGTGGCGCTGCGCGCCAGGGCCAGCGTCTCGCCGGAGGCGCCCAGCACGGGCGGGTGGAAGTACGCGAAGGTGGCCACGCCGAGCACCGCCATGAAGACTCCGTAGGAGAGCAGCCAGGCGAGCTCCCCGGGCGAGATCAGGCCTTCGCCCTTCGCCCGCGGCGCGCGCTTCATCGGATCCAGGTGCACCGGCTCCATGCCCAGCGCCAACGCGGGCAAGCCGTTGGTGATCAAGTTGATCCAGAGGATCTGCGTCGGGGTCAGGATCGGGGGCCACCCCACCGCTGCCGCCGCCAGCACCGCCAGCACCAGCCCCGCGTTCACCGAGAACAGGAACACGATGAAGCGCTTGATGTTGTCGTAGACGACTCGGCCCTGCTCGATGGCGCCGACGATGGTCGCGTAGTTGTCGTCCAGGAGGACCATGTCAGCGGCCTCGCGCGTGACGTCCGTGCCGCCTCGCCCCATGGCCACGCCGATGTCGGCGGCCTTGATCGCCGGGGCGTCGTTCACCCCGTCGCCGGTCATCGCCACCACGTGCCCGCGGGCGCGCAGCGCCTCGATCAGGCGCAGCTTGTTGGCCGCGGTGGCGCGGGCCACAACCCGGATGCGCTCGATCCGCTCCCCGAGCTCTGCGGCGCTCAGCGTGTCGATCTCCGGGCCCGTGATCACCTCGCCTTCTTGGGCGTTCAGGATCCCGAGCTCGCGCGCGATGGCCTCGCCGGTCAGCGGATGGTCGCCGGTGATCATGATGGTGCGAACGCCGGCGTCCCGGGCCTTGGCGAGCGCCAGCGACACCTCCGGCCGCGGCGGATCCGCGATCCCGAGCAGGCCCACCAGCACCATGTCGCGCTCGATCTTCTCGAGCAGCGCGTCGCGCTCGAGCCGCGTCGCCTCCTCGAGGGAGACGGCACCGGTCTTGGCGCGGGCCACGGCGATGACCCTGAGCCCGAGCGACGCCCACTCCTCGACCCGGCGGGAGAGCTCCGCGGCTTCGCTCGGGCCGATTGGGAGCTCTTCGCCGCGCGCGCCCAGCACGTGGCTCGCGCGCCCCAGCACGGCCTCGGGCGCTCCGTGGGAGTAGCTCACGACTCCGCGCTCGCTGCTGGTCACGACGGTCGCCATCTTGCGCTCGCGGTCGAAGGGGACGACGCGCAGGCTCTCGAGCTGGCGGCCGGCGGCGGCGAGCTCAGCGCCGTGAGCGAGCCAGATCCGGAGCAAGGCGGCGTCGGTCGGATCGCCGCGCACGCTGCCGTCCTCGGCCACCCGGGCCGCCGGCGCCGCGATGCACGAGAGCACCAGCTCCGCCAGCGGATCCGCCCCCGAAAAGTCGGGCTCCACGCGGCGCCCGCCCAGCTCCGCGAAGAACGTCGTCTGCCCGGAGTGCTCGACCTCCAGGCTGCGGCGCCCGACCTCGGCGCGCCGCACCACCATGCGGTTCTGCGTGAGCGTCCCGGTCTTGTCGGTGCAGATGACGTCGGCAGAGCCCAGCGTCTCGACGGCCGACAGCCGGCGAATGAGCGCGTTCTGCTTGGCCATGCGCTGCACGCCCAGCGCGAGCACGATGGTGGTGACGGCCGGCAGGCCCTCCGGAATCGCGGCCACCGCCAGGCTGACGCCGGTGAGCAAGAGGAACCCGATGGGCGCCTCCAGGCGCACCGCACCGACCGCGAACACGAGCAAGCCGAGCAGCGCAGAGGCGATCACGACCTTGGTGCCGAAGCGGTGCAGGCTCTTCTGAAGCGGCGTGTCCTCCGCGGCGACGCCCCCGAGCAGCTCGGCGATCTGCCCGAGCTCGGTGCGCATTCCGGTCGCGACGACCAGCGCCCGGGCGCGCCCGCGCGCGACGTGCGTGCCGTAGAACACCATGTTCGCGCGCTCCGCCAGCGGTGTGGTCGGGTCGAGCAGCCCCACCTCGAGCTTGTCCACCGGGACGGACTCGCCGGTCAGCGCGGACTCGTCCACCACGGCGTCACTGGTCTCGGTCAGGCGCCCGTCGGCGGGGACGCGATCGCCCTCCCCGAGCTCGATCACGTCGCCGACCACCAGCGTGTGCGCGGGAACCCGCTCCACCGTGCCGCCCCGCAGCACCTTGGCCACCGGGGCGCCGAGGGCGCGGAGCGCTCTGAGCGCCCGCTCCGCCTTGCGCTGCTGCGCGAACCCGACCAGCGCGTTGAGCACGACGATGATGCCGATGGCGATCGCGTCGCCGAAGCGGTGCAGAAATGACGCGGACTCTCGCTCCTTCCAGCCGAGCGCGACCGCGACCAGGGCCGCCGCGATCAACGCGAGCACCGTCACGTCGGCGAACTGACCGAGGAAGAGCACGAGCGGGGACGGCGGCGGCTTCTCCGCCAGCTCGTTGGGCCCATCGCGGGCCAGGCGGCGCCGCGCTTCCTCGCTCGAGAGCCCGGACGCGAGATCCGAGCCGAGCCGCGCGGCGACCTCCTCCGGGGGCTCGGCGATCCACGCCGAGGCGGCAGATTGTTCCGAATGGGCACGGCGACCGACCGAGAGGGGCTCCCCCTTGCCCGCCTCCAAAGAGCGCAGGGGCTGCGTCGCAGCGCTGCCAGGGCGCACCGCTTGCGCGGGCGGCACCGGCGGCGGCGGGCTCCCTACGCTGTTAGTCGGCGCGGTACGCGGAGGCACTCTCTGCGATCCTGCAAGAACGGGACGCGCGTTCCGGCCGTACGCCCGCCAAGACGGTGAAGTCGCGGAAATCGCGCGATGTTCCCGCAGGGAACAGATTCGACCGGGGCACGAATCGTGCTTTCGCGGGCCCGCGATGACCTCTGCCCTCGAGAAGTTCCGGTACGACGACGACATCGTCCGCAAGTTCACCGTCGCCACCTTGATCTGGGGCGTCGTCGGGACCCTGGCGGGTCTCTACGTCGCGCTGATCCTGGTGATGCCGAGCCTGAGCTTCGGCCTGCCGTTCCTCACCTTCGGCCGCCTCCGGCCGCTGCACACGAACGCCGCCATCTTCGCCTTCGCGGGCAACGCGGTGTTCGCGGCGGTCTACTACTCGTCGCAGCGCCTGCTCAAGGCGCGCATGTGGAGCGACGCGCTGTCGCGGGTCCACTTCTGGGGCTGGCAGCTGATCATCGTGGCGGCGGCGCTCACGCTGCCGCTCGGCATCACCTCCGGCAAGGAGTACGCCGAGCTCGAGTGGCCCATCGATCTGGCCATCGCGGTGGTCTGGGTGGTCTTCGCCGTGAACTTCTTCGGCACCGTGGCCAAGCGCCGCGAGCGCCACATCTACGTCGCCATCTGGTTCTACATCGCGACCATCATCACGGTCGCGGTCCTGCACATCTTCAACAGCCTGGCCATCCCCGCCTCGGCGACCCGCAGCTACTCGATCTACGCCGGCGTGCAGGACGCATTCATGCAGTGGTGGTACGGCCACAACGCGGTCGCGTTCTTCCTGACCACGCCGTTCTTGGGCCTGATGTACTACTTCATGCCGAAGGCGGCGAACCGGCCGGTGTTCTCCTACCGGCTGTCGATCCTGCACTTCTGGTCGTTGGTCTTCATCTACATCTGGGCGGGCCCGCACCACCTGCACTACACCGCGCTGCCGGAGTGGGCCTCCACCCTGGGGATGATCTTCTCGGTCATGCTCTGGATGCCGTCCTGGGGCGGCATGATCAACGGGCTCATGACCCTGCGCGGCGCCTGGAACAAGGTCGCCGAGGAGCCGGTGCTCAAGTTCTTCGTGGTGGGTATCACCTTCTACGGCATGAGCACCTTCGAGGGGCCGATGCTCAGCATCAAGAGCGTCAACGCCCTCTCGCACTACACCGACTGGACCATCGCCCACGTGCACTCCGGCGCGCTGGGCTGGAACGGCATGATGACCTTCGGCATGGCCTACTGGCTGGCGCCGAGGCTCTTCCAGACCGAGCTCTGGAGCAAGAAGCTGGCGAACCTGCACTTCTGGCTCGGGACGCTGGGCATCCTGCTCTACATCGTGCCCATCTACGCTGCGGGCGTGACGCAGGGCCTGATGTGGCGGGCCTTCGACGAGACCGGGCGCCTGGCCTACCCGGACTTCGTCGAGACCGTGATGCGGCTCATCCCGATGTACTGGGTGCGCGTCGCCGGCGGCACGCTGTTCGTGGTGGGCGCCACCCTCTGCCTGGTCAACGTGCTGATGACCTGGAAGGCACGCCCGGCAAAATACGAGGAGCCCGAGCACGAGGCGCCGGCCCTCGGCGAATTCAAGGAGCCCGAAGGCAAACCGGCGGCGCAGGGCCTCTTGAGCTACCTGGTGCGCGCGGATTTCCACCGCGCCTGGGAGCGCAAGGCGCTCAAGTTCTCCATCCTGACCGGGCTCGCGGTGATCGTCGCCTCGCTGTTCGAGATGATCCCGACCTTCCTGATCCGCTCGAACGTGCCGACCATCGCCAGCGTCACGCCCTACACGCCCCTCGAGCTCGCCGGCCGCGACGTCTACCTGGCCGAGGGCTGCTACAACTGCCACTCGCAGATGGTGCGGCCGATCCGCGCCGAGACGGAGCGCTACGGCGAGTACAGCAAGCCGGGCGAGTTCGTCTACGACCACCCGTTCCAGTGGGGCTCGCGGCGCATCGGGCCCGATCTGCACCGCGTCGGCGGCAAGTACCCGCACCTCTGGCACGTCCGCCACATGGAAGACCCGCGCTCGACCACGCCGCAGTCGATCATGCCGCCCTACCCGTGGCTCTTGAAGGACGACACGGACTTCGCGGGCATCCAGGCGCGCGTGGACGTGATGGCCATGCTCGGCGTGCCCTACGGCGACTCCGTGAACAAGGCCGAGGCCCAGGCGCGGGAGCAGGCCAAGCAGATCGCAGGCGAGATCCAGACGCAAGGCGGGCCGGCCGGGCTCGAGGGCAAGAAGATCGTGGCCCTCACCGCCTACCTCCAGCGCCTGGGCACCGACATCAAGAAGCAGCCCGCGGGCGGCGACGCCCAGAAGCAGGCCCAGCTCGGCGAAGGGAGCGCGCGATGAAGCTGTCCGACGTGATGAGCTCGATGGGCCTGGCGGCGTACGCCGAGATCTCGCTGGTGATCTTCTTCGCCGTGTTCGTGGCCGTGGTCTTCCACGTCTACCGGCGCGACCTGGGCGCTCACTGGGAGCGGGCCGGCCGGATGCCCCTGGACGATGAAAACCCGCAAGAGCCGCGGGACCTGAAGGAGAACGGCTGATGTCCGAAGCTAGCGAGAAGCCGAGCCCCGCCGCTCCGAAGAGCGACGAAGAGATGCTCATGGATCACGAGTACGACGGGATCCAGGAGTACGACAACCCGCTGCCACGCTGGTGGGTTTGGATCTTCTGGGGCAGCACCGTCTGGGCCGCGGTCTACTACGTGGTCTACCACGTGACCGGCAGCGTCCCGGGCGTCATCGCCAGCTATGACGCCGAGGTGAAGGCGGCGGGCGCGAGCGCGCCCAAGGCCGTGACCCAGACGGAGGACTCGCTGGGGAAGGCCATGAACGACGCGACCACGGTCGCGGCGGGCAAGGCCGTGTACGCGCTGCGCTGCGCGGCCTGTCACGCGGACAAGGGCCAGGGCCTGGTCGGCCCGAACCTCACCGACAAACACTGGGTCCACGGCGAGGGCAAGCTGCTGGACATCCACAAGGTCGTCTCCGAGGGCGTCGCCGCCAAGGGCATGCCGGCCTGGGAGAAGCAGCTCACCCCCGCCGAGCTGACCCAGGTCGTCGCCTACGTCGGCACGCTGCGCGGGAAGATGGAGACCGGCAAGGCACCCGAGGGGAAGGAAGTGACGGGCAACTGACATGTCCGGCCCCCTGCCCGCGCCCGAACGCGTGCTGCCCACCCTGAACGCGGACGGCACGCGGCGGCTCATCCATCCGAAGGTCCACCCGGGCCGCTACTGGAGAGCGCGCCTGATGACGGGCTGGGGCCTGATCGCGCTCTTCGTGGCACTGCCGTTCGTGAAGATGAACGGCAAGCCAGTGATGCTGCTCGACGTCCCTGCGCGGCAGTTCCACCTGCTCGGCGGCACCTTCCTGGCCACCGACGGCGTGCTCTTGATGCTGCTCCTGCTCAGCATCTTCGTGCTGATCATCTGGCTCACCGCGCTGCTCGGCCGAGGCTGGTGCGGCTGGGCGTGCCCGCAGACCGTGTACATGGAGTTCCTGTTCCGGCCCATCGAGCGCCTGTTCGAGGGCGACCGGGCGAAGCAGATCGCGCTCGACAAACGGAAGGGCCCGAGCCTCCGGCGGATCGCCAAGAACCTGGTGTTCGCCCTGCTCAGCGTGCTCGTGGCCAACGTGTTCTTGGCCTATTTCGTCGGGGTGGAGCGGCTCTCGCGCTGGGTCACGCAGTCTCCGCTCGAGCACCCGACGGGGTTCTTGGTGATGGCCGTCACCGCGGGCCTGGTGATGCTCGACTTCGCCTGGTTCCGCGAGCAAATGTGCACCGTCGCTTGCCCCTACGCGCGGCTCCAGTCGGTGCTGCTCGACAAGCGCTCGCTGGTCGTGGCCTACGACGGCGCCCGCGGCGAGCCGCGCAGCAAGGGCAAGCCGAAGCCGGGCTCCGGCGACTGCATCGACTGCAACGCCTGCGTCGTCACCTGCCCCACCGGCATCGACATCCGCGAGGGACTCCAGCTCGAGTGCATCGCCTGCACGCAGTGCGTGGACGCCTGCGACTCCATCATGGACCGCATCGGCAAGCCCCGCGGGCTCATCCGCTACAGCTCGCAGGAGGCGATGGAGACCCGCAAGCGCCCGCGCTACCTCAGGCCGCGCGTGCTGATCTACCCGGTGGTGCTGGCCGGGTTCGTGACGGCGCTCTTGGTCGTCGCCTCCCGCATCGGCGGCGCGGACGTGACCATCCTCCGGGGCATCGGCGCGCCCTTCGTGGAGCAGCCCGACGGCATTCAGAACCAGATCCGCGTCAAGATCGAGAATCGCACCAGCAACAAGCAGCGCTACCAGATCCTCATCCTGGACGCGCCGGACGCCAAGCTGATCGCGCCGGAGAACCCGCTGCCGGTGCGCGCCGGCAGCCACGAGTCCACGAGCGTGTTCGTGATCGCGCCGCGCGAGAGCTTCCACGACGGGCAGCGGCCGGTGCGCTTTCAGATCACGGACGAATCGGGCTTCCAGAAAGAGGTCTCGTACAAGCTGCTCGGACCAAGGGAACCGTCGGCCGGAGGTGGCTCATGACTGCAACGAAGGTCGAGAAATTGACTCGTGGCGGGCGCTTCTGGTCGCTCATGCCCGTGGTCTTCATCGTGGCCATGGTGCTCGGCCTCGGCAGCCTCGCGCTGATCGCCACCGACGATCCGTCCTTCGCCGTCGAGAAGGACTACTACAAGAAGGCCGTGGCCTGGGACGAAGCTCGGGCGCAGGCCGCCGAGAACGCCCGCCTGGGCTGGAAGGTCGAGCTCTCGACCGAGCCGCACGGCAAGGAGCTCCGAGTCGTGGCCCGGGTGAAGGACGCCCGCGGCGCGCCGATCCAAGGCGCCGCCGTGGCGCTGGAAGCCTTCGCGAACGCCCGCGCGTCGCGGGTGGTCTCCACTCGGCTCGAGGGCGCCGAGGACCAGAGCTACCGCGGCGGCGTCGCGCTCACCCAGTCCGGACTCTGGGAGTTCCGCTTCAGCGTGGAGGCTCGGGGAAGGCGCTTCACCGAGACCGTGCGCCAGGAAGTCCGCGCCGGAGGTGCGTCGTGAACCTCTCGCTGCTGCTGCCCATCGTCGGGGCGAGCCTGGTCGGAAGCCTGCACTGCGCCGGCATGTGCGGCCCTTTCACCGCGTTCTACGCCGGCAACGACCGCACGCGCGGCGCGGCGCGCGGGGCGTCTCACGCGGCCTACCACCTGGGACGGCTCGCGACCTACGTGGGGCTCGGCGCCCTCGCCGGCGGCATCGGCAGCGCTGCGGATCTCGCCGGGCGCGCCGCCGGCGTCGGGCGCGTGGCGGCCTTCGCTGCCGGTACGCTGATGATCGCCTGGGCGCTCGCGCTCTTGCTCGAGCACGCCGGCGTGGCGGTGAGCTGGCTGCGTGCGCCGACCCGACTGCGCTCGCTCGCGCTGTCCGTCCTCGGCCGGGTGCGCGAGCGCCCGCCGCTGACGCGCGCGCTCCTCGTGGGGCTCTCGTCCACGCTCCTGCCCTGCGGCTGGCTGTGGGCGTTCGCGGTGGCCGCCGCCGGCACCGGCAGCGCCGCCGCCGGCGCGCTGGTCATGGCCGCGTTCTGGAGCGGCACGGTGCCGCTCCTCTTGGGCCTCGGCGTCGGGGTGCAGCGGCTGTCCGAGCGCCTGCGCCAGCACGTCCCGGTGCTGAGCGCCATCGCGCTGCTCGCGATTGGCATCGCGGGTCTGTTCGGCCGCATCAACGCGCCGGCGCTCGCGCTCCGCGACGCGCGCGGCGTGCTCTCCGCGGCTGAGCTCCCTGCCGAGCCGCCGTGCCACGCCAAGAAGGCGGCGGCGCGATGACGCAAGCGGCCCTCGCTGCCTTCGCTCCGGCACGCGCCGGGAGCGAAGTCGCGTGTGGCCACTGCGGGTTGCCCGTTCCTCCAGCGCTGGTGGCGGCGGAGGCGGCGACCCAGTTCTGCTGCGACGGCTGCCGCACGGTGTACGCCGTGATCCACGGCGCGGGCCTCGAGCGCTATTACACCGAGCGCGCCGAGGTCGGCCTCGAAGGTCGCCGCGCCGCGACCAGCGACAAGAGCTACGCCGAGCTCGACGACCCGGCGTTCCTGTCCGTGTACTGCCGGCCCGCGGGACCGGGTCTCTCGGAGGTGGAGCTCTACCTCGAGAACCTGCACTGCCCCGCCTGCGTGTGGCTGGTCGAGAAGCTCGGCCGTCTGGTGCCGGGAGTCGTGGCGGCCAGCGTCGATCTCGGGCGGTCCACCGTGCGCGTCACTTGGCCGCCGGACCAGCTGCGCCTCTCCGCCGTGGCCAGGGGGCTGGCCCAGCTCGGCTACCCGCCGCACCCGCGCCAGAGCGCGGACACCGCCGAGCTCCGCCGCGTCGAGGATCGCGCCCTGCTCGCGCGCATGGCGGTCGCGGGCGCGGTGTTCGGCAACGTGATGTTGCTCGCGGTCGCGCTCTACGCCGGCGCGTTCCAGGGCATGGACGCGGACTACCAGCAGTTCTTCCGCTGGGCCAGCCTCGTGGTGGTCACGCCCGCGGTGGCCTGGTCAGCGGGCGAGTTCTACCGCGGCGCCTGGGCTGCGCTGCGTACCCGGACGCCGCACATGGACCTGCCGGTGAGCATCGGCATCCTGGCCGGCTTCGTCTGGGGCGCGGTGAGCGTGCTGCGAGAGCGCGGCGAGATCTACTTCGACTCGGTCGCGGCGGTGGTGTTCCTGCTCCTGGTCGGCCGCTGGCTGCAGCGCAAGCGGCAGCACGCGGCGCAGAACGCGGCAGACCTCTTGTATTCGCTGGCGCCCTCGAGCGCGCGGCTGGTCGAAGACGGCGAGACGCGCGAGGTCCCCATCGAGTCCGTCGCCGAGGGCGCGCTGCTCGAGGTGCGCGCCGGCGAGAGCTTCCCCGCCGACGGCGCCGTGGTCGAGGGTCACTCGTCGGTGGACGCATCGCTCCTGACCGGCGAGTCGCGCCCCGAGGACATCGGTCCCGAGAGCCGCGTCCACGCCGGCACCGTCAACGTGAGCGGCGCGATCCGCATGCGCGCCGAGAAGACCGGCCAGGCCACGCGCGTGGGCAAGCTGCTCCGGAGCGTGGGTGAAGCGGCCACCCGGCGTGCGCCCATCGCGCTCTTGGCGGACAAGGCGGCGGGCCGCTTCGTGGTCGGGGCCCTCGGCCTCGCGGCGCTCACGCTGCTCGGGTGGTGGCGCGTGGATCCCGAGCGCGCCATCGAGAATGCCATCGCGCTCCTGGTCGTGACCTGTCCCTGCGCGCTCGGCTTGGCGACGCCGCTGGCGGTCAGCGCCGCCATCGGCAAGGCCGCCCGCCGCGGCATTCTGGTCAAGGGCGGCGACGCCCTCGAGCGCCTCGCCACGCCCTCGCTGGTGGTGTTCGACAAGACCGGCACGCTCACCGAAGGTCGGCTGGAGCTCGGGCGCTGGGAAGGTGATCCCACGCTTCAGCGCGCGGTGGTCGCCCTGGAGAGCCGCTCCGCTCACCCCATCGCGCTGGCGTTCCAGCGGGCGTTGCCCGCCTGTGATTTGCCCGTGGAAGGCTTCGCCCAGACGCCCGGTGGCGGCGTCGAAGCCAGCGTGGAGGGGCAGCGCGTCGCCGTGGGGTCTCTCGCCTTCGTGCGCTCCCGAGCCGAAGTCCCCATCGAGCTCGAGCAGCAGGCACTTCGTGCCGCCGAGGCCGGTGAGACTCCGGTGCTGATCGCCGCAGGCGGCGTCGCCTGCGCCCTCGCCTGCTTCGTCGATCCGCTGCGCGCCGACGCGCGGGCGAGCCTCGAACGCCTGCGGGCGCTCGGGCACGAGGTCGCGATCTTGAGCGGCGATCAGCCGCAAGTCGCCCAGAGTGTCGCCGCGCGTCTGGGCATCGATCTCACGTTCGTGCAGGGTGGAGCCTCCCCGGAGGACAAGCTCGCGGTCATCGAGCGCGAGGCGGCACGGCGGCGCGTGGTCATGGTGGGCGATGGCGTGAACGATGCCGCGGCGCTGGCCCGAGCCCACGTCGGCATCGCGGTGCACGGGGGTGCCGAGGCCAGCCTGGGCGCCGCCGACGTGTTCACCACCCGACCCGGCGTGGGCCCAGTGGTTGAGCTGTTCGAGGGCGGCCGGCGCACGCTAGGCGTGATCCGTCGCAACATGCTGCTGTCGCTGGGCTACAACTTGATCTGCGCGACCCTCGCGGTGGTCGGGGCCATCGCCCCGTGGATCGCCGCAATATTGATGCCGGTCTCCTCGCTGACGGTGGTGACGAGCTCTTACCGGTCCAAGACTTTCCCGGAGGCGACGTGAGCGCTCTATTCGTGGTCTTGCCTCTGGCACTGATTCTGGTCAGCGGCGCGGTGTTTGCATTCCTGTGGGCCGCGCGGCGCGGGCAGTTCGACGACCTGGACACTCCCGCCGTCCGCGTCCTCCACGATGACGACGACTGAGCCCGCGGGCCGGCGTCACAGAAGCGAGCCCTGCCATGACCAAAAAGCTGCTCACGATCCGCGACTACATGACGGAATCTCCCCACACCATCGGCTCCGAGCAGTCGCTCACCAAGGCGCACGCGCTGATGCGCGACCACAACATCCGGCACCTGCCGGTGCTGCACGGCGGGCAGCTGGCCGGGATGGTCACCGTGCGAGATTTGCACCTGGTGGAGACGCTGAAGGACGTGGATCCGGAGACCGTGCGCGTCGAAGAGGCGATGACCTCCGAGCCCTACGTGGTCGCCCCGACGGCGTTGCTCAAGGACGTCGTGCTCGAAATGGCGGAGAGAAAGCTGGGCTCCGCCATCGTCGTGGACGGCAAGAAGGTGGTCGGGGTGTTCACCACCGTCGATGCGCTGCGGGCTCTTGCCGACGCGATCGACTGACGACGCAAATTCGGCGTCGCCCGGAGGCCAGACGCAATTTTCGCGCAATCGCCCCGGTCCTGTGCTGGAATTGTCGGGAAATTGCCCAGGCACGAGTCCTGCAAAGGTTGCGCACGAACGGAGAGAGCCATGAGCAAGGGACGCATTCTTGTCGTCGACGACGAACCCAACGCCAGGACCGCGCTAGCCGAGATCCTGAAGGAGGAAGGCTATCAGGTCGAGACCGCGGCCGACGGCTTCAAGGGCCTGGCCCGGGCCGAGGAGTTCTCCCCCGATCTGGTGCTGAGCGATCTGAAGATGCCGGGCATGGACGGGGTCGAGCTCTTGCGCAAGCTGCGCCAGCACGCGGCGGAGCTGCCGGTGGTGCTCATGACCGCGTTCGGCGCGGTGGAGACGGCCGTCAGCGCCATGCGTGAAGGCGCCAGCGACTACCTGACCAAGCCGCTCAACACCGACGAGCTGGTGCTGGTGATCGACCGCGCGCTCGAGCGCACGCGCCTGCGTCGGGAGACCCACGAGCTCCGGAGCCAGCTCTCCGAGCGCTACCGCTTCGACAACATCATCGGCAACTCGCCCGAGATGCAGGAGGTGTTCAAGTCCGTCGCGCAGGTCGCGCCGAGCCGCGCCACCGTGCTCCTGACGGGCGAGTCCGGCACGGGCAAGGAGCTCGTCGCCGCAGCCATCCACCATCGCTCGCCGCGCAAGGACGGACCCTTCGTCCGGCTGCACTGCGCGGCCCTGGCCGAGACGCTGCTCGAGAGCGAGCTCTTCGGTCACGAGCGTGGCGCGTACACCGGCGCGGACCGTCGTCGCGAGGGACGTTTCGAGCAGGCCAACGGCGGCACGCTGTTCCTCGACGAGATCGGCGACATCACGCCCTCCACGCAGGTCAAGCTGTTGCGCGTGTTGCAGGAACGCCAGTTCGAGCGCGTGGGTGGCAACCAGACCCTCACCGTCGATGTTCGCCTGATCGCGGCCACCAACCGCGATCTGAAGGTGCTGGTCGCCGACGGCCGCTTCCGCGAAGACCTGTACTACCGGCTCAACGTCATCAACGTGCACCTCCCCCCGCTCCGCCGCCGCAAGAGCGACGTCGCAGCCCTGGCCGCGCACTTCCTCGAGCGCTTCGGGCGCGAGAACGAGAAGCGCGTGGAGCGCTTCAGCGACGCCGCGCTGGCCCAGATCGTCGCGTATGGCTGGCCCGGCAACGTGCGCGAGCTCGAGAACGTCGTCGAACGCGCGGTGGTGCTGGCCGACGGTCCCACCATCGAGCTGCACCACCTGCCGGCGGAGCTCGGCTCGGTGGAAGGCGAGAGCCCCGTCCCGACCATTCCGGGCTCGTCGATGGCGGACATCGAGCGGCACGCCATCTTGACCACCCTCGAGGCCCACGGCGGCTCGACCAGCAAGGCGGCCGAGGTGCTGGGCATCAGCGTGCGCAAGATCCAGTACAAGCTGCACGAGTACGGCGCGGCGCCGAAGAGCGCAGTGCCGGCGGTGCGCAAGACCGACAAGGCCGACCACCTGCACCCGCGCTGATCGGCAGGCGTTTTTCCGCTGGATCCGCCCCAGTCCGGCGGGGGTTGAAAGCCCCCCCCAAGCCGTGGATGCTCGACCCGGACGGAAGGGGGACAGCCTCGTTCGTCTGGCCTCGCGTGCGTCGCCGCTTCTCGGCGCGGCGCACGCGGGCCGCTCTCGACGCGCTCAGCGCACGTAGCCCCAGGCCTTCATCAGGCCCATCGCTTCGGCCTTCGCGGCGTCGCCCTGAGCGAGCTCCAGCTCGCGCGGTCCTGTGTCGCGGATCACGTACAGGCCCACGTCCGCCGCCGCGTCGATGAAGGGCAGCGTCGCGCCCGCCACGCTGCGCCGCGCGCTCTCGCCGCGCACGCCGGTCGCGAGCATCTTGGCCTCGAGGCCGAACGAGCCGGCGAAGATCTTCTCGGCTGGCCAGGGCGCGTCGTCCAAGCGGAGCTCCCACTCGAGCTCGGCGTTCGGGGGATCCACGGCGAGCTCGAACGCCAACACGCCTTCCGGCACGAGCGATAGGTCGAGCTCCACCCTCCCCGCCTCGGAGCGCAGCGCGCCTTCCGCCAGCTCGTTGCCCAGAGCAACGACCGTCGCCGGTCCGCCGTCGGCCCCGAGCGCGCGGATGCGCCCCTTCAGCCGATGCAACCCGCTGCCACCCGCGAAGTACAAGTGATACTTCGGAGGCTTGGTGGTGGAGGCCGCCGCAGACTGCGCGCTCCGCTTGCGGTCCGCCTCGAGCAGCCGCGCCACCACCTCCGGGTGCTGCTTCGTCACCTCGACGCGTTCCCCGGGATCGCTCTCCAGGTCGTGGAGCTCGAGCGGACGTGACTTGCGGCGGCCCTTGACGCGCACGTGACGATACGCCGGATCGCGGATCACCAAGCGCCAGCGGCCGACGCGGATCGAGTGCGCGCCTCGACCCTCGACAACGATGGGCCGCTCGGGATCGGGCTTGCCCCGCACCATGTGCAGGAGCGAGGAGCCGCGCAGCGAGCTCGGCGCATCGATGCCGGCGAGCTCGAGCAGCGTGGGCACGATGTCGATGCTCGAGACCGGGTCCTTCACGCGCAGGCCCGCCGGCAGCTTCTTCGGCAGGCGCAGGATCAGCGGCACGTGCGCGGTCTCGTCGTAGAGCGACGAAAGGTGGTGGAAGCGTCCCCCGATGCGCGGACCGCCGTCGACCCCGTCCGGGATCGCCTCGTGCTCGCGGCTCAGCGTCTCGCCGTGATCGGCGGTGAGCAGCACCAGCGTGTCCTCGCTGAGCCCCAGCTCGTCGAGCTTGGCCAACAGCTCGCCGACGGCGGCGTCGTCTTTGTGGATCTCCGCCAGATAGCTCCGCAGCATGCGGTCCTCGGGCCCTCGCGGCGGGCGCGGGATGGCCGCCTTGGCGGCGGGCGGCGGCTGGTAGGGCGAGTGCGGCGAGTTCAGGTTGACGAAGAAGAAGAAGCGACGCGCGCGGTGCTGCTCCAACAGGCGCATGGTGTCGCGCACGATCTCGGCGGTGTCGTCGCGGTTGTAGCGATGGTCGATCAGGCCTTCGAAGCCCATGTCCACTCCGACGCCGGAGTAGCCGACCATGTAGAAGTTGTTGACGATGGCGCGGCAGAGCGCGCCCCGCGGGCGGAGCAAGAGCGGCAAGAACGGCGGGCGCTTCGCGTAGAGCGCGCGCACGTCCGCCGGCGCCGGCACGAGCGGCAGAGCCGAGAGTCCCAGGTCGCTCGACAGCGTGCCCGCCAGCATCGCCAGGGTCCCCGGCCGCGTCCAGGTGCCGCCCGAGTACGCCCGGACGAAGTGCACGCCCTGCTTCGCCAGCGCGTCGATCCGCGGCGCCACCTCGGGCAGGCGCGGCAGCCACGCCTCGAGCGGCGGCGGCTTCGCCGCGGCCATCTTGGCGTCGGTCTCGTCGTCGTGAGCGGACGAGAGCGCGTCGCCGCGGAGCGAGTCCACGACGATGAAGAGCACGTTGAACGGCAGCTCGCTCGCGCTCGCGCCGAGCACGTTGGGTGTCCCCCAGTAGGCCGCCGCCGGCTCGACCCCCTTGACCCGCGCTCGCGTGGTGAGCTCGAGCTCCAGGCTCTTGCCGGCGTACTCCTCCAGCGACAGGTGCCAGTCCGCGAACGACCCCGTGTGCCCGCCCGCGACGAACCTCTTGCCGAGCACGACGCGCTCGCCGCCGGGCACCCGCACCGCAACCTCGAAATCGACCCCTCCCATCCCCTGCCCCGCGATGGCCGGCGCGACCTCCAGCACCGCGCCGGCCGGGATCGGCAGCGACGGGAAGCGCAGCGTCGCCGGCGGGGGCGCCAAGATGGCCTCGCGCTGATCGAAGGTTCCCTCGGTCATGTTCCAGACCTTGGGATCGGGGATCCAGACCGTCTTGCCGAGCGCCTGCTTGGTCTGCTTACCCGCGCTGCGAACCAGCGACACTTGCTGGACGGCGCGGCCGACCTCGCCGCTCGGCGCGGAGTAGGGCGAACGCATGCGGCGCCAGTAGGCCAGCTCCTTGTCCACCTCTGCGAGCTCCGGCGCGTCCACGACGGCGCTCGGGAGCCGATCGACGAGTCGAATGGCGACTCCGGGAGCGCTGCCGTGCACGGGCTCCGGCGGCGGCCTCGGCGCGGGCCTCGGGGAGAGCGGCGGCGCGTCGGCGTGCACCGGATCGGCGAGCTTGCCGATGGCCGCCACCGAACCAATCGCGAGGGCCACCACCGCGAGCTGCGCGGCGCGTTCCTTCCAGCTCACCGCGCGGCCTCCCCCCGGGGGACCAGCATGTCCCCCTCGCGCTGCATGCCGCGGTCGAGCAGCATCCACTGCCAGAGCTCCCGCGACAGGCGCTCGACCACGTCCGGGTGCTCCCGGGCGACGTCGCGCGTCTCGAGCGGATCGACCTCGGTGTCGTACAAGAGCCAGCGAACGCCGCTGCGCGTCGGCGCGTACACCAGCTTGAAGCGCTGATCGCGCACCATGCGGTGCTTGGCGGTGACCAGCAGGGGCTCCAAGTCGGCCCGCGCCACGAGCTCCCCGCCAGCGCCGCTGTCCACCTCGACGACCTCGGTCAGATCCGGATAGGGCAACCTCAACGACGGCGGCACGTCGGGGATCTGGCGCGTGAACCAGATGCCGGTCTCGGCGAAGGCCGAGCGCCGCGGGAGCTCCTTGCCCTCGAGCGCGGGGACCAGCGAGCGGCCGTCCATGTCGGCGTCGCACTCGACCGCCGCGAGCTCGCACAGGCTCGGGGCGATGTCCACCGAGCGCACGACGCTCGCTATGCGGTGCCCACCGCGGCGCCGAGGATCGACCACCAGCAGCGGAACCCGCGAGGCCTCGTCGCCGAACAGGTGGTCGCCGTGCCCCTGCCCGCGGCCGGGCTCGTACAAGCACTCGCCGTGATCGGCGGTGACCACCACGATGGTGCTCTCGGAGAGCCCGCGGCGAGCGAGGCCCGCGAGCAAGCTCGCCGCAGCCTCGTCCACCGCGGAGACCGCCCCGTCGTACAGCGCGCGCACCGCCTTCACGTCCGCCTCACCCGGCTGGTGCTCCGCGAAGATGGCCGGGGACTTTCCGTAGCGGTACGGGCCGCGGTAGCTCCGGTCCAGGAAACGCGACCAATGGGGCGCCGGCGCCGAATAAGGGAAGTGCGTGGTCGAGTAGAACGCCACCACGAAGAACGGCTTGCCGCCCGCCGCGTCGATCTCCGCGAGCGCGTCCGCCGAGAGCGCGCGGGCATCGGTGGTGTCGTGCAGCTCGCGCAGCGTGGGCAACAGGCGCCGCGCCGGCCGCGAGCGGAGCAGCGGCAGGATCGGGCTCTGCCCGCCGACGATGGTCTCGCGAACCAGCTCGCGCACGTTGAACGTCGGGGTCACCGCTCGACCGAACCCGAAGTCGCAGCGCCGGAAGATGTCGCCGGCGAAGTCGCTGACGACCGCCGTGTGGTAGCCCGCGGCGGCGAAGCGGCGCGGGATGCTGCCCACGTCGAGCGAGCGCGGCTCCCGCCGCGGGAACATGTGGCGGATGCCGTGGTGGTGTGGATCCTTGCCGCTCAGGATCGACATCCAGGAGGGGAAAGTCCGCGGCAAGCTGACGTAGGCCCGCTCGAACAGCGTGCCCT
The DNA here is from genome assembly GCA_015075635.1 of Polyangiaceae bacterium. Classification (NCBI taxonomy): domain Bacteria; kingdom Pseudomonadati; phylum Myxococcota; order Polyangiales; family Polyangiaceae; species Polyangiaceae bacterium. The sequence continues at coordinate 2,790,039 of JABTUA010000001.1, forward strand.
TCTGGGCGAGCCGAGACAGCTCCGGCGCCACCCGAGGCTCGAGCCGGTCGGCGCGCAGCGAGTCGGCCGCGATCATCAGCACGTTCGGTCGGGCGCCGGCAGCGCGCGCCGCGCGCACCCCTAGCCCTCCCGGGAGCTCCGGCGAGAGCCCCAAGAGCAGGACCAGCACGGCCGCTCCTCCGCCGGCGGCCCAAAGCCGCGAGCGCCGCTCGCGAAGCTCCCGCAGCGCAGGCGCGGCGAAGAACCCGAGGCCCGCAAGAGCAGCGACCGCGACCACGCCCGTGGGACCGAGCACGTCGCAGACGGCGATCTGCAGCAGCGCGCGCACGCCCCCGCCGCCGTAGAGGCTCGGCGCGTAGGCTTGCGGGTGACTGGCGAGGTCGAACGCCCAGAGCAGCGCGTGGGTCACCGCGACCACGCCGAGCGAGGGCCAGGCCAAGCGTGGAGCGGCTCGAACGGGCCGCCCCGCCAGGCGATCGCGGAGCGACAGCAACAGGCCCGCGGAGGCGCCGAGCGCGAGGCCGAGCACGATTGCAGTCGAGAGCGCCAAGAGCGACGCATCCAGCACCTCGCCCCGAAAGCGCGTGGCGATCAGCCGCCGCACGACCGGCGCGCTCACGCCCTGGACTCGCTCGTCGGCAAGCGTGCTCGCCAGCGACAGCAGCGACAGCAGCGCGAGGTACCCGGCGCCCGCGAGGGTTGGCCGGAAGAAGCGGCGGAGCAGGCTCGGCGGAGCCGCCGGCTCGAGCGGAGCGCGTTCGTCCGATGCCGGCATCCTGCCTCGCCCGGGAATAGCAGATCGCGCGGAGGCCGCTTGCCCGGCGTTTCGGAGATGACCCATATCCGTACACCTGCGGACACTCCGCCCGCTCCATTGAGGCTGCTAGGCTCATGTAACTACACACCTTATTGAGGCAACAAATCCCTGATTGCCTGCCCGACCCAGCAGACCTAGGGTCCGCCCCCTGTCCCGCCGTCCGCATCGGCTCGGCGGGTCCTTACCGGGAGGCATCTCTATGAAACGCTCGACTCGCAGATTGATCTCGTACTCCGCGCTGGCGCTCGGCATGTCCGTGCTGGCGTGCGGTGGCGATGACGGCACCAGCAGCTCCGGTGGAGGCGGCACCGGCAACGTCGGAGCAAAGGGCGGGACGGGCGGGGGTGGCACCGGCGGCGTCGGCAACACCGGCGGCGGCGGTGTCGGCAACACGGGCGGCGGCGGCACTGGTGGCGTCGGGAACACCGGAGGCGGTGGCACCGGAGGCGGCACCGGCGGCATCGCGGGCGGCGGCACCGGCGGCGGCACCGGCACGGACGCCGACGGTGACGGCTACGACTCGACCAAGGACTGCGACGACACCAACAAGGATGTCAACCCCGGCGCGACCGAGACCTGCAACGGAATCGACGACAACTGCGATACCCAGATCGACGAGGGCGTGACCAGCACGTTCTACGTCGACGGCGACGGCGACAACTACGGCGTCGACAACGCGACGTCCAACAAGACCGCCTGCACGGCGCCGACGGGCTACGCCTCGGCGAAGGGCGACTGCGACGACAAGGACGGCGCGGTGTACCCGGGCAACACCGAGGTCTGCGACGGCAAGGACAACGACTGCGCCAACGGCGTGGACGACGGCGTGACGAAGAACGACTACTACAACGACGTCGATGGCGACGGGTACGGCGCGGGCACCGCGACCAAGGCCTGCACGCCCCCCGGCACGACCTGGGTCGCCCAGGGCGGCGACTGCAACGACAACGACAAGGCGATGTTCCCGGGCAACCCGGAGATCTGCGACAGCAAGGACAACGACTGCAACGCCGCCACGCCGGACCCGGGCAGCCAGACTTGGTACCAGGACAGCGACGGCGACGGCTACGGCAACCAGAGCGCCACCCAGACGGCCTGCGCGCAGCCCACGGGCTACGTCGCCGCGAGCCCGGTGTTCGACTGCAAGGACAACGACAAGACCATCAATCCCCAGGCCATCGAGCTCTGCGACGGAATCGACAACAACTGCGTCAACGGCATCGACGAGGGTTCAATCGCAACCTACGTCGACGCCGACGGTGACGGTTTCGGCGACAGCGCGGGCACCGTGCAGTACCTGTGCAAAGTCACGACGGGCAGGGCCGACAACAACCAGGACTGCAACGACAAGAACAAGGCCATCAACCCCGACGCGACCGAGATCCCGGGCAACAGCATCGACGAGAACTGCGACGGCAAGGACACCTCGGCCGGCACGCTGTGCGGCTACAAGACCTATTCGGCCACCACGTTGCCGGACTACTTCTTGGGGATCTTCTCCACCGCGGACAAGAACACCGGCGGCCCCATGGGAGCGAACTACTACTGGGAGGACCACGAGATCTCCGCGACGGCGGGCCAGACCTTCACCATCTTCGAGACGAAGGCCTACGACTCCGCCGTCGTGCCGCGCCTGTACGTGAACGGGCCGAACTCCTGCACCGCGGGCACGCTGACCTCCTTCGCAGTCAGCCAGGGCAACCCGGCCGGCGCGCACCTCGCGACCCGCGTGATCAGCAACGCCACCGCCGGCTACTACGTCGCCTCCGCGACCACCGCCGCTGCCAACCAGCAGGGCTACTACCGCCTCGACGTCGTTCCTGGCGCCGTCGGTACCAGCTGTGGCATCGACTCCTTCCGCCTCTGGCCACACGGCATGAGAGTCGTGGATTCGATGAGCACCGCCGGAACGGTGTCGCCGATGCCGGCAGGCTACATCGGGGACGATATCGAGACCTACCTCGCAGCAGGAACGACCTACACGATTCTGCAAGGCGGCTCGGCGGGCGTGGTCGATCGCATCTACAAGGCGGCGGCAGGCTCCTGCACGACCGCCATCGGGACACCCGCCACGTCGGGCATCCTGAACGGCGGCGCGCGGCTCGTCTACACTCCGACTGCTGCGGGCGTGTACGCGTTCTGGGCAGGGGCCAACTCCACCACCTACCTCGGCACGGCGTACAGCTTCAACATCGTCCAGGGCAACGTCGGTGAGTCCTGCTTCACCGGCACGGCGCCCGCCGGCGGGAATGGTGATGCGCACGTGATCTGGCCGCTCGGCGGAACCGTCGGCGAGTCTCTTGCCATTGGCGACCGCATCGGCGACATCCTCACCACGCGGTTCCACGACGACTTCGAGACGTACCTCGAGCCGGGCGAGACCATCAACGTCACCGTCACCCGCACCGGCGGCTCGGCCTGGACGCCGCGCATCTACCTGACGCGCGCGGGGGCCTGCACGAGCGCCGTCGCCTCGGCTGTCCCGGCGTCGGGCAACGTCGCGACGCTGACCTACAACGTTCCGGCCACGAGCCCCGGCATCTACACCATCGTCGTGACCAGCAGCGCCGCGAGCGGCACCGGCACCTACACCCTGCAAACCTCCTACTGACCGACCTTCGGGTCCACGGCGGGCTCCGAGCCAAGCTCGGAGCCCGCGGTGTTTTGTGGCGCCTTCTCTGTGGCCGAACGGGCAGGTTCGAGGTAGACAGAGCGCCCCCGGCCTCGGCCGGGCTCCGGGTCGATAGCTCAGCCTGGTTAGAGCTGCGGATTTTTAATCCGTCGGTCCTGGGTTCGAGTCCCAGTCGACCCACCTCCTGTGGGGCAGCCGTGGGGCAATCCTGCCCCACGGAACAGCCCTCGGCGGGGCTTCGGAGCGCGCCTCGGCCGGGGCGCGGCCCGCGCCGGGACCTGCCCCGCGTCGACCTCCTGGGCGAGCTCGGGCACAGCTTGGTCGAGGGGCTTCAGCCACCCGAGGCCGAGCTCCGACGCGCCACGAGCGGCCCGCCGGTACCGGTTGATCATCTGGCTCGAGCGGTGCCCCGTGCGGTCTGCCACCCACGTCTCGGACCTCCCGGCCGCGAGCGCCAGCGTGATGAACGTCGCCCGGAGGTCATGAACCCTCACGGGCCGCCGCTGCGCGGTCTTGGCGAAGAGCTCGTGGCGGTCCACGCCGGCGGCGCGCAAGTCCCGCTCGCGGAACAGCTCGGCGAGCCCGTCGATCTCCACGGGCACGCTGCTCTCGGCGAAGACCGGCTCGCCCGCGAGCTCGCCGGCGGTCAGGCCCGAGCGTTTCGACCAGCACACGAGCGCGCGGACGACGTCCTCCCCGAGGGCCCATGCGCGCGGGTCGTTGGTCTTGTTCGCGTCGAGCGTGAGGACGCCTCGCTCGAGGTCGACGTCGCGCCAGCGGAGCGCCACGGCCTCGCTCAGGCGCAGGCCCTCGCGTGCGAGGACGCCGTAGAGCATCCGGCGCACCAGCGGCGTCGCCGCGCACGCCAGGAGAGCGGCGTCCTCGGCCGGGTACAGGAACGCGAAGGCCGGCGGCTTGCCCTGCTTGGGCAGGAAGCCACGAGGCAACGGGTTCGCGGCGATGAGGCGGCACGGGTACACGGCCAGCGAGAGCAGCCGATAGATCCCCTGCCCGTAGTGCCGGCGGGTTGCCGGGCGCGTCGCGGTCTCGGGGAGCTGGCGCATGGCGCGCTCGGCGTGGTCGAGCGTGAAGCGGTCGAGGGGCACGTCGCCAAGCTTCACGCCGCCGACGTCGAGCTCGTTCAGGTAGCGGAAGCGCGAGGCGTCGTCGGTCGAGTCCTTCGGCTTCACGTGGTCGGGCCACTCGGCGTGGAGTCTGCCGCTCGTCCACTGCTCGGCGAGCTCGCGGAACGTCGTGCACCGCGGCTCCGAGCCCATGGCGGGCAGCTTCCCGCCGACCAGGTCCTCCGCCACCTTCCGGATCGCCGGCAGCATGCCGTCCGGGTCCGCGCAGGCCATGCCGAGCAGCTTCTCGGCGTCCGGGTCCTCGAGCTTCGATGCCTGCTCGAAGGCCTCGACCAGCGCCGCCACGAAGGCCGCACGCGTCTCGGCCTGGTCGCGCCGGTTCGGATCCCGGCACGTCTCGAGCGCGAACGTGCGACGCACGCCAGCGACCCGAAGGCGAAGCGTCCAGCGCTTCCCCGCGAAGCGGAGCTCGCCGGTGATCGACTTTCGTTCACTTGCCATCGCCACCGTTGCCTCCCTTCACGCTCCCCCATTCCTTCGCTTTCCACTCCCGCGTGGCTACCCCGAAAGCCTCGACCGCTTCGCGCGCGAGACGAAGGTCATTCGTGCGGTCGCGGATGGCCTCGGCCAAGAACTCGCGAAGGTCATTCCCTGGCGGCGCGTTCTGCTGAGAGAGGCAGAAGTGCCTTCCCACGGAACCCGCGGCGGCCTTGAGCCGAAGCCAGGCAGTCTCATAGGGCGCGTCTAGGTCCGGCGGCAGGAAGAGCCCTGTGCGCTGTGCGGTCTGCCGATGGCTTTCGGCGCGCTCCGACATGCTCTCGGCGTCGTCCCACCTGCGGGAGTCGACGGCGGTCACGTCACGCTCGAGCGAAGCCTCCCAGTCGCGCAAGCAGCGCATGGCGGTTTCCGCCGACTCGGCAGCGAGCTTGAACACCTCGAGCTGACGCTGAGACGCTAGCTGCAAAGCCGTGGCGTTCGCGGCGACGTCCTTCGCGAGCTCGGCCTTCTTCGTCTCGAGCTGCTTCCCGACGTCGACCGCAATCCACCAGCCGGCGATAGCGCCGAAAACCGAGACCGCGGCGCCAATCAGCGCGACCACGACAGACGCGTCAAGCATGCTCGCCTCCGTTGGGGCGCCCTTCGGGTAGCCGCCCGACCCTGCGGCTCATCAATCGGTAGCGGGCGAGATCTTCGTCCGTCGCGTTGCCGTCTGCGACGTCGAGCACGACCTGCAGCTCCTGACCTCCGATCGTGCACCACTCGAGCAGCTCGGCAGCGACGCGCTCGATCGCGGGCCAGTTGTCGCGAACGAACGCCTCGGCTCTCGCCAGGTGCGTGCCGAGGTCGGTTCGGCCGCTCCGCGCCAGGATCTCGGATGCGCGCTCGAGGTCCTCGTTCGCCCCTTCCTTCGCGTCTGCGGGGTCTTCTCCACCGCGCACTGCGGCGGCGTACCCCACGAGAAGGGCAAGAATCAGGTCATCGTCGGTCCCGTCCTCATACACATGCGAGGCGCGCCCGAGTGTGCCGGGCCTTGGCTCGATGCTGACTTCGGCGCACCCGAAGTCCAATCGCTCGTCGGCGACGGCATGTGCCGCTTCGTGGAGCGCGGTCGCCCGTTCGCCCGCGTCAGCCACGGTCAGCCCCTACCTGCTCCGCGGCCTCCGCGACCTGGAAGAGCAGATCGCACGGCTCGAGGGGCGCGTCCGCGGTGCCGAGGGTCGCGACGACGTAGGCGCGCTCGGCCGCCAGGAGACGGCGCACGGCTTCGGCGTCGTCGCCGACGCTGTTCGCCTGGCGTGCGGCGTGGACGGCGATGAAGACCTCGCCCCAACGCCGGCGCGTTTCGTTCCACTGCTCGCGGAGCTCGGCCTCGACGGCCTCGAGGTCTTTGCAGAGGTCAGCCATGGGCGTGCTCCTCGCCGGCGGCGCGCTCGTTCGCGTCCACTTCCGGCCGCGCTAGGCCCTGCGCGCGCCAGGCGCCCGCTGGGCGAGCGCCGAGGGCGGCGTCCGCGAGCTCCGCGCGCGCTGTGCGCTCGATGGCGTTGAGCATGCTCTCGGCCCGGACCAGGGCGAGAGCCAGGTTGGCGTGGCCGTCGTGGCTCTCGGCGCAGCCTTCCGAGCTCGCCAGGGTCAAGGCCTCGAAGGCGTCCCGGAGCTCGGCGCGGACTTCGCCGATCCCGTCCGCGACCTCGACGGCGAGCCACTCCCGGGACTGCCGATCGGTGGGGTTGGCACGTGCCTGCCCGCGCTTCTTTCCGCCCGCTTCGTTCGCTACACTCTTCGTGCTCATGGGATCTAACCTCCTGTGAGTCGGGGCTCCGGGCGGTTGCACGCCGCGGGGCCTTTTCAATTCCAGCCTACGCCGGAGCCCCGTCGATGGAAACCGCCCGAGCTCCGGGGCGCGAAACGTCCGCGTTCGTGACGCGCGCGGGCGCCGCGCGGCCAGCCGTCGACGGCGTCGAGTGTCCTCGACCTGGTCGACGTCGGAGACCTGCCCCGCCCGGGCATGGCGGGCCCTGCCACGAGGCGGACCGCTCGCGAGTTGCCCCGAGCCGACGACGTCGCCGGGGCTGGCGCTTGCCAACTTCAGGCGATGAGCGCGAGCCATGCGGTTGCCCGTTGGATCTGGACGTACGCGGCGCGCTCCACCTGCGCAGGCGACGTCGACCAAGAGAGCCGCTCGATGTGGTCGCGCGGCCCCGTGACATAGTCCGATGCGGCCTCGACGCGGGCGCCAGCGAAGGCGGACTGGAAGGCCGAGCGGTGCTTGCCCAGCGCGCCGACCAGGAACACGTTGCCAGCCACGAGCGCGGCCGCGGCGGTGAGCCTCTGCGTGATCGCGGTCGAGTCGTACGGGTTGAACGTCAGCGCCGGCGGCGCCGGCTGGCCGGCTTCGCCGTAGGCGTAGTCAGCCGCCTCGAGCGCCTGGGCTGCGACCGCGGTTGCGGCCGCGATCCATGCACCCTTCGCGTCGTCGATCTCCGACGTCCAGTGGGCGGACAGCTGCGCCCCGAGCTTCGCGAGCTCGTCGCGGATCTTCTGCCCGAGCTCCGCGTTCACGCCGGCGAGTCCGGCGAGCGCGGCGTCAACTGCGGCGAGCGAGGTTGCGGTATCGATGACGGTCATGATCTCCCAGCCTTCAAGCGAGCGCGCACGACTGCGGCGGTCAGCGGATGGATCGGCTGCAGCGCCAGCGCCCGGTACATGGTCACGGGCGAGTGAAGCCCGAGAGCGCGCGCGGCCTCGGCGCCCTGCAGGTTCCCGATGAGCCTTCGGGCGGCCGCGGCCTCGTCGCGGGACAGGTGCTCGAGCTTCGTCCCTGCCGCGGTGTCCACGTCGTCGCGCACGCCGCGGCGCACGTCCGGCACGTCCCGGACCTCCAGGCGGGTGCCGGCGACCTCGCGGACGCCGCGACGCAGGGCGGGGCGAGGCTTCGCGCCCGGCGCCGGCGCGTTCTCACACGCGGGCGCCAGGCACCGGCCGGGGTGGAAGCCGTGACGGCAAGTCACGCGCGACGCCCCGACGGGCTCTTCGCGCGAATCGCGTCTCGATTCCGCGCGTAGTCTGCGGGCTTGACGCCGTACTTCCTGCACATGTCCAGCTCGCGCTGCGAGAGCCGTGCAATGGCCGTCGGTGCCGTCGGTGGCTCCTCCGCCTCGGCACCGTCGCCCCCACCGACCGCGCCCTCGCAGGCGTGGATGGCGTCGCTGCGATCCTTTTCGGGATCGTAGCCGGTGAAGAGTTGCGCGAGGATCTTGTCGATCCCGTCCAGGGCCTTCTGTGCCTGCTTGGGGTCCAGCCCCGTGAGGCCGTGCTTGCGAATCATGGTGTTCGTTTCCTTTCTGGGCTGCTCGAGAACGATCTCAGTTGAGGCGCCGACCGCGATGCCGCGCGCGAGCAGCGCCGCGCGGACCTCGGAAGGCGTTCGTTTGCGGATCATGGCGTGCGCTCTCGCTCGCGCTGCGCCGGCGGCAGGGCTTCGATGCGCTCGAATTCACCCCACCGGACGGCGAAGAGCTGCTCGAGGTCGGCGCTCGTCCGCTGCTTGTCGCGCGCCTTGCACCTGTCCTCGAGGCCGGCGAGCTCGCGGAGCTCGAAGATCGAGAACCACGCCACGATCGCCGGCGCCCGGCGTCCCTCGAGGTAGGCGAGCCCGCGGACGTCGGGCGAGGGCCGGTGGTAGTCGTGCGAGAAGTCCGCGCCGTGTTCGACGAAGTCCACCGCGAGAGCCCGCGTCGAATCTTCGGCTCTCCGGGCTTCGGTGGGCACGTCGACCACGGGCAGTCTCGCCGCGCGCCTGGCCTCCGCGAACTCCCGGAAGCGGCACGCCTCGGCGGCCTCAGCGACGACGCAAGCATTCTGGCGCTCGAGCGCCTCGCGAGCGTCGATGGTTCCCTCGGCGCGGCGCGAGTGCGCGACGTCGACAGCGCTCGCGGCCTTCCGGCACTCGGCCTCGGCGCGGTCGAGCGCCTTCGCGGCGACGTCGTAGCGCTTGAAGTCGGCGCGGGCCTTGGCGACCAGCTCCGACACCACGGGCAAGATCAGCTCGCGCCGCGGCCCCCGCACCTGCTTCGCATCGGCCTCGAGCTGCTCGAGCCGCTCGAGCCGTAGCCGCGCGTTCTTCTCGGCGCTCTCGTCGTGCTCTCGACGCAGGCGCGCCTCGACCGCCTGTGTGCGCAATTCGTTCTCCGTCGGGATCATGCTGGCTTTCATGAAAGGTCCTTCTGCTGCTGTGCGGCGCTGCCGCGGTGATGTTGTCGCGCGAGCTCAACGATCTCGGCCTCGCGCTCGGCCACGATGACCGCGAACACGAGGGCGAGCTCGGCACCGCACTCGAGCACGAACCCGAGCCGCTCCTGCGCGTACACGCAGAGCAGGATCCGGAGCTCTTCGCTCGAGGGCGTGGTGCGCCCGATGAGCTCGCCCCATCGCGGATTGCCGAGCGGCCCGCTCATGGCGCCTCCGTGCCCGGGAAGCGCTCGACGTCATCGTCCTCTTGGCGCTGCGCGGCCGCTTCGCGTGCCCACCTGCAGGCGTGGCCAAGGGATGAGCGCTCTGAGCCGGAGATGACCGTGGCGTTGCCCACGCGCTCGCGGTCATGGCGGCGGACACGGACGAACGTCACGACCGCGCCGCGGCTGTGCGAGCGCTCGACGGAGATCTCGAGCTCCAGCTCGCTCCCGTGCGGCAAGAGGGCTACTACCTCTCTCCCGCTGAACCGCGACTCGCCGGCGCGGCGCAATGCCTCGACCAGGGCGTCGACCGCGGGTCCAACGTAGAAGGCCGTGCGCCCGATGCGGCGGCCGCCGTCGTACCGCGTGACGCTCACGCTCGGCGTTTCGCCGGGCCACGCCATGGCGCCGATCATGCGCACGACCCCGCTCGCGAGCGTCACGGACGAGAAGACCCGGCTGGTCGAGGCGCTCACGACGGGCCTCCGGTTCGTCGAGCGACGCCGGCGAGCAGCGCCAGGCCCGGCGCCGAGGCCTCGAGGAAAAGCGCGGCGACGTCGGGACGGCCGCGCAGGGCCGCGAGCCACGCTTCGGCGAGGAGCGTGTCCAGCACGGCGCGGAAGCCGTCGAGCTCGGCAGCGGTCGCGGGTCGGCTCATGCGCCCCCTCTCGCCGAGCGACGCATGCGCTCGAGGATCTTCGCGCGGGCGCTCGCTGCGGCCTGCTCCAGCGCGTCTCGCGACACGAGCACCATGTCGTCGGCGATCGGCAGCGAGCGTTGAATCCGTGTCGCCAGGCAGAGCAGGGCGCTGCGGAGCCGCTGAGTCCGGGAGAGGCCTGCGTCGTCCCCGTTCTTGCGAGCCTGCTCCGCGTCCCGCCGGAGGTCGGCGAGCTCGCGCTGCAGCTCTAGCAGGAGCCCCTCGGGCGTCATGGGCTCGACGGGCAGGGGCGCCGAGGGCTCTGGCGACGAGGGCGCAGCCGGCGCGCCCTTGGTCGACGCGGCTGGCTTGGCTGGCTTCACTTGGCGGAGCGCGTTGGACACGGTCCCGCGCGACACGCCGGTTTTCTCGGCGATCTCCTCGTGCGTCGCGTTGCGCGCCTTGAGCTTCTTGATCTCGCGAACGAGCGAGGGATTCAGCTTACGCGGCATGAATCCAGCCCCTTCCGCTCGTTTGGCTGCCAAATGGCGGCGGAAAAACGGCGCAAACCGGGTGAGAGGCGGCCTCTTTGTAGGTCTGGGGCCCACCCGGGAGGGGGTAAAAACGGCCCCACGTCAGCGCGTAGGCGAGGAGCTTCTCGATGCGCGCGGGCTCCTCGAGCATGAGCCCAGTCCGGCCCTCTGAGCCGGGTAGGGGTGCCCTAAGGAGGTGTCTCGAGCTGGCCATCATGACGCGCCTCCGGCGAGCAGGCGCCGCGCATTCTCGCGGCCGCGCTCGAGGTCCACGGAGCCTCCGCTCTGGGGCTTCCAGCCGGGCTTGGCGTCGCGACGGCGCAGGAGGGCGAAGCGCTTCGGGTCGGTCGCGATCGCCTTGATGCTCGTCGTGCCTCCGAAGTCCGAGAGCACGGCATTCCGCACCGTGCGCGTGGCGGTCTCGACGTCCCAGCCGGATGCCTCGAGCAGGCGGTACACGGCCGCGCCGTCGGCGCCGTCGAAGGTCTTGAGCTTCGAACCCGTGGCTTGCTCGAACGCGAGGGCATACGCCTCGACGACGGCGCCATGGGCGGCCCGCTGCTGCTCGGTGTGCTCGTGCTTCGGCGTCTTCTTCTTCGGCGCCTTCTTCGGCTTCGGTGCCGGCGCAGCGCAGCGCGCGGAACTCTCCGACGATCTCTCCGACGATCCTCCGACGATCCTCGGAAGAGGTGTTCCGCTTTCGCCTGCAGAGTCGTTCCGGTTTGCCCCCCCGATCTCTTCCGGTTTGGTCACGAAGCAAAGCGGAAGATGTGTGCCGGTTTCGACGTCGAAAGCGGCAGAGCCGTTCCGCTTTGAAAGCGGCAGAGCCCTTCCGGTTTCCGCGAGCACGAGGCGCCACGTGTCCGAGGTCCGCCCGCCCCCTTCCCGACCTCGGGCCGATCGCTCGAGCCGCACGGGCGACCGAACGATCCGCGCCTGCCACGGTGCTCCCGGCCGGCCACGCACGCGAACCTCGAGCCCTGCCGGCGACGCCGCGGCCTCGATGTCCCGGAGCCGCTCCCGTAGCTCGCGAGGCGAGCAGCCGACCGCGCTCGCAAGCTCGGCCTGGCCGTACCATGCGACGCCGGTCTCCGCGTTCGCGTGGAGCGCCAGGACGTGGATCACGTGCTTCAGCTGCTCGGGCAAGTCGCTCCGAGCCGCGGCCCACATGACCTCGAGGGTGAACGGCCGCTCGCTCACCACGCCTCCACGACCATGCCCCGGGGCTCCCAGAACTTTCGGGTCGTGCCCGTGCCGTAGCGCGCAGCGAGCTCGGCCAGGGTGAGCCCCGTCGCCGCATGCGTGGGCCGCCGGTCGCGATACCGCCGGTCGACGATCTCCGTGATGAGCGGCTCGCTTCCGCCGGCCTCGTGGCCCAAGTCGTCGATCACGAGCCAGGACGCGCCGAAGGCGTGCTCGAGCGCGTCGGCGGTGCCGGCGCCGAGCCGGTGTCCCTTCACCGCGCGCACGAGCTCGGCGGCCGTGAGGTAGCGGGCGCGACGCAGCATTCGCCACGCGCGCAGTTGCTTCCACGCCGGCGAGTCCGCCAGCGCCGCCGCATCCGCGGCGAGCCTGTTCGCGAGCGCAACGAGCGCCGTGGACTTCCCGATGCCGGTCGGTCCGGTCAGGACCGCGCCGCCTTCGCTCCAGCGCGCGACGAACGCCAGCAGCAGCGGATGGCGCATCTCGGGGGCGCCCACCCGGGCGTGCGGCCACGTCGGGAAACCTGCCTTCTCGGGAGCCGCGAGGATGCGGGCGCGGAGCTCGTGCGCACGCTGCTCGCCGTCGTCGATCGGGAGCGCGTCGACGGCAGGGGGGCGGGCTGGGAGCGCGTCAACCGGGGCGGGGCGAGCGATCATCGACGCCCCCTGCCGAGGCGCGCGAGCACCGCGGCCTCGGGGTCGAGCTCGGGCTCCGCCGCGCCGCGCTCGAGGGCCTCGGCGAGCTGGCGCGCCGGGATGAGACGACGCTCGCCGACCTCGACCACCGGCACGCCGACCGAGCGAGCGAGGGCGAGAGCCTCGCGCCACGAGCACCCGAGCGCGGCGACCGCGTTGTCGGGCCCGACGAGCAGGGGCGCGACCGGCGCCGTCGGCGCGGTGCGGGTGCCGCGGCTCACGGTAGCTCCTCGGGGTCCAGTTGTTCGGCCGGCGAGACCTCGAGGCGCTCGAGCGCCCTCTCCGCCAGGGCGATCGTGCCGCGTCGGACGCGAAGTCCCGCGGCCAGCCGCATCGCACTCTCACGGCCGATTCCCAGGGTTTTCGCGGCACGATCGGCGCCGCGTTCGTCGATCAGCTGGCGAGCTCGTTCGCGAAGATCCGGGTTCGGGAGTCGGCGCAACATCGACGCCAAGATGCTGGCGGAGCAACGCCCGGGTCCAGGGTCTGACTAGATCGGCGCCGAAGTAGTCAGACGTCCTTGTCCTGCAGGAGCGAGCGCGCCTGGATTCCGGTCAGCCCCCAACCCTTCAGCGCTGCGACGGCGAGGCCTTTGCCGTCCAGGCGGCGCTTCGCCGCCGCCCGGATCGCCTCGGCAATCCGCAGGAAGGTTTCGACCTGATCGCCGCACTTCGGCACGAGGCCGGCCCCGACTCCCTGCCAGAGAAGCATGCCGAGCTCGAGGGCGACCGCCTTGGATACAGTTTCGGTGTCCAGTTCGGCCCGGTGGTCTTCCAAGGCCGCTGCAGCTCGCGCGACGAAGCGCCGCGCGAGCTCGGCGCGCGTGACGTAGGGGTGAAGCCCGACGTGCTCGCCGAGGTAGCGTCGGGCCCAACGCACGGGCCCGCCCTTCGCGTCCAGCGCCTCGATGTCGCCCCTCAGCACCGCTTGGTCAATTCCGGCCAACGCCACCTCGATCGCGCGCGCCATCTGATCACCGTTGAGCGCAGCGCGATGCCAGGCGACAAGCGCCCTGCTCAGCGCGAGTTGCGCCGTGCCCGTCGGCGTCAAGCCGGCGTTCGCGGCCGCGACGAGCCAAGGGTCAACGTTGCCGTTCGCTTGGGGGCGCTGTAGCTTCTTGTCGGACGTCACGATCGTCCCTTCCGGCCGGGCACGGGTAGCAGCGTGCGCCGGCCGGTTTGTTCTAGCGCCGTTCTCGCCGCTACTCCACCCGGACGGACTGCCAGATCAACGCAGCGCCGAGCGCGAGCCCGGCGGCGAGCATGATGAGCTCGGTCACGGCCGCCCCTTCCCGGCGCGCCGGGCGCGTTCGGCCGCAAGGTCCACGGTCTCCGCTCGGGCCCTCTGGCGGGCGTGCAGCGCGTTCGCGAGCTCGGCCTCGGCGCGGAGGTCACCCGAGGCGCGCGCGTTCGCCAGCGCGTTAGCCAGCGCCCGCTCGACCGCATCCGCGGGCAGAGCGGCCGCGAGCTCGTCGGCGGTGGCCTCGAGCGCGACGCCGAGCGCTCGATCCCATGCCTCGCGCGCGATGACGTCTTGCCCCACAGCTTGCCCCACGGAGGGGGTGTTGGAGGCGCTTGGAGGCACTTGAGCGGTGCACGGCGCAGCGTCTTTCTCGGAGAGCGCAGACGGATTGCAGGACTGGTCCCGCTTTTTAATCCGTCGGTCCAGGGTTCGAATCCCTGTCGACCCACTGCCTACGGGGCAATCACGGCCGCGCGCTCGGCTGCGCCGGTCTGTGCTCCGGCGTTCCGCTCGAGCCGGCGCCGTAGTAGCCGCTGCTGGACTCGGAGCCGGGCCCTGCGGTCGGCGTGTTCGCGTACTCCTCCTGGTCGGAGTATTCGGGGTCGGGACCCTGGGCGGGCTGCGCGCGGGAGCCGCAGGCGCCGACGAAGAGGGCAAGGCCGCCCAGGCAAAGGACGAGTGGTCTCATGAGCCCGGCGCCTAGCAAGGCGCCGGCCAAGTGAGGATTCGTCGGGATTTCGCTGCGCTCCGAGAACGGCCGTGTCCGGCCGTTCACGGGCCTCGGGTTCACGCGCACTCGGTGCCGCACATCTGGTCCACGCAGGTGTTCACTGCGTTGAACAGGTTGATGGACTGCGTCGTGGCGCAGTCCGAACAGTACTGCGACGCACAGGTCTGGATGTCCGTCGCCGTGGCGCAGTTGTCGATGATGCACTCGAAGAAGCCCGAGCACTCCTTGGTCGCGAAGCAGGCGTTGGTCTGCGAGCAGCACTTGCTCACGATGCAGGTCCCGCACGCGGTGGTCGTGTCCCAGACGTCGTTGCAGGTGGCGCCCTGCGTGCTCGAGGTGCAGTTCGCGCTGCCGCCTCCGGTACCGCCGCTGGGGCCGCCGCCGCCGCCGGGCGGGATGCCGCCCGAGCCGCCACCGCTGGGACCGCCGCCGCCGCCGCTGGGCATACCACCCATGCCGCCGCTCGGCATGCCGCCCGTGCCGCCGCTCGACATGCCACCCATGCCGCCGCTCGGCATGCCGCCCATGCCGCCGCTGGGACCGCCTCCAGCGCTCGCCTCCGGCATGACGCAGTACCCAGCTTGGCAGACCAACGGAGCCTGGCAGAGGCCCGCATCGTCGCAGGGCGCTGCGCCGCCGCCACCGGCACCGGAGCTGCAAGCGACCACCACCGACGTGAAGAAGAACCCGAGCCCCGACCAGACGACGAACTTCATGATCAACCTCCGCGAAGACGAAGCAAAGCGCGCCGAGACTAGCTCGATCGTCGCGCCTGGCAAGCCCGGCGCGTCAACCCTGCGGGCGGAGCTTGCCGAGCACGGCGCCGACCTCGCGCTTCAGCTCATTTTCCTTCTCGCTGCCGAGGGCGGTGCCCGCGCTGAACAGGGCGAAGCTCACGTATTCGTGCAGCATTTGCTTGAGCATGTTCTCCGGATCGGAGCCGAACGCGACCAACACGGAGTTGTCCGCGACCGCCTTGGGCTCGAGCACGCCCTCGCCGTTCGGACCGGCCCCACGGAACAGGATGTCGTAGACGCCGGCGCCGACGGCGAACGAGGCCAGGCTCTCGCGCAGCGCCTGGCCTTTCCCTGCCTGATCCGCGTAGCGGTGGATGACCAGGAGCGCGCTGTTTGCAGCCGAGACCAGACCGACCGGACCGCCTTCCGCCCGCGGCGGGTGGATGGCGACGTGCTTGCTCTGAACCAGCGCGTACAGGCGCTTGGCGGTGACGAACTCGCCCTTGCCGGTCTTGCGTCCGATCTCCTCGACGCTGCTCTTGCCGTCGACGCCGCCGAGGGTCTCGCGGAGCTCTTCCGGCGGCTGCGTCGTGTTCTCGAGCTTCACCGGCACGTACTGCGCAGTCGGGATCTTCTGCCGGAAATAGTTCATCTCGTCGATGCGCGTCACTGCATCCATGAGCAGAGCGCCGGCGCTGACCATGTGCTGGGACATGAGCCGCGCCGCATCGAAGCCGTCCAGGAAGAAGAACGTGCCGTCGCTGACCGTCAGCGTCGCGAACACCACCTCCTCGATCTGCTTGCCCATGTAGTTGTAGAGCTTCTCGCTGGACACCAGGCCCGCCTGCGACGCCGCTTCGCCGAAGCGCGCGCCGCCCTTCATCTTGTCCACGATGGTCTGGCGCTGGTCGGCGGTGATGGCGCCGTAGCGGTAGAGCACGCTGCCGAGCCGCTCATCGTCGCAGGTGGTCTGCACGCCCACGATGTTGCCCTGCTCGAACAAGATCGAGCGCGTGTGCTCCGCGTCGAGCACCACGAGCTCTCCACGCCAGTTGGCCTGCGCGACCATCGCGAGCACGTCGGTGACCTCGCCGGACGCGGTAATCTCGCCGGCCAGACGGACGATGGCGCCGTCTTCGCGGTCCCGCTTGCCGTCCTCGCCGGTCAGGCGCATCAAGACCACGTGGCGCGGCGACGGCAAGAGCCGGAACGCGCCCTCCCGGGCGCGCATGCGCTGGCTGGCCGTAATGCCGATCGGGTGCGCCACGCCCGAGGCGTCGATGCGCACCAGCTCGGCCCGGGCGTCCTTCATGGAATTCGAAGGATATCAGCTCCGCCAGCGGCTTTGACAGAAAGCGGAGAGGACGAACTCGTCGGCGATTGGGGCCGCACACGTGGCGTTTGGGGCCCCGGCCCCAAACGCGGTGACCTGAAGCGTCCGCCCGCGTCCGCCGGACGGCCAGGCCCCTAGCGCAGCTCCGCCACCGTCGTGCCGAACATCCGCTCGAGTCCGGATAGGACCAGGTCGCTCGGCGTGACGCGGGTGCCGTCCAGGGCCAGCACGGCCTCGGCTCCGCCGGGCAGCTCCAGCACCAGCTCGACCGGGCAAGACCCGGGGGACTCGCGCAAGAGGTCGCGCAGCGCCTCGAGCTGGCTCTTGGCGGTCCGCTCGGCTGCCAACCGGATCGACAGCGAGCGCGTGGCTTTGAGCACCGCGTCCGAGAGCGGCTCGGCGGAGTCCACCAGCAGGGTCGGCTCCTTCTCTTCATCCGTGGCGTCGTCGCTCATGGGGAAGCTCACCTTGCCGGTCACCAGGACGGGCTCGCCCGAGGTCAGGATGGGCGCGTAGGTGTCGATACGGTCGCCGCGCAGCTTGGCCTTGACGCGCCCGTACATGTCCTCGACCTCGAAGAACGCCGCCTTGCCCCCTGCCCCGCCCTTGAAGAGCTTCTCCTGCCAGCCCTCGACCATGCCGGCGACGCTGGCCATGCTCCAGGCGGCCTCGGCGGCGACCTTCACGCTGGCGATGGCGCCGAGACGCGAGAGCTTGTTGCCGTAGCGCAGGAGCGGATGGCCGGACACGTAGCAGCCGAGCGCGGCCTTCTCGCGACGCAGGGCCTCGAGGCGGTCCCACTCGATGACGGTCGGGTACTCGTCGGTGCTGGTCGTCTGCTCGCCTTCGCGCTTCTCGCTCACCGCGTCGAACATGCCGAACAGGGTGGTCTGGCCGCGCTCGCGGTCGCGGCTCGAGCTGCGCGAGCGCTCCAGCGCCCGGTCGATGGCCGCGTAGGCGCGGCCGCGGGTCACTCCCTTCGGCCCGAGCACGCTGTCGAAGGCGCCGCACTGCACCAGCGCCTCGAGCACGCCCTTGTTCAGGCGCTTGGCGTCCACGCGGGCGGCGAAGTCGAACAGATCTCGAAACGGCCCCCCGGCGTCGCGGGCTTCGAAGACGGTCTCGAGCGCCGCCTGCCCCAACCCGCGCACCGCGCCGAGGCCGAAGCGGATCTGCGGGCCGAGCCGGTCGCGCAGCTTGCCCGGCCCCCGCGCCGGACCGCGCCCTTCCGGGAACTGGTAGACGACGCTGAAATCGAGGGCGCTGGCGTTGATGTCCGGCGGCAGGACGCTGACACCCCACGCCCGCGCCTCCGCGATGGTGCGCACGACCTTGTCGATCTTGTCCTTGTCCGCGGTCAGGAGCGCGGCAAAGAACTCCGTGGGGTAGTGCGCCTTCAGGTACGCGGTCTGGTAGGTGACCAGGGCGTAGGCCGCCGAGTGGCTCTTGTTGAAGCCGTAGGAGGCGAACCCCTCCACCTCGCGGAAGATGGCCAGCGCCTGCTCCTCGCTGACGCCGTTGTTCTTGGCGCCCTCGAGGAACGCGGCCTGTTGCTTGGCCATCTCCTCCGCCTTTTTCTTGCCCATCGCGCGGCGGAGCAGGTCGGCGCCCCCGAGCGAATAGCCGGCCAGGCGCTGGGCGATCTGCATCACCTGCTCCTGGTAGACCGGCACGCCGTAGGTCGGCGCGAGCACGCCGTCCACCAAGGGGTGCAGCTTGCGAATGGGCTTGCGCCCGTGCTTGCCGCCGATGAAGTCGTCGATCATGCCGGTGCCGAGCGGTCCCGGCCGGTAGAGCGCGACGGCGGCGATGATGTCTTCGAAGCAGTCCGGCTTGAGCGGACGCAGGATCTGGTTCTGCATGCCGCTCGACTCGAGCTGGAACACGCCGGTGGTGTCGCCGCTGGAGATGAGCTGGTAGGTCTCGCGGTCGTCGAGCGGCACCAGCGCGAGCGAGAGCGGCTGATCCTTGCGGTCCGGGCGGGCGTTGACCAGGCGCTCGGCGATGTCGATCACCGTCAGCGTCTTCAGCCCCAAGAAGTCGAACTTCACCAGGCCCGCGGCCTCGACGTCGTCCTTGTCGTACTGCGTGACGATGCTCGAGTCGCTGAGGAAGCACGGCACGTGGTCGTCCAGCGGTCCGTCGCTGATCACGACGCCGGCGGCGTGCATGCCCGCGTGGCGCGTCAGCCCCTCGAGCTTCTTGGCCTGCGTCAAGAGCTCCGCCACCTGCGGATCGGCCCCGACCAGCTGCTCGAGCTTGGGCTCCATCTCGAGGGCCTGCTCAACCGTGGCCGTCTTGCCCTGCCCCAGATCCGGAACCAGGCTGGCGATGCGCTGGGCATCCTGAGCGGGAATGCCCATGGCGCGCGCCACGTCCTTGATCACGCTGCGCGCCTTCAGGTTCTGGTAGGTCGCGATCTGTCCGACGCTGTCTTTGCCGTATTTGTCCGCGACGTACGCGATGACCTCGTCGCGCCGCGACATGCAGAAGTCGACGTCGAAGTCGGGCATGCTCACGCGCTCCGGGTTCAGGAAGCGCTCGAACAGCAGGTTGTACGGGATGGGATCGATCTCGGTGATGCCGAGGGCGTAGGCCACGATGGATCCAGCGCCGGAGCCGCGGCCGGGACCCACCGGGATGCCGCGCGCCTTGGCCTCGCGGATGAAGTCCCACACGATCAGGAAGTAGCCCGGGTACTTCATGCTCGCGATCACGTCGAGCTCGAGCTCGAGGCGGGCCCGATAGGCGGCCTCGTCCACCGGCGCGCCGAGCGCGCGAAACTGCGCGAAGCGCTTCTCGAGCCCCTCGCGGGAGACGTGGCGGAAGTAGCCCTCGATGTCGTAGCCCTCCGGCACGGGGAACTTGGGCAGCATCGGCTCGCCCAGCCTGAGCTTCACGCCTGCGCACATCTCCGCGATGCGGAGCGTGTTCGTGATGGCCTCGGGCAGCTCGCGGAAGGTCTCCGCCATCTCGTCCGGGCTCTTCAAGAACATCTCGAAGCTGCCGTGGTGGCCGGCGCGCTCCTGCGCCACCACGCGGTTCTGCCGGATGCAGTCCAGGTAGAGGTGCGCTTCACCGTCCCCGCGCTCCAGAAAGTGCACGTCGTTGGTCGCGACCACCGGCAGCGCGAGCCGCTTGGCCGCGTCCACGAGCACGCGGTTCACCACGCGCTGCTCGGGGAAGCCGTGGTCCTGGAGCTCGACGAAGCAGGCGCCGGGCTCGAACACGTCGCGCAGCTCGACCAGCACCTTCTCGCCGTGGTCGGGTCCCTGCTCCAGGATGCGCTGCGCCGCCACCCCGCCGAGGCATCCGGAGAGGCCCACCAGCCCCTTGGCGTGCGCCGCCACGTCCTCGAGGGTCACGCTCGGCGACCAGTCGGAGGCGGACTTGACGTGACAGTGGGAGACCAGCCGCACCAGGTTCGAGTAGCCCTCGTTGCTGGCGGCGAGGACCACCAGGTGGTCCACCACGCCCTTGCCGTCGGGCCGCGCGACGTTGAGCTCGGCGCCCAGGATGGGCAGCAGACCTGCGGCGCGGCACTTCGTGTAGTGCCGGATGGCGCCGAACATGTTGGCATGATCGGTCAGCGCCACCGCCTTCATGCCGAGCGCGGCGGTCTGCTTGACCAGCGCATCGAGCTTCACCGTGCTGACGAGGAACGAGAACTGCGTGTGGACGTGCAGGTGAACGAAGTCGGCGGCCATGCGCGAGAGGGCTGTCCTACCACCACCCGCGCGCCGCTTGGCCGGGATGGGTCCGCCTACACTTCACCACATCGAGGCAACGCTGCCTCGGGCTTGCAATGAGAGGCTTTCCCGCTAGGATGCCCCGGGCCGAGGGTGCGGCTTCACCCCGGGTCGGTCAGCTAGCCGACCGTCGAGGCCTGCCCACAGCTACCAGGAGGATCATCGCATGCTTCGACGTCGACACCTTACGCTTCTTGCAGTTGGCCTGATCGGTTCGCTCTCCGCGTTCGCCTGCGGTGGCGACGACAGCGGCGGTTCGAGCAGCACTGGCGGTACCGGCGGCGGCTCCGGCGGCCCCGACCCCGTCGAGACCGGACGTCAGCCTCCGGCCAAGGGCAGCGGCGCCCCGGCTGCCGGCGCTGAAGACACCGTGATCGCGATGAACAAGCTCTTCCTGGGCGACACGGACTTCTCGGGCAACCCCGATCCGAACGCCTGGCGCGAGATCGGCTTCAACATCGACGGCATCGTCTCGACCAAGAACGGCACCAACCACTGCAAGTACCAAGAGGGTGCGACCAAGTCGAGCGTGCAGACCGACGGTACGGACGGCATCGACAACTCCTTCGGCTCGAACCTGGTGAAGATCATCGCGTCGCTGGCGGCGAACCCGTCGAGCACCATCAGCGAGTCGCTCGCCTCCGGTGATTTCACCATCATGCTGAAGATGGCGAAGCTCGAGGACAAGGCGGAGCAGACCGGCATCGCCACCGGCCTCTACGGTGGCGCGAAGTTCGACTCGATGGTGCCCGACTGCGCGGCGACGCCGACGGAGCCGAACTGCTCGGCGCCGAAGTGGGACGGCACCGACAAGTGGCCGGTCCTGCCGGAGCTCTTGAACGGTGGCAACATCGACAGCCCCAAGGTCTCGTTCCCGGACTCCTACGTCGCGGGTGGCACCTGGGTCAGCGGCTCTAAGGGTGATCTGAACCTGACCGTGAGCATCCAGGGCTTCAACCTGGCGCTCAACATCACCAACTCGCAGATCACTGCCAACCTGGCGGGTGCGGGCGCGGGCGCGAAGGCCACCAAGGGCATCATCGCCGGCGTCATCCCCACGGAGCAGCTGATCAACGAGCTCAAGAAGGTGGCCGGTGGCTTCGACCCGACGCTGTGCGAAGGGCAGACCTTCGAGAGCATCGCCCAGCAGATCCGCGCCGCCAGCGACATCATGGCCGACGGCACGAACGGCGACTCGTCGAAGCTCTGCGACGGCATCAGCGTCGGCCTGGGCTTCGAAGGGCTCGCGGTCCAGCTGGGCGGCGTGGCCCCGCCGGCCGAGGCCCCGCCGGACCCCTGCGCCAACCCCGGCTGAGCTCTCGCAGCCGAAAAATCGCCCGATGCCCCCCGAAAACCCGGGGGGCTTCGGCGTTTGTGGGCCGTATCTTGAACAGGCCCAGGGGCTCGCCCGTCCATCAGAGCGCGCGGGCCCACGAGGGCGGCCTTGCCATCACCTGGTGAATTGGACTACCGCTTGCGGCCCAAGGGCCGAGGAATACGGCGCGCCGCTTGGCGCGACGGCCGACGGAGGAGAACATGCTGCGAAACACTTCTTTCATGCTGACGTTCGTGGGTCTGGCGTATCTCGCGGGCTGCACGGTGACCACGCGCACTGGTGCCGAGGCCGAGAACCCGCCCCAGCCTCCGCCCGCGGCCACACCGGCACCGGCCCCCACTCCGGCTCCGACCACCGAGCCCGCGCCCGCGCCGAAAAAGAGCAACGCGACGGTGAAGGGCGACAGCGTGCAGATCCCGGGCAACATCGTCTTCGACACCAAAAAGGCGACGTTGAAGGAAGGCGCCGGCAGCGAGGTCGTGCTGGAGCAGCTCAAAATCTTCCTCGACGAGAACCCGCAGGTGACCAAGCTGCGCGTCGAGGGCCACACCGACAACGTCGGTCAGCCTGCGGACAACGAGAAGCTGTCGGGTGAGCGCGCGCTCACCATCAAGAAGTGGCTGGTGGACAAGGGCGTGGCCAAGGAGCGCTTGATCGCCGTGGGCTTCGGCGAGAAGAAGCCCATCGCCGACAACAGCAAGGAAGAAGGCCGCGCGCAGAACCGCCGCACGGAGTTCAAGATCGCCGAGCTCAAGGGCAAGCCCTACCTGGGCATGGACCCGACCGCCGGCGGCAAGGTCTTCGACATGTGAGATCGCACGACTCGGGGCGGCCGCGGGCCGCCTGCGAGCCGAAATCCGGGCCGGAGCGCTCCCAAGCGCCCCGGCCCGCGTGCTATTGGGGGGCAAGCGCATGCTTCGACCTCTGCTCGCGTCCCTGGCCCTCCTCGCGGCCGCCTGTAGCCAGACCCCGTCCGATACGCGGGAGTGGCGCGCCACCGATCACGATCACACCGAGAACCCCAACGTCGCGCAGACCGACATGACAGACGGCGGGCAGACCGGCGTGATGGGCATCGACGAGGTCGCGCTCGCCGCCTGGCGCGCCAACTGCGTGCCGTGCCACGGCGTGATCGGGCGCGGCGACGGGCCGAAGGGCATTCCCGTCAAGGCGCGCAACCTGACCGATCCGGCGTGGCAGGAGAGCGCCAGCGACGAGCAGATCGCCGCCAGCATCACCCAGGGCAAGGGACAGATGCCGAAGTTCCAGCTGCCGCCCGCGACGGTACAGCAGCTCGTGAAGCTGGTGCGTCTGCTCAACGCCAAGCGCGTCGACGCGCCGCCCGCCGGCGACGCCGGCGCTCCCGCGGACGCGTCGGGTGCGACCGACGCCGCGGCAGCGCCGCGCGCCCCCGACGCTGCCAAGCCCGCGCCGCCCGCCGCTGACGCCGGCGCGAAGCCATGAGCGAGACGGGAGCGGCGAGCCCTCCGCTCTGGCGCCGCTTCGGACCGCGGGCCCTGCTGCTGCTCGGCTTGGGCGCGGCGGCGGCCTTGCTCCTGCCGTCGCTGCCCCAAGAGCAGGTGCTGGTGTTCCGCGTCGGGGCGCCGGTGCGCCGCTTGACGGTGAGCTACACGCGCGAGGGCGAGGTGGAGCCGCGGAGCGGGGCGACGCTGAGCTACACCTCGGCGCCGACCGAGAGCGTGCGTCACAGCGTCTCGCTCCCGAACGGCCGCTACGTCGTCTCGCTCGACGTGGAGCGGGCGACGGCGGACGGCGGCGTGAGAGAGACAAGCTACGTCCGTCGCGTTAACCTCGACGGCCACGAGACCGTCCTGCCGCTCGAAGACACCCCATGAGAGACCCGGTCGCGCCCCCTGATCTGGCGACCCGCGCGGCGGGCCCTCGCGAGGGCCCGCCCGACGAGCTGGTGCTGGTGGTGGTCACGGGAAAGGCCCGCGGGCAGCGCTTGGCCGTGGGGGAGCTGGTGCGCATCGGCAAGGCCACCGACAACGACCTGGTCTTGCCGGACGACACGGTGTCTCGCCACCACTGCGAGCTCCGACGCAGCCCGACCGGGATCTCGGTCGCGGATCTCGGCTCGACCAACCACACTCGCGTCGGGCGCACCATCGTGCGCGAGGCGACCATCGAGCCAGGCGCCACGCTCACCGTCGGCGACGTGGACGTGATCCTGCGCAGCGAGCCCAATCGCGCCCACATCCTGCCCAGCGAGTCGAGCGAGTTCGGCGAGGCGCTCGGTCCGAGCCTGGCCATGCGCTCGCTGTTCGGCGTGCTCGAGCACATCGCGCCCACCGACGCGCCGGTCCTGCTCGAGGGCGAGACCGGCACCGGCAAGGACGTCCTGGCGCGCAGCATCCACCAGAAGAGCCGGCGCGCGAGCGAGCCGTTCGTGGTCGTGGACTGCGGCGCGGTCAGCTACAACCTGATCGAGAGCGAGCTGTTCGGTCACGAGCGAGGGGCCTTCACCGGCGCCGTCGCGACGCGACAGGGCGCCTTCGAGACCGCCGGCAAGGGCACGGTGTTCCTGGACGAGGTCGGCGAGCTCCCCCTCGACGTGCAGCCGAAGCTCCTGCGCGTGCTGGAGAACGGCGAGTTCCGCCGCGTCGGCGGCAACAAGACGATGAAAGCGAACGCTCGCATCGTGGCGGCGACCAAGCGGAACCTCAAGGACGAGGTCGAGCGCGGGAAGTTCCGCGAAGACCTCTACTTCCGCTTGGCGGTGGTGCCCATCCACGTGCCGGCGCTGCGCCAGCGGCGCGAGGACATCCCGATGCTGGTCGGGCACTTCCTGGAGATCGCCAAGAAGCGCGACCCGAACGCCGCGGAGGTGCGGCTGACCAAGGACACGGTGGCTGCCCTCTCGGCCCACGACTGGCCGGGCAACGTCCGAGAGCTCCGCAACGTGCTCGATCGCGCCATCTACATCGCGACCGCGAGCGGCGAGAAGGACCTGCGCCTGGTCGATCTCCCCGTCAGCGCGCCGCACCGGCAGGGCGGTCCCCAGGCCTTTGCGTTCGCGGCCGGGGAGAGCTACCGCGACGTGAAGGCCCGCTACGAGACGGAGTTCGAGAAGAGCTTCGTGGCGTGGCTCTTGGAACGCCACGCGGGCAACATCTCCGCAGCGGCGCGCGAAGCCAAGATGGACCGCAAGCACCTGTACGATCTGGCGCGCAAGCACGGCCTCAGGGGCTAGGGGGTGTCCCTAATTCGCGCTCCGCTGGCGGCAGCAAGCGCCACGCGACGCTTCCGTTTGGTCGAAACGGCCGGCGCCGGCCCCGGCCGGTCTTCGCACTCACGCCTCATTGGCGGATCGAGATCTGATCATGACCAGACTGTCCAAGTGATTCCGGGGCTCGGCTGACCGCCGAGCGGCGCGAATCGAGCCGCTCGGTCGCACACCGAACTAGGGACACCCCCTAGCCCCGGCGCCACCAGAGATGTTGCGCAACGACGCAACGACGCAACGACGCAACGAAAGAAGAAGAGGCTTTGGGGTCAGACCTGGGCGCTTCGGCTGGCGCCCGAGAGCCCGCCGCTTCTGGTGACGTTCTGGCCGTGAGTTTTGCGCCACGACGCCACGAACGCCACGACGCCACGAGAAGAAGAAGAAGAGACTATGGTGTCAGACCCGAGCGCTTCGTCCTACTGCCGGCGGGTAGGACAGGTCGATGGGGGCAAGTCGGTTACGGCGGGGTTCGATGCAGCCCGGAGCGCACGCCTGACCCAGTCGGAGGCCGCCCTCTGGCAGGCGCTGCGGGCCAAGAAGCTCGGCGTCGAGGTCCGCCGTCAGGTGGTGCTCGGGAACTACATCGCGGACTTCGTCGTGCCCTCGGCGAGGCTCGTCATCGAGGTGGACGGGGGCTACCACTGCAGGCGAGTCGCCGCCGACGCGCGGCGGGAACGGGCGCTCCGGCGCCTCGGCTACCGCGTGCTCCGGCTCGACGCACAGCTCGTGCTGGGCGCCCTGCCGGAAGCGCTCCTGCAGGTGCGGCAAGCGCTCGTCGGCTGAGGCCTGCGCCTCTGCCTCTGAGACAAAGATTGCTTCTTCTTCTTCTTCTTCTTCGTGGCGTTCGTGGCGTCGTGGCGTTCGTGGCGCACCTCTTCTCCCCGCCAGGCTGCGGGAAGGGCGCTCAGAAGCCGCCGTGGATCGACAAGCCCAGCACGAACGCCGTCGTGTCGTCGGGCTCCTTGCCCGCCAGCGTGAAGTCCTCGAGGTCGGTCTGGATCACGTCCAGGCTCGCGCCGGCCGCGAAGTCCAAGAGCATGCCCGCCAGGCGCTTGTCCCGCGTGCCCTTCCAGCTGGCCAGCACTCGCCCGCCGAGGAGGTAGCTCTTGAGCGGCGAGAGCTCGCGGTCGCCGGACCAGTACTGGCCGCGCGGCCCGTAGGTCGGCTCGCCGCCGGTGTAGTCGTCGCTCCAGAAGAGCGCGCCGGTCTGGTTGTAGAAGCGCGCCTTCGCCGCCAGGCGGAGCCACGGCAGCATGTAGCGCTCGGCCTCGATCTCGTAGGTCTGGCTCTGGATGTCCCAGGTGTCGCGGTAACCGCGGAAGGAGCCACCCACCATCATGTCGAGGCCGCGCAGGAAGTACTTCGCCTTGAGGGCCCCGGCGAACCGCGCGCGGTTCTCCGGGTGGTGCTCCTGGGCGACCTGACCGGACGCGCCGATCACCACGCCGCGGTACGGATTACCCAAGAACCCGTTCTGGAGCCCGAACGAAAGCATGGCCTGGGTGGTGAAGACCGGCGTCCACGACTGCGTCCAGGCTGCGCCGAAGGTGTCGAGGTCGATCTGAAGGGACTGCCGGTTGGCGTCCGCGGTGAAGCAGCCGGTGGAGCTGTCGAGCGGGGCGCGCACCGAAGGATCGCGATTGCGTGGGAAGGCGACGTTGCACACCTTGTCGAAGCCGCGCGCGTAGGACAGCTCGAGCCGGGTGTTGCGCTGGAGGAACTCCGTGCCGGCGATGACCGCGAGAGAGTGCGACTGGTAGTCGGACTCGGCGGCATAGGTGTACGAGGCGGTGAGGGAGGTGTTCTTGCGGCTGAGGGTGAAGCTGGGCGAGACCAGGTGGCGGGTGTCGGTGACCGACGCCTGCGAGATGACGTCCGGGCTGGCCAGCGGGCCCGCCTTCACCGGCTCGCTGGCGCCGGTCACGATGTCCGCCTCCCAGTGCACGCCCACGCTCAGCCAGTCCCAGGGCAGGACGGTCAGCGTGGCGCCGGGATTGTAGACCGTCATCGCGCTCTTCTCGCTGGGCTCGTGGAAAGCGGCGCCGTTCAGGTCGACCTCGACCACCTGCGCGCTGGCCTCGGGCGCGAGCCCGCACACCGACAGCGCGGCGAGCGTGCCGAAGAGCGAGCGAGCGGGGAGAGATCGGCGAAGGCGCATCAGTTACAGCCGCAGCCGCCCCCCTTGACCGAGCCCCCGCCGAAGGACCCTTCCCTGTTCTCGAGCACGTGCTGAAGCTGCGCCTCCTCCGGCGACTCGCTCTCGAACTGCATGACCGGATCGGCGAGGATCGAGCGCTGCTCCGGGCGCACGGTGGCGCAGGCAGTCGAGAGGGCGACGAGCGCCAGGAGCCCGAGTGCCAGACTCGACTTGTGCAGTCTTGCCATGAGCAGATCACGATCGGCAGGAGTGGCGAAGACCCACGGATACAACCGGCGGGGCCGGTGGATGCCTGGATCGCACAGAGGATGACTCGCCCATTTTTGGCAGGTCGGGGTCTGTCGACGACGGTGTGAAAACGGCATCGCAGCGGGACTTCCGGCTACCAAGGGTGCGTGAGTCGAGGCTAGAAGAGACTTCTTCATGCGTCCGTCCTTGGCTCAGAAGTAGGTCCCGAGCCCCCCATAGTAGGTCTGCACGTTCTTGTACGAATCCTCGGTGAACAGGATGGTGTTGTTGGCTTCGGCGCGGATCAGGATGCGCCAGCGCAACGAAATCAAGAAGCCGCCGCCGGCCCGCGCGTGGAAGAAGTCGGCCTCGCTGCGCACGAACTCGTCGTTGGGCTTCTCGTGCATGCCGCCGCCGCCCACGTGAACGAAGGGGGCGATGGCCCAATCCGGCATCAGCACCAGGGTGCTGCCGATGCCGTAGACGAAGCGTCGCGAGTCCTGCTGCAGCGCGAGCCCGACGTAGGGCTCGATGGCGATGGCCGGGGCCAATACCAGCGCCGGCCGGAGCTCCACGTAGCCGTCCCTGTCGAACAGACCGGCCATCATCGCGAAGCCGCCGCGTGCGGTCTGCAGGGCCGGGGGCGCAAAGAAACCCGGCTTGACGGCCCCCTCCGGCGCGTCGGGGCCCGCGGCGACCGCCTCCACCATGTCGCCGAGCACGTAGGCGACTCGGCCGTCCGGCAGCACCACCTTGAGCCAGTAGCCAGAGCTCTCGCGACCCTCGATCAGGAAGGTCTCACCGCGCGACGCTACGTAGATCACGCGGTGTGAGACCCCGGGGCCCGAGCGCAGCTCCGCCTCGGCCGTCACCACCTTGGCGAACGCGTCGATGTCCTCATCGTCCTCCGCCGCGCGGACGGGGACTGCCGCACCCAACAGCGACACGGCGAGAAGCAGGGACGAGAGGAGCCTCATTGCGTGGAGAACTTGGTCGCCCATTCGCGGATCAGGTCCGCCGGCGGACTGTTGGATTCGAAGATCTTCCGCGGGTGCGCGGCTTCGCCGATGGGGCGGTTCAAGAGCGGAGCGAGCTTGGGGTCGAGCTGCATCTTGGCCTGCGAAGCGCTGTAGTTCGTCTTGGCCTCGGGTGTGGGCGCCGTCGGCGGCACGAGCGTTCCACCGCACCCGTCCGGGTCGCCCAAGAGCGGCGTGTAGCTGGTGAGCCGATAGCTCGTGACGTTGAAGTGGCAGCTGCCCGTGCCATCTCCCAGGGCAGGGTCGCCCGGGCCGCACTTCTGCTGGAACAGCATCGGCTCGATGCGGCAGTAGTAGAAGTTCTCGTCGTACACGACGTCGGCGATGTTGAAGTCCTGCCCGGGCTCGACCGTCGTGCAACCCGCGAGCGGAAGCAGCAGCGCCATGCCGAAGAACCGAGGCACCATCAGCTTCACGGGAGGGGAAGCTAACAAACGCGGGCCCCTGGTGACAGCTTCCGGAGCGGTGCGCGAAGCTCCTACCTAAATAAGTGGAGCTGACGAATTGGGGTTGAGCCCCTCGGCGGGCGCCGCTAACAGTTTGCCCCGTCGGCCATCTGAGTGGCAGGATCACCTACACGCTCTTACCGTATCCTACCTCTTGAGCACTCGAGCCATTCGCGCACCTGAGCTGGGCCATCAGGCCCGGTTTCCCCGGGGGATTTCGCTGGACGCTCCAACATGCTGCTGATGGTCAAATCTCCAATCCTGTACCTGGTCGCCCTGGTTCCTCTGGTGCTCTTGCTCGGCACCGGCGTGATGGGCGCCCAGCTCGCCGTTCTAGGGCTGACGCTGGGGATTTTCTTCGGCACTCTCGGGCTCAGGCGGCCCGCAGTGGGCCGTGCCGTCACCCAGCAGCCTGGACCCTGAAGCAGAGCTCGGAAAACGAGAGCGCACCCGAGTCCGGCGAGCGCCCCTCGCTGTCTGGATCCCCTCGCCTCAAGACCCTCCAGGAGCTCACGCTCCACGACGTCGAGGCGCTGCGAGTGATCTTGCGCGGTGACTCGGTCATCGATTGGCATCGACTGAACCTCGAGACCCGCGAAGCGGCGGACCAGTTCGTCAGAAACCACGAGCTCGATCCCGCGACCGATCGCGCCTACCTCGATCACGTCAGGAACGAGGCGGTCAGCTACCTGCGCCGCATGTTCGCCTTCGCGATCCCGAAGCCGGTCGAGCGGGCGTCGCTGGAAGACCTCCTGCTCTTGGCCTCCGGCAAGGGCCACCGCCAGATGTGCGCCTGCACCATCCTGAAGACGGTACACATCATCAACCACATGGCCGGGCGCGAGCTGCTCTTCCGCCTACCGATCAGCGACCGTGACCTGTTCCACTTCGTGGAGGAGAAGGTCTACCGGGTGGTGGGCACCATGCTGAGCGAGGGCTTCCCCATCACCGAGTTCGTCGGTGGCCGGAAGAACCTCGACTCGACCTACACCAAGCTCCTGTCCAAACCGGAGGCGACCTCGGCGGCCCTCTACGACAAGCTCCGCTTCCGAATCGTGACACGGACCCGGGAGCACCTCCTGCCGGTGCTCAACTACCTGTCGGAGCGCCTGTTTCCGTTCAACTACGTGGTCCCGGACCAGAGCACGAACACGATCTTCCACTTCCGGAGCTTCTGCGAGGCGGTGCCTCACCTGAGCCAGATGGTGGAGCGCTTCCAGGGCAAGATCGACGACCAGCTGACCCCCGGCGACAACCGCTTCAGCGCACGGACTTACCGGGTCATCCACTTCGTGGCGGACGTGCCGCTGCGCGTCCCCCAGCACTTGATGGAGCTCGCCCCCGCCGGCTGCGAGAATCTGGGACCGGTGGTCTACATGCTGTGCGAGTTCCAGCTGCTCGACGCCGAGACGGAGGCGATGAACGAGGCCGGCGAGGCCAGCCACGACGCCTACAAGCTCCGCCAGCGCGCGGCGGTGATGCGCCGCTTGCGGCTCGGAGCACGCCCGGCGCGGGACCCGAAGCGCCGGGGCTAGGCTCGTGTCGCGCGCTTTCGCGCCCGGGGGGTCCCGGTAGCTGCTGATTTCTTCGAGGTCGCCCGGCCAGCACGACCGGTGGAATACGGGCGACTCCTGCTCGCCCCGAGGAGGGCTCCGCCGGCCTCGCATCGTCCCACGACTGCCCAAGTCGAGGCCAGGATCTCTCGTTGTTTTCCCGGCGGCGTGCGGCTACGACTCGGCCGCCATGCGCATTCACGCCGCCCGAGTCCCTCAAATTGCCGCGGAGATGGTCAGCCTGCTGACCAAGGACGGCTCCGTCGAGACCGAGTCCCCGAAGGAGATGCAGCTCGACATCGAGGCGGTGCTGAACCAGTACGTCCGAGACGAGCACGAGGTGAGCGAGAAGGCCAAGGACATGCTGGCCGCGCGCAACCTTCCGCCGACGGACCTCGGCAAGATCAAGCGGCTCGTCGCCGACCAGCGCAAGCTGAAGCTGGGGGACGAGGCCATCGACTACCTGCTCGATCAGCTGCTCGAGATGCTGATGCACTCGAACAACGTCGAGGAGGTCTTCGCCGAGGACTACGAGCTCCGGCGCCGGATGCGCGAGCCGCTGCGCCGCCAGCTGGGCGAAGAGGAGGACTTGCAGAAGGAAGTGCGCGCGCAGCTCAAGCACGTCGAAGAAGGCAGCGCGCTGTGGGAGGTCGAATACCGGCGCATGATGGAGGACATGAAGCGCCGCAAGGGGCTCTAGACCGATGGCGCTCTACCTGGTGACCGGCGGCGCGGGTTTCATCGGCTCGAACCTGGTTCGAGCGCTGGTCCAGGCCGGGGAGCGCGTGCGCGTGGTGGACGACCTGTCCACCGGATACTGGGAGAACCTCGGCGAGCTGTACGGCGACTCGCGGGTCGAGTGCCTGACCGCCGACATCCGAGACGCGGAGGCGATGAGCCGCGCGGCGAACGGCGTCGAGGTGATCTTCCACGAGGCCGCCCTCGGCTCCGTGCCGCGCAGCATCGAGTCGCCGGTGCAGAGCGACTCCGTGAACACCAACGGCACGGTCACCGTGTTGGACGCCGCTCGACACGCGGGCGTGCGCCGAGTGGTGTTCGCCGCCTCGTCCGCGGCCTACGGCGACACGCCGACCTTGCCCAAGCGCGAGGACATGCCGACCGCACCGCTCTCGCCCTACGCCGTGACCAAGGTCGCCGACGAGCTCTACATGAAGGTGTTCGCCTCCCTCTACGGCATCGAGACGGTGAACCTGCGCTACTTCAACGTGTTCGGGCCGAACCAGCGCCCCGACGGCGCCTACGCCGCGGCCATCCCGCGCTTCTTCTGGGCGGCCATCCACGGCCAGGAGCTCACGGTCTACGGTGACGGCGAGCAGACGCGTGACTTCTGCTACGTGGACAACGCGGTGAAGGCGAACCTCTTGGCCGCCACCGCCGAGAGGAAGCTCGCCGGCGAGGTGATCAACGTCGCCGGCAGCCGGCGCGTCTCGCTGAACGCGCTGATCGTCGAGATCGGGCGCGTGCTCGGCGCCCCGCCCAAGGTCGCCCACGTCGCGCCGCGCGCCGGAGACGTCCGCCACTCCCTCGCCGACGTCAGCCGGGCCAAGGAGCTCATCGGCTACGAGCCCCTCGTGCGCTGGGAGGACGGCCTGCCGCGGACGGCGGAGTACTTGAAGGCCTTGGCCGCGTCGCGGGGCGCCGCATGAGGAGCATGACCGGCTTCGGCGTCGGCGGGGCACCGCTCGGCGACGGTCGGGTGTGCTTCGAGATTCGCTCGCTGAACCACCGCTTCCTCGACGTGCGCGTGCGCCTGCCCGTCGAGATCGGGGAGCAGACGTTCTACGTCGAGCAGCTGGCGCGCGAGAAGCTCTCGCGAGGCCGCTACGACATCGGGGTGCGGCTCGAAGGCGCCGCCCTGCCCCCGCCTCGAGTGCAGCCCGAGAAAGTGCGCGCGGCCTACCGCGCGCTCTCCGAGCTCCGGGACGAGCTGTGTCCGGGCACGGAGCTCCCGCTGACGGCGGTGCTGGCGCTGCCCGAGCTCACCGGCAGCACCGCCGGCGTCGAGCCGGAGACGCTGCGGGCGGCGCTCGGCCAAGCGTTTCAGGCGGCGCTCGGCGCCCTCGACCAAATGCGTGTTCGGGAGGGCGAGTCCCTGGGCCGGGAGCTCTCGGAGCGCCTGGGCGCGGTCCGCGCCCTCACCGCCGCCGTGCGCGAGCGCGGCCCGGAGCTGATGCAGGCGGGGCACTCCCGGCTGCGGTCCCGGGTCGGGCGCCTGCTCGCGGACGCCGGGGTGGCGGTCGAGGCCGGTCGGCTGGAGGCGGAGCTGGCGATCTTGGCCGACAAGAGCGACGTGACGGAGGAGCTGGTCCGACTCGAGAGCCACGCCGACCAGATCGACGCGCTCTTCGCCAGCGCCGAGCCGGTGGGGCGCCGCCTCGACTTCTTGCTACAAGAGATGGGGCGCGAGGTGAACACCATCGGGTCCAAGTGCCAGGACAGCGCGGTCGCGCACCAGGTGGTGCAGCTCAAGAGCGAGCTCGAGCGCATGCGGGAGCAGGTCCAGAATGTCGAGTGAGGGTCCGCTGCTGATCATCATCTCCTCGCCGTCCGGCGCGGGGAAGACCACGCTCACCACCCGGCTCCGGGAGCGCGTCCCGAACCTGCGCTTCTCGATTTCGCACACCACCCGCCAACGCCGCCCGAACGAGGAGGACGGGCGCGAGTACCACTTCGTCAGCCGCGAGACCTTCGAGCGCCTGATCCAGCTGGACGAGTTCCTGGAGTGGGCCGAAGTCCACGGGAACCTGTACGGGACCAGTCGCCGCGAGGTCGAGAGCGCGCGGGGCTCGCGCGGGCTCATCTTCGACATCGACCACCAGGGGGCGCGCCAGATCAAGAGCGTGCACGCCGAGGCAGTCAGCGTCTTCATCCTGCCGCCGAGCATGGCCGTGCTCGAGCGGCGCCTGCGCGGGCGTGCGACCGAAGACGAAGAGACCGTGCAGCGCCGTTTCCGGGTGGCGCGCGAGGAGATCGACCACTACGGCTTCTTCGACTACCTCTTGGTCAACGAGGACCTGGAGGAGGCCACGCTGAACCTGGTGGGCATCTTCCGGGCGGAGGAGTGCCGGCGCCAGCGCATGGCGCGCAGGGCGGAAGCGCTGCTCGGCGAGGGACGTGCGCTCGGGCCCAAGCAGACGGGCTGAGGGTCTGTGGGATCTTGGCCGGTCGAACCAGCGAAGCCGGCCCGCGTGTCTCGTCGATGCTACCGCGCAGCGTCTCCTGGGAGAGAGTCGCGACTCTTCCCACGGACGAAGCGCATCCGCCGGCCTCGCCGGTGGTTTCCGTGGGTCTTGGCCGCTCCCGATGATCGTGACCTGATCATGGCAAGACTGCCGAGGTCGAGTCCCGTTGCCGCGCGAGCGCGGCCCGTGGTACGGCCCCGGTCCGATGAAGCACGTTCTCGGCGTGATCGGCGGCAGTGGGATCTACGAGATCCCCGGCGTGTCCGTGGTGGACGAGCACCACCTCGACACGCCCTTCGGCACCCCCAGCGACACGATCGTGCGCGGACGCCACGGCGACGCGGAGCTCTTGTTCTTGCCGCGTCACGGCCGCGGTCACAGGACGCCGCCCCACAAGATCAACTACCGCGCGAACATCGCGGCGCTGAAGCTGCTCGGCGCGACCCACGTCGTCTCGCTCTCGGCAGTCGGCTCCATGAAGGAAGAGATCGTACCGGGCCACGTCGTGATCGTGGATCAGTACGTCGACCTGACCAAACGCCGGGTGAGCACCTTCTTCGACGACGACGTCGCGGCCCACGTGGCGTTCGGCGACCCGGTGTGCCCGGAGCTGTCGAAGGCGCTGGTCGTGGCCGCGCGGCGTGCCGGCGGCACGGTGCACGTCGGCGGAACCTACGTGTGCATGGAAGGCCCGCAGTTCTCCACCCGCGCCGAGAGCCTGATCTACCGCAGCTGGGGCGTGAGCGTCATCGGCATGACCGCGATGCCGGAGGCGAAGCTGGCTCGCGAGGCCGAGTTGCCCTACGCCACCCTGGCGCTGGCCACCGACTACGACTGTTGGCACGAGTCCGAAGAGGACGTGAACGTGAGCGCGGTGGTGGCGGTGCTCAAGGCCAACGCCGACCTGGCTCAGCGCACGGTGCTCGAGCTCGCCAAGGCATTGCCGGACCCGACGGGGAGCCCGGCGGCGAACGCCCTCGCCCACGCCATCCTCACTCCCCCAGCCGCGATCGGACCGGACGTCCGAGACCGCTTGGGCTTCCTTCTGAAGAAACACCTGGGATCATGATCCACGCTACGCGTTCTACCGACCCGATCCTCATCGTCGGGTCGATGGCCTTCGACGATCTCGAGCTGCCCACGACCAACGCCAAGGACGTGATCGGCGGCTCGGCGACCTACGCCGCGCTCTCCGCCGCGCTCTTCGCCCCGGTCCGGGTGGTGGCGGTGGTCGGCGACGACTTTCCGGACAAAGCGGTCGAGTCCCTCGACTCCCGGGGCGTCGACACCTCCGGCATCGAGCGCGCGGCCGGCAAGACCTTCCGCTGGGCGGGCCGCTACTCCGCGAACCTGGCCAGCCGCACCACCCTCGACACCCAGCTCAACGTGTTCGCGGACTTCCGCCCGAAGCTCCCCGCAGCCTTCCGCGCGAGCCCCTACCTCATGCTCGGCAACATCCACCCGAGCCTGCAGCTCGAGGTGCTCACGCAGGTCTCGAGCCCGAAGCTGGTCGCAGCGGACACCATGAACTTCTGGATCAGCGGTGAGCGCCCCACGCTCCTCGAGATGCTGAAGAAGATCGACACGCTGGTGATCAACGACGAGGAGCTCCGCCAGCTGGCCGAGGAGCACAACATCAAGCGCGCCGCCGCTCGCGTGCGCGCCATGGGCCCGAAGCGCTTGGTGGTGAAGCGCGGCGAGTACGGCGCGATGCTCTTCGACGATCACGGCATCTTCTTCGCCCCCGCCTACCCCCTGGAGGAGGAGATCGACCCCACCGGAGCGGGCGACACCTTCGCCGGAGCGCTGATGGGTTACCTGTCTCGTGAAGGCAACCTGGACCGCTCGGCGCTGCGCAAGGCCCTGATGGTCGCCGCCACGGTCGCCTCCTTCTGCGTGGAAGGGGTGGGCACGGCTCGGCTCGAAGCCCTGGACAAGGACCAGGTGGGACGCCGGCTCGAGGAGCTCAGGACGCTGGTGCATTTCGGGCACTGAAAAATCTGGTAGAGATCGCCCATGCGAACGGGATGGCTGGGCTGGGCCGCCGCGGCGGTGTTGGGGAGCATTGCGCTGGGCGGCTGCGGGGGAGACGACGACAGCGGCAGCAGCTCGTCGGGCGGGAGCGGCGGCGGCGGCACCGGCGGCGGCTCGAGCGCGTGCACGCCGACGAACGCGGCCTGCTACGCCTCCGGGCCGGACGGCGCGGGCAACGCCTGCCTGGCCAAGGCCGACTTCTCCGGCGACGCCGTCACGCAGCTGCGCATGACCTCGCACCAGGTGGAGAGCCCCGCGCCGCTCGCCGCGCCGTTCGTGCAGGATTCGATCATCACCGAGAAGAGCACGCTCTTCGAGCCGGACTGCAACCTGAACGGCAAGGGCCAGTTCAACTTCTTGATGCAGATCGACACCGGGAAGAAGGAGCTGACCCTGGGCGGCGGCGTGCCGCAGGCGCTGGTCGGCGGCGCGCTCGACGGCACCTGCTGGGCCGAGTTCACCGACCCCACCTCCGGGCTCCAGGTGAAGCAATACTCCACGCCCTACACCGAGAGCGCGGGTGAGCTCCAGGCCACCTTCGACAGCTTCGTCATGCCGATCTACCTCGAGGACAAGGCCGACGCCGAGAGCGCGGTCCTGGTCCCGCTCCACCAGATGACCTTCAAGGCCAAGCTCAGCGCCGACAAGAACTGCGTCGGGCGCTATGCGCCGGAGAACCTGGACAAGGGCCTGTCGTGCCAGCCCACCGGGGACGGCATGTTCGCCTGGGAGGCCGGCGGCAGCTACGAGGGCTACATCACGGTCGAAGAGGCCGACAAGGTCATGGTGGTCTCGCTCGGGCAGACGCTGTGCGTGGTCCTGACCGGCGATCCGAAGAAGTGGAAGGGCACGGCCTCGGACTGCAAGACCAGCACGGGCTTCACCGACACCGGCGCCCTGCCCAAGGGCGACTGGTGCTCCACCACGAACAGCGCCGGCGGCTGTCAGGACTCCTGGAAGCTGGTCATCGACTTCGCCGCCCAGGCCATCAAGGTCAACGGGATCTACGACGGCGCCAAGGGCGGCTGCTAGGGCGAAGCTGGCGCACCTTGTGAGATAACGCGCTGCGCGGTTCAGCGAAACCTGGCCTCAGCAGGCTCGAATCCGAGCTAGACTCCACGGGTCGTCCGCTTTGGGGCGCCGCGAGCGGCCGGGAGCCGCGCCGGGAGAGCCTTATGCCGCGCTGGTTGAAGCACTTCTTGTTCGTCGTCTTCTTGGTGACCTTCGCCGGCTGTGCCGGCAGCTGCTCGGGTTGCTCGGGCTGCGGGATAACCCCGCTGCCCGGCGGCTTCCCGAAGGAGAGCCGCATCGACAACTCGACCAGTGTCCGGGTCACCAAGACCGGACTCGAGTTCATCGCACAGAACATCGGCGGGCTTGCCCCGTCGCTGCTCGGCGGGCAGGGTCAGGTCAACGCTGGCGTGGTGACCTTCGACATCCCGACGTCGGATGCGGACGCGGTGATCGGAAAAGTGAAGATCTGCCCGAACGGCTCGAACCCGGCCTCGAATCCCCCCGAGTGCGTCGCGGAGGCGGATCTCTCGAAGGCCAAGCTCACCATCGGCACCGCCGCGCCGCACAACATCAAGGTTGGTGGAACGCTGGCCGTGCGGATGCAGAAGGTCCCGATCAAGGGCTCCGGGCTGCTCGGCTGGGTGAACAGCGAGGTCGTACTGACCAAGGGCGGCGTGTGCAACCCGAAGGAGTACGCCGACATCCCCGTCAACGTCGACATCTCGCTCGAGGTGGACAAGGACCCGGCGCACGGCTCGCGACAGGGCTACACCAAGGTCAAGATCCTCAAGCTCGAGATCGACAACGGCACCATCGGCAGCAGCATCAAGTTCTGCGGCTCCGGCTTCGACGACACCATCATCAACCTGGTCAAGCCCCTGCTGATCAACAGCCTGCTCGGCGGAATCACCGGCACGCTGACCGAGACCCTGGAGGACCAGCTCTGCACCAAGCAGGACCCCGCCGCCGGCGTCACCTGCCCCGCCGGCTCCTACCCGGACGCCGATGGCGTGTGCCGCTATTGCACCCCGAACGGCAGCGGCCAGTGCCCGAACACGTCGGCCGAGTGCGTGGGCGTCGCGCTGGGCATCGACGGCAACATCAACCTCTCGTCCGCCCTCTCCAGCCTCTCGCCCGGGACCAAGGGTGGCTTCGACTTCCTGGCGGCGCTCGGCGGCGAGGGCGCGCGGGACGACGGCTCGGGCTTCGCCTGGGGCGATCTGAACCCGGTCGGCGGCGGCATGAGCGTGGGCATGATGGGCGGCGCCGAGCCGAAGCCCATCACGCAGTGCGTGCCCATCGCCAACCTGACCAAGCCGACGAACATCCCGATCCCGGACGAGCTTCAGGACGCGAGCAAGCTCATGGACAACGGCATCCCGAACTGGTCCGGCCCCGGGCCGCACTTCGGCGTCGCGGTCAACGAGCGCTACATGAACTACGCGCTCGGCGCGGTCTACAACAGCGGCGCGCTCTGCCTGGGCATCGGCTCGAGCACGCTGGGCTCGCTCCTGAACTCGGACACCATCGGCCTGCTCATCCCGAGCTTCAAGGATCTGGCGCGCCAGAAGGCCCCGGCCCCGCTCGCCCTGGTGCTGCGCCCGCAGGAGCCGCCCTCGGTGGTGGTCGGCAAGGGCACCGATCTGGCGGCGGACCCGCTGCTCAAGGTCACGATGAACAAGCTCGAGATCGACTTCTACGTCTGGTCGAGCGACCGCTTCATCCGCGCCTTCACCGCCGGCTTCGACATCACCGCCCCGGTGAACCTGGACGTGACCGCCGAGGGCCTGGCCCCGGTGCTGGACAAGGTCTCCGTGACCAATCCGATCCTCAAGAACTCGCTCTTGCGCGAGGACGAGAAGCAGGC
This sequence comes from Polyangiaceae bacterium, assembly GCA_015075635.1. NCBI lineage: Bacteria > Pseudomonadati > Myxococcota > Polyangiales > Polyangiaceae > Polyangiaceae bacterium. The sequence goes on from JABTUA010000001.1 coordinate 2,828,507, forward strand.
GGCCAAGAGCCTCGCGGACATCGTGGCGAGCCAGATCGGCACGGCGCTCGGCGGCGCCATCAACCCCATCGACGTCTCGAGCCAGCTGTCGCAGTTCGGACTGGCCCTGAACATCCCGCCCAGCGTGCAGGGCCAGGGCAGCCCCGGCCTGACCAAGCTCGAGAAGGGCACCGACCGCTACCTGGCGCTGTTCGCGGGCTTCTCGGTGGCGCCAGCGACGCCCGGCAACCTGCTGCCCGACCTCGATGCGGACACCAGCGCCGAGGTCGCCGACAAGCGCGTGCTCGCCGAGGGCCTGTCACTGCCGACCCTCCGCGCGGACAACGTGCCCGAGATCGAGCTCCGGCTCGGCTCGAACCGGGACGACGGCACGCGTTTGATCGAGTGGCAGTACCGCCTGAACGGCGGGCTCTGGCACCCGTGGACCTACGACCGCGCGGTGAAGATCCGGGCGCCGGAGCTCTCGATCCAGATGAAGCACAAGGTCGAGGTGCGCTCCCGCATCGTGGGCCAGCCGGCGTCCATGGACCGGACGCCGGCGGTGGTCGAGGTGCGCATCGACAAGACCCCGCCGGAGGTGAGCTTCGCCAAGCGCGTCAAGAACGGCGCGCTCGGGCTCGAGATCAAGGACGTCGTCTCGGAGCGGCCGAACGTGAAGGTGCGCTGGGCGCTCGACGACGACGCCTTCGGCGAGTGGACGACCGCCGACGCGCTCGCGTCGCTGCCGGTCGACGGCGCGGCGAAGCTGCGCGTCGAGGCGGTGGACGAGGAAGGCAACGTCGCCCAGAAGCAGCACAACCTGATCAACGGCAAAGAAGACGCCTCGCTCGGCGGAGCCGGCAGCGGCTGCAACTGCACGGTGACCGGCGCGTCGAGCGGCGGCCTCGCCGGCTGGCACGCTCTGCTCGGCGCGTTCGGGCTGGGCCTCGGCATGTTCCTGCGCCGCTCGCGCCGGCCCGCCCCCGCCCGTCGCCCCGCGCGCCGCGGGCGGGTGCTCGGCAGCTTCGCGCTGATGGCCCTGGCGTCGTCTTGGTCGGGCTGCTCGTGCAGCGACGACAGCGAGACCGCCAAGACCAAGCCGCAGCCCAAGGACAATTGCCCGGGTCTCGACAGCTGCGAGCTGCTGGAACCCGGGCTGGTCGGCGCTTACGCGTCCGCCGCCGTCGGCAGCGACGGCAGCGTCTGGGTCGCCGGCTACAACGACCTCGGCTACGGCACCTCCGTCGAGAACGGCAGCGCGCAGTACGTCTGGGGCGATCTGGTGGTCGGCAAGTGGGACGGTACGAAGGTCGACTGGCAGAGCGTGGACGGCTTGCCCAGCGTCGATCCCGACCTCGAGCCCGGCGACCCCGGCGGTCCGCCCGATCCCTACTACAACGACCAGGAGGGCTTCCGCGCCGGTCTGACCGAACCCGGGGACGACGTGGGCCTCTGGACCAGCATCGCGCTCTCGGACGGCCAGCCACGCGTCGCGTACTTCGACGCCAAGAACCGCGCGCTGAAGTTCGCGAGCTACGACGGCAAGAAGTGGGCGATGCACCAGGTGCAGCAGAAGGCGAGCAGCGACATCGGGCGCTACGCCAAGCTGCTCCTGGTCGGCGGCAAGGCGGTCGTCGCGTACCTATTCATGGAGCCCGGAGCGAACGGCGCGGCGAAGAGCGGCGTGCGCGTCGCCACGGCCTCGAGCGCGTCGCCCGCGGCGGCTTCGGACTGGACCTTCACCGACGTCTACACCGACGAGAGCACACCCTGCCGGGCCTTCCTGTGCGCCAGCGGCGAGTGCCGCGCCGACACGCTCAAGTGCGAGCCCACCACCACGGGCTGCACGGCGAAGTGCGGCACCGACGAGAAGTGCTTCGACACCGCGGGCACCAAGAGCTGCCAGAAGATCTTCGCGAAGACCTACCCGGACGCGTTCCCGGAGGCCGCCGGGCTCTACGTCTCCCTCGCGGAGACCAAGAGCGGGCTCGGCCTGGTGTTCTACGATCGCATCCACGGCAACCTGATGGCCGCGCGCCAGGAGGGCGGCTCCTGGCAACCGGCGACGCTGGTGGCCGGCCAAGGCACGGACGCCAATGGGCCCATCGACACCGGTGACGTGGGCATCGGCGCCAGCTTGTTCGTGGACGCGGCCGGCGACTGGCACGTGTCCTACGTGAACGGCTTCGACGAGACGGTCATCTACACGAAGATCACCGGCGGCACGACCGTGGGAACGCCGGAAGTGGTGGACGACGGCGTGGTCCCGGGCGGGCAAGCCGTGGTCGGCGCGGACTCGTCCATCGCCGTCGCGGCCAACGGCGACGTGGTCATCGCCTACCAGGACGCCACCCGCGGCAAGGCCCGCTGGGCCACCGGCACTGCGTCCGGCGGAACGCACACCTGGACCAAGAAGGATCTGAACGTCAGCGACTTCGCCGGCGGCTTCAACAAGGTGCTGCCCACCGGCGAGGTCATGACCTGGTGGCGGCGCGCGAAGCCGCGGACCGAAGGCGACATCGCCATCGTGAAGCCGTAGGCAGTCGTCCCGGAGATTTTTGTGCAATGACGACCCTTGGAAGTCCCTGAAGAGGGCCCGACTAGGCCGCGCGACCAACGCGCAGGGGCTCCATGGCGCCTGACCCCTCGTGCCTGGGGGCCTCTGGCCTCACCCCCTGTGCTCCTGGCTCTGAAGGCTGAAGCCTGGCCTCGAGCCTGAAGCCTGCTCAGGCGGCGGCGATCGCGGCGCTCGACACCTCGGCCGTCGCCGGTCCGTCCACGCGGGCGCGCTCCTCGGCGACCAGCGCCAAGAGCTCACCCTTCTCGCAAACATTCGACTCGAGCAGCGCGCGCATGTAGCCGTCCACGTAGCCGTGGGCGCGCGCGAGCCGGGCGTAGGTGACCCCGTCGTTGCGCAGGCGGAACACGTCCCGAAGCATCGTCCTCAACGTCTCGAGCATCTCGGCTTTGGCACTCATCGTGGTCTCCCGGAAAGGCTCTGCGCCCTGCCCTGCCTCGGGCATTTCTGGCGCGCACCAGACCCGTAACGGGGTCGACGCGGGAGGGCCAAGTTCCCGCGCGGCCTCGGCTTGCGCGGCCGCGCAGGCCCCCGTAGATTCGGCGAGCCAGGCAGGTGGACCCACGCGCTCGCGGGCCTCCATGCCGCGGCCCAAAGGCCAGCCATGAAGCTCAGCGTGTTCAAGTCGAAGATCCACCGCGCCACGGTCACCCACGCGGATCTGGACTACGAGGGCAGCGTGACCATCGACGTCGGGCTGATGGAGGCGGCGGACATCCTGCCGCACGAGGCCATCCACGTCTGGAACGTGACCCGGGGCACCCGCCTGACCACCTACGCCATCGAGGGCGCCCGAGACTCGGGGGTGGTCTGCATCAACGGCGCCGCCGCCCACCTGTGCCGCCCCGGGGACCTGGTGATCCTGGCCACCTTCGCCGACATGACCCGGGAAGAGGCCCGGGCCCACGTACCCCAGGTGATCCGCGTGGACGCGCAGAATCGCCGCTTGGCGGACGGGTCGCCGGAGCGACCCGGCCCCCTGCCTCCCCGCGCGCTGGCCTGACCGAACCGAATGGCTGGCGGTTTTCCGGGCGTTCGGATATCGGAAGCACCGGCATGCCCGCGGCCCCGCCCGACCCCCGCTCCCTCGCGACGGAGCTCCGCGGCCTCGCGACGCTGCCGGAGCTCGAAGCCGCGATGCGCTCCGCGCGCGACGCCGCCGTCGGGCGGGCCGACGCGAGCTTCCCCAAGTCGGAGGTGGTCGTCGATCGCGAGAAGGCGGAGACGCCCTTCGGCAACCTCGGGGCGATCTTCGAGCGCGGCGTGGATTCGGAGACCGAAGCGGTGCTGATCGCGGTGCTGCTCGGGCTCTCGGCAGCGGGTGACTTCCCGAGCGCGCCGGAGACGGAGCTCGCCCGCGCCCGCGAGCTCGCTTGGCTCGCCGCCCACACGCGGGTGAACCCGCTGGTCTGCGTGGACGCCGTGCTCGAGCCGGAGCGGCTCGGCGCCTTCTGGCGTGCCGTCGCCTCGCTCGCCGAGCCCTCGCGCGCCGACGACCCCGCCACCGCGACCGCCGCCCTCGCAGCGCTGTGCGCGTCGAGCAGCGAGCGCGCCCGCGCCCTGGTCTCCGAGCTGGCAGCGACCAGCCGGGACCCGCTGGTGCGCGCCCTGACCGGCGGCGGCACGAGCGCTGGAGCGCCGCGCCTGGAGGGCGAGCTCTCGCCGGCGCCCCGCGGTCCCGTCGCGACCACGCTCTTGGCGCTGACCGGACTCTTGCTCGTCTCGCGAGGCGCGCGCGTGCTCGGCAAGCTCGGGCTCGCCTTCAAGCAGCCCGCCGAGGTCCGGCTGAGCGATCGCGGGCTCGAGCTCAGCCATCGGACGGAGTTGCTCGGCCGCGTGCTCAGGAAGCGCGAGACGCTGATCCCGCTGGCGAACCTGGCCCGCGTCACCCGCGAGGTGCGCTATCCGCGCCTGGGCCTGTACCTGGGCCTCATCGCGCTGACCCTGGGCAGCTACGTCGGCATGGGCCTGCTCGTGGACGGCGCGCGGGTGCCGGGCGGCTCGCTGCAGCTCCTGAGCATGGGTGTCTTGATCGTCGCCCTCGGCCTCGCCATCGACTACGGGCTCACGGTGCTCTCGGACAACGCGCGCGGTCGCTGCCGTCTGGTCGTCGAGCCCAAGAAGGGTCGCCGCGTCTGCGTGGGCGCGCTGGATCCCGCGCGGGCCGACGCGATGCTCGCGGCGCTCGCCGAGCGCTCGAAGGGCTGAGCGCGCCGCCTCAACCCGGGCCTGCGTCCGCTGCGCCCAAGGGCTCCTCTGGCTTCGCCGCGGCATCGGGCTGCTTCGCCGGGCCCGCGTCGCTCGCCGCCGCGCCGGCTTCGGCGTCGCCCGTTCCGGCGTCGGCGGCGGCCGCCTTCGCCGCGCGCTTCTTCTCCGCTTCCTCCTGGAGCTGCTTGGCGTAGCCGGCGACCGCTTCGAGCAGGCGCCCGAGCTGCTTGGGCGTCGCCACCACGGTGCCGTGGATCTCCTTGCCGACCGCCTTGAACGTGACCGGCTCGAGCAAGCTCACCGAGCCTCCGAGGGAGAGCCCTCCGATGCTCACGCTCGGCAGCTTGAGCTGGGTCACCTTGTTGATCGAAGCAGTCAGCTCCTCGGCGTGTTTCGCCGCGCTCTCCGCCGACTCGTCCTCCGCGACCAGCTCCGCCGTCGCCCCGCCGTCGGCAGTGGCCACGATCTTCATGCGCACCCACTTGAGGCTCTTGGGGATCTCGAAGGGAATGCCGACGAACGCCCGCCACGGCGTCACCACGTAGGTCGTGAGCGCCTCGTTGCCCTTGGGGTTCGGAAACTTCAGGTTCGCGCCCAGTGAGAGCGCGTGCTTCTCGGCGCTGGGCGGCGCCACCACGAGGATCTGCGGCGCCGGCAGTACCAGCAGGCGCTCCGCGCGATCGGCTTGGGTGCGCGCCGCCGGCACGCCGGCGTCGAGCCAGCTGCCCTGTCCGTCGCGCTGCACCAACGCGTCGACCGCCTTGTGCAGCCGATCGTGGGGCACGTTCACGCGCACCACCGCCACCACCTCGGACGAGTTCCGGAGCTGCGGCCCCGCGATCAGGATGCGATCGACGTCCTTGATCGGGTCGAGCCCGGTCGGCCCGAAGAAGTCCTGCCACTGCGCCGCGGCCCCGAGCAGCGTGCCGACGCGCACGCCGAGCGGGTGGTTTCGCATCCGGTCGGCGAAGATCAGCACGCGTACGTTGGCGTTCGAGTCGACCACCTTGCCGGCCACGCCCGCCATCGCCACCGGATCGCCGATGCTCGGCCCGGCGTCGGCGGGGCCCGCGTCGGGACGCGGCGCCCCGGCGTCCCGCGCCACCGGCTCGCGGGGCTCGCCGTCGTCTTTCTCGAGGTCGTCGAAGGGGTCGCGCTCGGGCTTCTCCCCGGCGGGCTCCGCCGGCTCCTCGGTGGGCGCCGGCGCGGGCTCCTTCGGCCGGTCGTCCGCGACCAGATCGACCGGGATGGCGTTGACGGGGTCCGCCGGGGGCGGCTCCTCCCCGGGCTTGTTCAGGAGCAGCCCCACCAGACCGAGGAGCGCCATGATGGGCGTGAACGGCGCGTGCAACAGCGCGGAGAGGGCGAGCAGCCGGTACAGGCGGCCACGAGTCGTGTCCCGCTGCCCACGCCACTCGGTCCGGCTCGCCACGTGCTGCAAGATAGCCTTCACGGGTTCGACGGGCGAACCCCGCGGATCACGCCTGGCACGCCCCTCGCATTCCAGCCTGGAGGAAGCCGCCCAGAAAGTGGCTGGACAGGCCTCGAAAGGATACTAAGCCCCCACGGGCCCGAGCGACCCATGCGCCGACTCTCCACCCTCATCGCCCTCTCCTGGGTGGCCCTCCTGGGCTGTCAGCGCGAAGCGCCGCCCGGTGACTCGTCCGGCGCCGCTCCCGGGGCGACCGGCTCGCCGGGCGTAATCGGCACGCCGACCCTCCCCGACGAGCTGACCCCGAAGCCAGGACCTGCCCCGGCGACGAGCGGCGCCCAGGCGGCCGTACCCGACGCGGGTGCGAGCCCACCGGCGGAGCACCCCGGCCCCTGGCTGGTGGTCACCGCGCCGGCGGCTGCGGTGTACCCGACTCGCGACTTCGATCAGAAGGCCAAGCTCGGTTACGTGCGCAACGGCGGCAAGGTCGCCGTGAAGGACAAGCCCGTCCCCGGCAAGAGCTGCAGCTCCGGCTGGTACGAGGTGGTGAGCGGCGGCTGGATGTGCGCCAACCTGGGCACCACCGAGCTCAGTCACCCGCAGGTGAAGTTCGCAGTGAAGCAGCCGGATCTGAGCGAGGTCCTGCCTTACCCGTATGCGCGCAACGCCAAGAACGGCACGCCGCTCTACCGCTCCGTGCCCTCGCGCGAGCAGATGCACAAGTACGAGCCCTACCTGGCGGAGGCGAAGGCCAAGCGCGCGAAGGAAGCCAAGGAGCGCGAGGAGAAGGCCCGTGAGGCCGAGGCCGAAGAGAAGAAGGACGACGACACCGAGACCCGGGCCGCGTCGCTGGCACCGGATCCCGCGCTCTCCGATCAGGACGGCGGCGCAGCACCGGCAGCCGATGCCGGGGTGGACACTTCGCCGTGGTGGCAGCGCGACGACGCGAAGGACAAGCTGCACGAGCTGACGCTCGACAAGCTGAAGGAAGACTCCGACGACATCCTGGCCCAGCGCATGGTCACCGGCTTCTACATCGCCGTGGACAAGACCTTCAGCTGGAACGGCCGCACCTGGTACAAGTCGACCAAAGGTCTGATCGCCCCCGCGGATCGCTTCTGGCAGACGGCCGGCGCCAAGTTCAAGGGACTCGAGCTCGACGGCCAGAGCAGCAAGCTGCCCGTGGGTTGGGTCTACGGCGGGCGCAAGACCGCGCCCAGCTTCGAGATCGATCTGGACACCAAGAAGGTGAAGCCCGCGAAGGCGGTCGAGGTCTTCACGGCCGTCCAGCTCACCGGTCGCGAAGAGGAGGTCGGCGGGTTCCGCTACAGCGAGACCCGCGAGGGCACCTGGCTGAAGAACATCCACATCCGCGTCACGCGTCCGGGCCCGCCGCCCAAGGACCTCGGGCCCAACGAGCGCTGGGTGGACGTCAACCTGAGCGAGCAGACGCTGGTCGTCTACCAGGGCGAGCGACCTGTCTACGCGACGCTGATCTCGAGCGGCAAGAAGAGCACCATCAAGGAGAAGGACCACTCCACTCCCACGGGCCAGTGGCGCGTCCGCGAGAAGCACGTCACCACGACCATGGACGGCGACGGTTCGGCCGCCGGCGACCTGCCCTACAGCATCGAGGACGTGCCGTACGTGCTCTACTTCCACGCCTCTTACGCGCTGCATGGCGCGTTCTGGCACAAGAACTTCGGCATCCAGATGAGCCACGGGTGCGTGAACCTCGCTCCCCTCGACGCGAAGTGGGTGTTCATGAACACCGACCCGCCGCTGCCGCCCGGCTGGCACGGGGCCTGGTCCTCCGCCGACCGCCCCGGCAGCCTGATAGTCGTGCACGAGTAGGGGCTCCGACTTGACTTGCCGCACCCGCGAGGCCATCAAGCGAGCGGGCCATGGACCAGTTCTCGGCACACCTCGATCGCGGCTGGGATCTCGTGCAGCGCGGTGACGCGCACGGGGCGGAGCAGAGCGCGCGCCGCGCCCTGGAGATCGACGGCCAGTCACCCGAGGCCCACAACCTGCTCGGCTACGTCGCGGCGCTGCAGGGCGAGTTCGACGACGCGATCGAGCACTATCGCACCGCGATCTCGCTGGACGACACCTACCTCGAGGCGATGCTGAACGCCGCGGAGGTCTACATCCACCCGCTCGGTGATTTCGACGGCGCCATCGACATGTGCGAGCAGGCGCTGGAGCTGGCCGAGAACGACGACGAAGTCGTCGACGCCTTGCTGCTCTGGTTCGACGCCCTGCTCGCCAAGGGCGATTTCGACTCGGCCAAGGCGGTCTCCCGGCGCTTCCCGGACGGGCCCTTCGAGAACCCCAACCACACCTTCCTGGTGGCGCGCGCCCTCTACGAGGTCGGCGAAGTGGACCGCGCTTCGCCGCTCATCGACTCCGTCTTGAAGGACCAGCCGAAGCACGCGGAGGCCTGGTACTACCTGGGTCTGATCCGGGACGAGCACGGGGACGCCATGGGAGCGACCGCGGCGTTCTTGCGCTCGCGGGAGCTCGACCTGGAGGTGCCTCCGCCGCCCTGGAGCGTGAGCCGCGAGACCTTCGAGGCCGCCGCCAAGGCGGCAGTGGCGAGCCTGCGTCCGGAGCTTCAGGCGTTTCTGGTCGAGGGCGAGGTGTTCGTGTCCGACGTGCCCGGGGTCGAGGTCGTCGTGGACGGCGTGGACCCCCGGGCGCTGCTCCTGCTCGATGGTGTCGCCGGCGAGAGCCCGGCCGAGGCGCCCCGAGCGCGGGTCTTCGTCTACCAGCGCAACGTCGAACGCCTGGCGGGAACCATCGAGCTGGTCGAAGAAGAGATCGCCGCGGCGCTGGAGCGGGAGATCACCCTGTCGTTCCTGGAAGCCGGGCCGGCGCCCGATGAGGATCGAGGGTTGAATTGAGCGACCCGGTGAAGCGCGAGTCGCGCGCCGAGCGCATCGGACGGCGCTCCGCCCTGGTCGTGTTCGCGCTCCTGGTCTCCGGCATCACTCTGACCTGGACCTCTCAGATCATCCGCCAGACGTTCTTCCCGGCCGGGACGGCCGCGACCGCGAGCTGTCGGCCCGGGGTGCTCGCGCTCATCGGCGCGGTGCGACGCGCGCGGCAGTCCGCGGACGCCGAGACCGGCGGCGAGCGCGCGGCGGTGACGCGCTTTCGCGCGGCGCTCGGTCCGGAGTGGGACGGACGGGACGCGCTCGGAGTGACCTGTCGGGGCGACGCGGTGGGCGAGAGGGCCCTGCGTGAGGTCGACCGGCTGCGCTTCGCCGAGGAGCACGCCACGCGCTACGAAGCCGTGGACCTGGCACGCCGCCGCCGAGAGGTCGCGTCGCTGGAGCGACAGCTCGGCACGCGCTGAAAACAACGGGGAAATCCGCGCCGGAATTGTCCCCATCGAGGCCGGCCCCCGGAGTAAGCTCCCGCCCGACCGGCCCCCTCTCCTCCCGCACAATGTCCAGCGAAACCCCCGAGCCCTCCGAGCCACCGCCCACGTTCGACATCCTGCCGCTCTCGAGCGAGCTCCGGCGTGCCGTGGACGACCTCGGCTACACCCACCCGACTCCTGTCCAGCGCGCCGTCTTCGAGCTGGCCTCGCGGGGCAAGGACCTGGTCGTCCAGGCCCGCACCGGCACCGGCAAGACCGCCGCGTTCGGCATGCCCATCGTGGACGCGCTGGTACGCCGTCAGACGCCGGCGGTGCAGGTCCTGGTGCTGTGCCCAACCCGCGAGCTGGCCCTGCAGGTGACCCGCGAGGTGGAAGCGCTGGCGAAATACCGTGGAGTCGCCACCGCCGCCATCTACGGCGGAGCGCCCATGCCCCGGCAGGTCGAACAGATCCGCGCGGGCGCGCAGGTCGTGATCGGCACGCCCGGGCGGGTGCTGGATCATCTGCGCCGCGGCACCTTCTCTGCTGCCTCGGTCCGCGCCCTGGTGCTCGACGAGTCCGACGAGATGCTGAGCATGGGCTTCTTGCCACAGATCAACGAGATCCTCTCGTACCTGCCGGACACGCGTCAGACGCTGCTCTTCAGCGCCACGTTGCCGCCAGACATCACGCGCATGGCGAAGGAGCGGCTCAAGAGCCCCGAGTTCCTGACGCTGAGCGGCGATCACATCGGGGCGCTGGAGATCCAGCACTTCGTCTACCTGAGCTTCGGCGACAAGATCGCCGAGCTCTTGCAGATCATCGAGATCGACGATCCGGAGAGCGCCATCGTGTTCTGCAACACGAAGGACGAGACCAAGCGCGTCGCGGGCGCGCTGGAACAGCAAGGTTTTGCCGCGGATTGGCTCAACGCCGATCTCGGCCAGTCCGACCGCGAGAAGGTCATGGCGGCCACCCGCAGCGGCAACCTGCGCTTCTTGGTGGCCACGGACGTAGCGGCACGCGGCATCGACATCTCGCACCTGACTCACGTCATCAACTTCGACTTCCCGGAGTCGGCGGAGCAATACGTGCACCGCACCGGCCGCACCGGCCGCGCCGGCAAGATGGGCACCGCGGTCTCGCTGGTGACGCCGAGCGACGTGGGTCACCTCTATCTGCTGCGACTGACCTACAAGCTCCGGCCCATCGAGAAGATGCTGCCGAGCGCCCGCGAGCTCAAGACGCGCGCCGAGGCGGACCTCGTCAACCTGTTCGTGGCGGCTTTCGGCGACAAGTCACCGCACCCGGAGGATCTGGCGCTGGCGCGTCGGCTGCTGTCGCACGAGAACGCCGAGCGCATCGTCGCCGGGCTCTTGCGCGACCACCTCGGTGCACGACCGGATGCCGAGGACGAAGCCACCGCGGCGCGACGCGCCCGCGCTCCCAAACGCCCGAGCCCGGAGCCCCCGCCGCGCGAGGCCGCGCCCGCACCGCTGGCCCGACCGCCGGTACCGCCAGCGCCGGCGCGCCCGCCAGCCGAACGCGCGGAGCGATCGGAGCGCCCCGACCGACCCGAACGCCCGCGCTTCGACGAGCGCGGCGGCCGGCGCGTCCGAAGCCGCGATCGCGACCGCGATCAGGATCACGAGCCGTTCCGCTACTCCGTGGAGTCCGCCGAGCCGACCCCCGCAGCCGCGGACAAACAGCCCGACACGGATCCGGGAAGAGCAGCCGACACCGGCGGCAGCGCGGAGACGGAGGAGCTCCGCCGCGACGAGGCGCTGTCCGAGATTTTCGTCAATGTTGGCCGGCGCGACGGCGCGACGCCAGCAGATTTTCACGCCGTGCTCGAAGGCGGCGGGCTCCCGGCCGACGCCACCGACTACGTGCGCGTGCGCCACCGGCATGCGTTCGTCGGCACGCGCAAGGAGCTGTTGGAACGAGTCCTGCAAGTGCTCAATGGCGCGAGCATTGCAGGGCGCACCGCGGCTGCCGAAATCGCACGCCCGCGCACGTGAAGCCGCGAGCGCTTGTGCTAGCCTCGGGCGTTGAAGCAGCCCTCGCATGCAGCGTGATCGTCGAGCCAACGCCGAGAGTCTCCTGCACGACGTCGGGTGGGCGCTCGAGCACGGCTACCCCCCGCGAGAGCTGATTCCGATGCTGGAGAAGCTCGTCGGCCACGCGCCAACCGGCTCCGACGCAGCGCTGTTCGGAATGCGCGAGCTCAGCAAGCTCCTGGTCGAGAAGAAGCCGTGGCGCGCGGCCCGCCTCGCCCGGGAGGTGCTCGCTCACGTGGACGACGCGGAGCTCTGGCGCACGCTGGGCGTGGCGCTCAGCATGCTCGGACACTACCGCGCCGCCGCCCGCGCCTACCGGAGCGCCCTCGCGCACGACCCGCGCTGTCCGATCGCGACCCACAACTTGGGGCACCTCCTCGACGTGGGCCTCGGCCGGCCCGAGCGGGGTCTGCACTACCTTTCCATCGCCCTCCGCGCGGCGCCCGACGACGTCGAAATCCGGGCCTCGCATGCCCACGCCCTGTGCCGGCTGGGCCGGCGAGCCGAAGCCCTGGCCTCCCTCGCGGAGCACCTCCCCGGCGGCCGATCCGAGGCGCTCGCCCTGGTCGAACGCTGGATGAGCGCAGCCGACTGAGCGCCGGACGGCCGGACCAGCGCAAACGACGCCCGGGCCCTTTGCGCCAGGCCAAATGCTCACTATCCGGTGGGCCATGCTCTCCCGCGCCCTCCGCCGCTCCTGCCTGCTCCTGACCCTCGCTGCTGCCACCGCCCAAGCCCAGCCGGCTGCCGAGCCCAAGCCGGCCGAGCCCGCGCCCGAGGCGCCGCTCGAGCCCAAGCTGCCGGAGATCGACGACCCGATGCTGAAGCCGGTCCCGTCTGCCAAGAACGTGCTGCGTTCCTGGCAGGAAGCGCTGCGGCTCGCGCGCTCCCAGAGCTCGGAGCTCGCGCTCTCCGCCGCGCAGATGGACCTGGCGGACGGCCAGGAGCGCCAGGCCTTGTCCCGCGCGCTGCCCACGCTGACCGGCACCGGCAGCGTGACGCGGCACCTGCTGATGGGCGACGGGTTCAGCTTCGGCTCCGCGGGGCTGACCCGAGGCACGATCCCCGACCCGAACACGACCTGGAACGCGGGCCTGGCCTTGCGCGTGCCGGTCTTCGCGCCCCAAGCCTGGTACGACCACGGTACGGCCAAGCGTAACAAGGGCGCCGCCCGCCTGAGCCACAGCGACCGGCAGCGCCTGGTGCTGGCGCAGACCGCGAGCGCCATCGTCAGCGTGGTCACGGCGGAGCGCGTCGCGGAGATCAGCCGCGTCTCGCTCAAGGGCTCGCTCTCGACCCTGGATCTGAACCAGCGCCGCGCCAAGCTCGGCGCGGCCAGCGCCGTGGACGTGCTGCGCGCGGAGCAGGAGGTCACGCTGACCCGCTCGCAAGTGGTGCAAGCCGACGAGGGCGTGCTCCGAGCCCGGGAGGCCCTCGGCATCGCCCTCGGCTCGAGCGACCCCTACGGCGTGGTCCCCGCGATCCGCGTGGACGCCCTGGCCAGCGACGCTCGCTCGGTGTGCCGGCCGGTCTCCGATCCGGACACTCGCGCAGACGTGCGCGCGGCACGCGCTCGCCTCGAAGTGGCGGAGCGCAACGTCAAGAGCACCGACTACTCCTTCGTGCCCACGGTGGACTTCGTGTCGAACCTGGGCTGGACCTCGAACGATCGCGCGACGGCGAACCAGGAGCACGTCACCTGGACCATCGGGGGCCTTCTGACCTGGCAGCTCTACGACGGCGGCCTGCGGTACGGCACTCGCACCGCGAACCAGGCCCAGCGCCGGATCGCCGAGGAGCAGGTCACCCAGTCCAAGCGCCTGGCGCGGGTCGAGGGCCAGCAGGCCCAGCGCGCCGTCGAGGTGGCCAAGCAGAACCTGGCCGTGGCCGGCAAGAGCCGGCAGCTCGCCACCGAGAGCGCGCGGCTGGCACGGATCGCCTTCGTCTCGGGACACGGCAACAGCTTCGACTTGATCGACGCCGACCGGCGCCTGCGCAGCGCGGAGCTGGACCTGGCGGTCAAGGAGTTCGAGCTGATCCGAGCGCAGATCGCCGCGCTGCTCGCGCTCTCCACCTGCGACGTCTAGCGGGTGTCCCCAATTCGCGCTCCGCTGGCGGCAGCAAACGCCACGCGACGCTTCCGTTCGGTCGAACCGGCCGGCGCCGGCCCCGGCCGGTTTTCGCACTCACGCCTCATTGGCGGATCGAGATCTGATCATGACCAGACTGTTCAAGTGATTCCGGGGCTCGGCTGACCGCCGAGCGGCGCGAATCGAGCCGCTCGGTCGCACACCGAACTAGGGACACCCCCAGCTGCGAACTGCCCGGGAAAAATCCGCAGAAGTCGCTCCTCACCCCTCGCCTTTTCGCCCCTCGGCAGTATAGATTCCGCCCGATGCCCGATCCCGCCAAGAAGCCCGCGTTGGGCCTGTTCCCGTTCTTCCTGGCGGCCACCGCGGCGGTGTTCTTCTGGCTGATCGGCTTCGTGTTCTTCAAGGCCCCGCTGGCGCAGCCCGAGGCCGGCGGCCTGGCGCAGAAGATCTTCTACTTCCACGTGCCCAGCGCCTACGCCATGTACCTGTCCGGCGTGGTCTGCCTGGTCGGGAGCGCCGCCTACTTGCTCTCGCTCAGCGACAAGTGGAACGCCTGGGCCCAGGCCGGCGCGGAGTGCGCGGTGGTGTTCGGCTTCATGGTGCTGACCAGCGGACCGCTCTGGGCCAAGAAGGCCTGGGGCGTGTACTGGGTCTGGGACCCTCGCCTCACCACCTCGCTCTTGTCCGTGCTGATCTACGTGGCGGTGGTGGTGCTGCGCGCGTTCGCCGGCGACGGCGAGGCGGAGCGCAAGTTCGCCGCCGCGCTCGGCGTGCTCGGCACCGTGAACCTGCCCATCATCCACTACTCGGTGCGCAAATGGGGCGGCAACCACCCCACGGTGATCACGCAGGGTGGCGGCGGGCTCAAGCACCCGGACATGCAGCTGGCGCTGGGTGTGGGCTTTCTGGCGATGACGCTGCTCGCCGCGGCGCTGTTGATTCTGCGCGCGCGGCAGCTGGTGCTGAGCGCACGCGTCGGCCGAGCCGAGGAGCGCGCCGTCGCCGCCGGGCTCACGGAAGGATCCTGAATGAACCAAGCGAAAGACCAACAGCCTTCCACCTCCCAGCGACCGGAGGACCGCTCGACGGAGTTCGTGGCCGTCGAGGGCGGCGCCAAGGAGTCCGCCAGCGCCGGCACGCTCCTGGTCGCCGCCTACTTGGTGATGTGGGCGCTGCTCCTGGGCTTCCTGTTCATCGGCTGGCGCCGTGGCCAGCAGCTGGCCGCCCGGCTCGAGAGCGTGGAAAAGGCCCTCGACCGCCACGACGCCGCCAAGGGCTCTTGAGCCTCCGAGTCCGATGACGGTCTTCCACCTGATCTACATTCCCGGGGTGATACTCCTCGGCGTCGTCCTGGGCTACGTTCTCGGCGCCCGCGCGGTGCGCGCGGAGTACGAGAAGATGAAGAAGCGCGCCAAGGAGTGACGCGGGCGCTCCGCCCGACGGCAGCCCCGAGCAGGCGCGAGCAGGAGACAGCCATGGTCGACTTCAGCCTATCCGACGAGCACAAGGCGCTGATCGAAACCGCCAAGCGCTTCGCCCGCGAGCGCATCGCGCCCGTCGCCGCCGAGTGCGATCACCAGAGCCGCTTCCCCACCGACGTGATGGAGGCCGCCCACGAGCTCGGGCTCGTGAACATGATCGTGCCGACCGAATACGGCGGCGCCGGCATGGGTGAGCTCGAGAACACGCTGGTCACCGAGCAGCTCGCCTGGGGCTGCACCGGCATCACCACGAGCATGCTGGCGAACTCCCTGGCGCTCACGCCCATCAAGCTCGGCGGCAACGAGGACCAGAAGAAGAAGTACTTGGGCATGCTCACGGACGCGCCGGTGTTCGCCGCCTACGCGACCACGGAGCCGGGGGCCGGCAGCGACGTCGCGGGTATCCGCACCAAGTTCACCCAGCACGGTGACGACTACGTGCTGAACGGCCAGAAGGCATGGATCACCAACGCCGGCTTCGCCAGCTTCTTCGTGATCTTCGCCACCAGCTCCCCCGAGAAGCGCCACAAGGGCATCGCCGCCTTCATCGTCGATCGCGACACACCCGGCCTGAAGGTGGACAAGCACGAGGACAAGCTCGGCCAGCGCGCCAGCAACACCTGCGTCGTCCACCTCGAGGACGTCAAGGTCCCCAAGCAGAACCTGCTCGCCCCCGAGGGCGACGGCTTCAAGCTGGCGATGGAGACCTTCAACCAGACCCGCCCCGACATCGCCGCCCTGGCCACCGGCCTGATGCAGCGCTGCCTCGACGAGTGCGTGACCTACGCCAAGGATCGGAAGACCTTCGGGGTGCCCATCGCCGAGCACCAGATGGTGCAGGCCATGTTGGCCGACATGGCCGTCAGCATCGAGGCCACCCGCCTGCTCTACCAGAAGGCCGCCTGGAACCTCGACAACGGCGTGCGCGACCCGATCGTGTCCAGCTTCGCCAAGGTCTTCGGCGCCGACCGCGCCATGCAGACCGCCACCGACGCGGTGCAGGTCTTCGGCGGCAACGGCTACGTCCGCGACTACCCCGTCGAGAAGCTGATGCGCGACGCCAAGCTCTTGCAGATCTACGAGGGCACGAGCCAGGTGCAGCGCCTGGTGATCGCCCGGCAGATCACGCGCTGATTCAGGTCACGCCGCCGTCACCGCTTCCCGATGAACACGCCTCGATTGTTGGCGGCCTGGATCTCCGCGCGGAGCTCGTGCTCGCGGCGGTCGAGGCCCTGGCCGGACTCGCCGCGGCGGCGGCGGTGCTTGAGGAACGCGAGCTCGGACAGGGCGAGCTGCTTCTTGCGAGCTGCCCCGTAGCCCTGCGGACTGTCCTTCAAGGTCAGGACGTTCCAGAGCGGCACCAGCTGGGCCGCGCTGGTGCTGGTCTTGAACTCCTTGGGGTGGAGCATCACGCCCACTTCGTCCACCAGGTTGCGGATAACGATGGCGCGGTCGCGGAACGCCAGGATGTAGAGCAGGACGAAGAACAGGATGTCGAAGGTGAAGAAGACGGCGAGCTTCAACAGCACGCCGGCGCCGCCGAAGAAGCTGACCAGGAAGTTGTGCAGGAAGTGCAGGCCCACGGCCGCCGTCCAGCCACCGATGGGCGCGACGACCTTCACCAGCATGTTGCGAGACTCGGCCGCGATGCCGACCCCCACGCCGGTCATCGCCGTGAAGGTGGCGTGGCCGAGGCCGCCCAGGATGGTGCGCAGGAAGAAGATCACGGTGAAGGCCGCCATGCCGCCCTGCGAGGTGCCGCGCATGATGTAGAGCACGTCCTCGGTGAGCGTGAAGCCGAGGCCGATCACGCCGCCGTAGATGGCTCCGTCGAGCGCGCCGTCGAGCTCCTTGAGCCACAGCGCCGAGGCGGCCCACACCACCAAGAGGAAGATCCCCTTGAAGGACTCCTCGACCGGCGGCGCGATGAACGACGCGGTGATGCCCGAGGCGGCCTGCGACGAGCCCATGGCCGAATAGACCACCGACCCGCCGATGGTGTTGAAGATCAGCGAGCCGAAGGTGGCTCCGAGCGCTCCCCAGAAGAAGCACATGATCAGCAGCCACACCGGCTCGGGCTCGTAGCGGTCCACGCCCTTGATGGCGAGGCCGTAGAAGAACACGCACACCGAGACCAGGAAGATGGCGACGAAGAGCGCGATGATCACGGCGCGAGCTTAGAGCATCTTCGGGGCCGGGTGTCAGTCCAAGGGGATCCGCCGGGTGGCCGGGGCGATCCCGGCGGCGACGGCCGGCCACTCGTCGTTCAGGCTCGCGCCCTGGGTCACGAACAGGAGCGTGACCGAGCCCTGGGGCAACACGGCCGGGGCGTACGGCAGGCGGGTGCTGGCGAAGGCCGGGGCCGGGGCCCGGGTGAGCGGTCCCTCGCTCTCGAACCGCGCCGCGAGCCCGATGCCGCTCGAGCCGTCGCTGCCCTTGCCCGTGTAGTAGATCCGGGTCACGCGCCGGCCCTCGGCGCTCGTCGCGGTGAGCGCGTCGGGATCGCCCACCCCGAGGCCGTCGAAGGGCGGGTCAGCCACCGTGTCGGCGGCGGGCTCGAGCACCGGCGCGTCGCCGAGGCGCTCCCAGACGAGGCCGTCGCTCGAGCGGGCCTCGCCGATGCGGCCGTTCACCTCGTAGAACAGCCGGTAGTCCCCGGTTGCGACCTCGACGAAACCGGGGGCGCGGGGTGCGAGGCCGCCTTCCCACGCCGCGCCGCCCGCGCTGAGCACCGCGCCCAACTTGGTGAAGCTCACGCCGTCGCTCGAGCGAGCCGCGCCGATGCCGCCCTCGGCGGAGTAGTAGAGCCAGATCTCGTCACCGATGCGCGCCGCCTCCGGTGCGTCGAGGCTCGCGCCCTCCCAGGTGGCGTCGGCCACGAGCACCGGCGCGGCGGGCACCGGCGTCTCCGAGAAGCTGCGTCCGTCCGGCGCGAGGAAGCGGTAGATGGCGGAGCTCCCGGTCTCGGTGGCCAGCGCGTACAGCGTGGTCGCTCCGAGCACCACCGCCGGATCGTCGGCGAGGACCGTCGGCTGACGGAAGTCCGAGAACTTCTTCTTCAGCACGTACGGGGCGTCGAGCCCGTCGATCTCGTCGGCTGCGAGCAGTCGGAACGGGCCGGCGAGCGCGTTCGGGCGCTCGGCGTCGGAGTCGCCGGCCTCGGTGGCGAGCGTGCCGCAGCCCAAGACCAGGACGGACAGCAGGATGGTGGGCTTTTCGAGCGTCATTCGAACCCCAGCGAGACGGTGGCGCCCACGTTGAGGATGCTGCCGCGGGCGCGGTAGTCCCCGACGTAGTCGGCAGGGTTGTCCTTGAGCGTGATCCGGGTCGGCAGGATCGACCACTGCGCGTGCGCGTCGAAGCGGACGTTGCCGGGCAGAAGCGCGCCGGGCTCGCGCAAGACGACCCCGGTGCCGAACGACAGCACGTGCCGGTCGGTGTCCACGTAGTTGGTGATACCGCTCTGGTCCGGCACCGGCGAGCGCTCGTAGATGTAGCCAGCGCGGATCGGCACGGTCAGATCCGGGGTGACCGCGAGCCGGTACTCGACGCCGAGCTCCGGCACGATGCGATCCGTGAAGGCCGGATCCTCGATCTTGGTCGGCTTGGGGTTCGGCGGGAGCTCGATGATCCCGGGCGGGACGTTCACGTCCAGTGTTGTGCTGGAGCGGCTGACCGGGCTCTTGAACGCGGACCACTGCACCCATTTCAGATCCAGGTTCAAGGACAGCTCGTCGATCGGGCGGAAGCTCTCGCCGAGCACCAGCTGGCGCGGGATGTAGGCGTTGACCGTGTACGAATCCAGCGTGTAGCGCGCGGGCACCTTGATCAGCGTAGCGTCCACGGTGCCGGTCAGCTCTGCGTCCACGTCGAGCTCGATGGTGGCTTGGTGGCGGTAGACCAGGGCGAGGTCCAGGCGCTCGTGCGGGCGCACGGTGATGCCAAACTCGGGATAACGCTCCGTGGTCAGATCCGCGTCCACCTCGTGGCGCAGCTGAGAGTCGTATTCGGTCTTGTTGCCGGCGGGCAGCACGGCCGTGCCGCTGATGCCGAAAGCGCCGCGGGTCGCCGCGAGCCAGGTCATGCCGCCGCCGATGGCGAGCCAGTCGAAGGGCCGAATCGCCAGGTTCGCCGAGATGAAGATCAGCTGCGTGCGGTTGTCGTACATCACCCAGCGCGGATCTTCCTGGCGGCTGGCGCGCGCGCGGCTCAAGCGATCGTCCGGCAGGAAAGTGGCGATCCCGAACGCGAACGGCAGAAAGCCGAAGCTGCCCGGCGCGACCAGCCCGCCGACGATGCCGCGCACCGGATCGACCTGGCTGTCCTTGCCGTTCATCTCGAGCGCATGGTCCGCGTAGTAGTAGCCGGCGCTGATGTCGAGCCCGCGAGCGAGGGCCAGGCCCGAGGGGTTGTAGTAGTTCGCGGAGAAGTCCCGCACGTCCGCCGACACGGCGCTGCCCATGGCGGTCGAGCGCGAGCCGAGGCCGAACGTGTCCGCGGGGCTCGCCGCGACCTGCGCGCTCGCAAGGAGAACGGCCACGGCGAGCGGAGCGAGCCCGCGACGAGCGCAGCGAGTCGGCGTTGGGGGCCCGGGGGCTTGCCCCCGGGGAGGACTACGGCGGGGGTGGGCGGGCGGAGCGGTGAAAGTCATCAGAACTTCACCCCCAGCGCGACGCCGGTGCTCATGACGTGCCCGCCGGTCTTCACCTTCGGGTAGCCGGGGTTGTCGCTCGGGACACCCGCGCTCTTCTCGTGGGTGCGCGGCGCCAGGAACTGGTGCTGATAGACCAAGTCCAAGCGGATGGGCGGGAGCGGCTCCGCCAGCTCGATGCCGTAGCCGACGCCGACCGCGTGGCGATCGTTGTCGAAGTAGTTCGCGGCGCCGGTCTGCTCGCCCACCGGCGTCGGCTCCCAAAAGTAGCCGGCGCGGAGCTCCGCCTTGGCGTCCGGCGAGAGCTCGAAGGCGTAGGCGGCGGCGATGCGCGGAACCACCGTGTCGTGGAACTCCACCGGCTCGGGGGTGAGCGCCGCGCAGTCCGGCTGGCTGGCGGGGCACCTCACCGTCGGGCGCTGCCAGCCGTCGAAGGCGCCCCAGCGCTTGTAGGTCGCGGCGACGGCGAGGGTCCAGGGGCCGGTTCGGTGACCGACCTCGAGCTGCAGCTGTGCCGGATCGTACTGCGCCACGCCGGTGATGTTCAGGTCCGGCACGGTGAGGCTGCCGAGGTCGTTGACCTGCACCAGCACGTCGAAATCGCCGCGCAGCGTGCCGCGGTAGACCAGCCCGGCGGTGAAGTCCGGAAGGAAGTCCCAGGTCACTCCGGCGACCGGCGCGTAGGTCGCCACCAGTTGATCGTCCACGGCAGTGCCGACACGTCCGGTGGAGTCGGTGCGCACCACCACCGTGCCGACGAGCTCCGCGAGCGCCAGCGCGCCGGCGCCGCCCCGGATGCCGTAGCCGATGTCCACCCCGCCGCCCGCCGCGAAGTTCAAGGTCTGAGCCCGATCGGTGAGCACCGGGAACTGCGCGCGCTCCGGGTAGAGCAGGCGCGCCCGCGCGATCAGCGTGCTGGGCGTGAACACACCGAGGCCGAGCGTGACCCGATCTTCCAGGAAGCCGCCGAACGGGACGGGCAGGACGACGCCGATGGTGGTGCCGTGCAAGCTCTCCTCGTTCAGATCGCCAGGCGCGTTGGGCCCATCGGCGTACAGATCGAAGCGCGTGCTCTGCCAGCCGAAGGTGAACTCGTTGCGCTGCTCCTTGGAGAGCAGCGCCGGGTTCGCGTAGGTCGTGTCCACGCCGCGCCCGACGGCGGTGCCGACGCCGGCCATGGCCTGGCTGCGCGGACCGAAGCCGAGCTGCTCCGCAGGCGAGGCCCGGGCGGAACCGGCCGCCGAGAGCACGCCGAGGCAGAAGCCGAAGACGACAAAGCCCGCTCGCACCACGAAGCGGCACGATAGAGCGGAATCCCGAGCGCGGTCACCCCCGCTGTCGCCGTTGCCCGCCCCGGGGTCACGGAGTAGCGTTCGCGCGAGTGTTCGGCATCTCGCTGTCCGAAGTGGCCCTGATCGCGGTCGTCGCGCTGCTCGTGGTCGGCCCGCAGAAGCTGCCCTCCATGCTGCGCACGCTGGGCGAGTGGGCGCGCAAGCTCCGGCACATGACCACCCAGGTCCGTGCCCAGACGGGCATCGACGAGATCCTGCGCCAGGAGGGCATCGACGGCGGCATCTCGGAGCTGCGCAGCCTGATCCGGGGGGATTTGGCGGCGCTGGCCCGAGGGCGCAGCCCCGCAGCCGAGCCCGAGCCCCTCGACGACCCCTACCCGCGCACGGCGGAGCTCGACCGCACCCGGGAGTACCCGCCGGAGGGACCGGACGCCGGCGGTGCGCTGGCCGACGACCTCTGGGACGAACCCGCAGCGGACGCTCCGCCGGCCACCCTCGACGCGCCGAGTCACACCGCACCGGAACCCTCCGCCGAGGCCGAGGAGCCCGAGCCCGAATGAGCGAGGATCCCGAGGCTCACACCATGACCTTCTGGGAGCACCTCGAGGAGCTCCGCTCGAGGCTGGTGCGCGCGATCTTCGCGTTCCTGATCGGCAGCGTGGTGTGCTGGGTCTACCGCGAGCAGCTGCTCAGCTGGCTGACCAAGCCGTTCATCGACGCCTGGAACGCCGGCAAGCTCGGCGGCCACGCCGCGCTCCACTTCCCCGCCCCCGCCTCGCTCTTCGTCGCCTACATCAAGATCGCGTTGCTCGGCGGTCTGGTCGTGTCGCTGCCGATCATCCTCTACCAGCTCTGGTCGTTCGTCGCGCCGGGCCTGTACTCGCGGGAGAAGAAGCTGGCGATCCCGTTCGTGGTCAGCTCGTGTCTGCTCTTCGCCGGCGGCGGCTACTTCGGTTGGAAGGTCGCCTTCCCGGTGGCGTTCCAGTACCTGCTCGGCTTCAGCGGACCGGTCGGCGCGGAGGGCTTCGAGGTCAAGCCGACGGTGATGATCGGCGACTACATCGAGTTCGTCTCGCGCATGCTGATCGCTTTCGGCGCCGTGTTCGAGCTGCCGGTCTTGATCTTCTTCCTGAGCATCGCGGGGGTGGTGACCCACAAGCACCTGCTGAAGTTCCTCCGCTACTTCATCGTGCTGGCCTTCGTGATCGCGGCCATCATCACCCCGCCCGACGTGACCAGCCAGTTCCTCCTGGCCGTGCCCCTGGTGCTGCTCTACGTGCTCAGCATCGGCATCGCCTGGCTCGTCGACCGCAGCCGCAATCGGGCCGAAAAAGCCGAGAGTTGAGCGGGCCCGAGGCAGTCCGGGCGGGTGCGGATTGAGCGAATGTGCCCGCCCGGGTCATACTCGGGCCTTCCTTGGGAGGTTCTGCATGCGCGCGTCGCTTCGTGTCTTTCTGACTCCGGTGCTGGTGTGTTTGGTCGCGGTTGCCTGCGGTAGCGACGGTGACGGTGGCTCGAGCGGCACCGGCGGTGGCGGCGGCAGCGGCGGCGCGACCGGCGGCGCGGGCGGCAGCGCGGCCGGCGGTAGCGGCGGTGCGAGCGGCGGCGCGGGCGGCGCGACCGGTGGCAGCAGCGGCACCGCGGGCGCGGGCGCGACGGCGGCGGCACCGCAGGCGCGGGCGGCGCGAGCGGTGGGGCCGCTGGCAGCGGTGGCGCGACCGGCGGCGCAGGCGGCGCGACCGGCGGCACCGGCGGCGCAACTGGGGGCACCGGTGGCACGGGCGGCGCAACCGGCGGCACGGGCGGCGCAACCGGCGGCACGGGCGGCGCGACCGGCGGCACCGGCGGCACCGGCGGCACGACCTGCGGCGCGAATCCGCCCGCGCTCAAGCTGACCAACGTGGGGACCAGCGTCGGCGGCTCGGCGGTCTTCCTCACCTCGCCGCCCGGCGACAAGAGCCGTCTGTTCGTAGTGCGGCAGTCCGGACAGATCCGCATCATCAAAAACGGCACCAACGTGACCACGCCGTTCCTCGACATCACCTCGAGCGTTCAGTCCGGCGGCGAGCGCGGCCTGCTCGGCATGGCTTTTCACCCGCAATACGCCACGAACGGCCGCTTCTTCCTCTACTACACCCAGAGCGCCAGCCCGGTCGGCGACATCGTGATCGCGGAGTACAAGGTCTCGACCGGCAACCCGGACGTGGCGGGCACCGCGCAGGTGCAGAAGCTCGTGCAGATCGGCCACAGCACCAACAGCAACCACAACGGCGGCATGCTGGCGTTCGGTCCCGACGGCTACCTGTACGCCGGCATCGGCGACGGCGGCGGCGGCGGCGATCCGTTCAAAGCGGGCCAGGATCTGAGCACGAACC
This sequence comes from Polyangiaceae bacterium, assembly GCA_015075635.1. NCBI lineage: Bacteria > Pseudomonadati > Myxococcota > Polyangiales > Polyangiaceae > Polyangiaceae bacterium. The sequence goes on from JABTUA010000001.1 coordinate 2,852,023, forward strand.
TCGGCAAGATCCTGCGCTTGAACCCGGACAACCCCACGGCCTCGCTGCCCGGTAACCAGCAGGGCCTGATCTGGGACTGGGGCCTCCGCAATCCGTGGCGCTTCAGCTTCGACCGGACGCTCGGGGATCTCTACATCGGCGACGTCGGTCAGAACCAGTGGGAGGAGATCGACTTCGAGCCCAAGGGCACCGGCAAGAAGAACTACGGCTGGAGCATCATGGAGGGCACGCACTGCTACAACGCGACCAACTGCAATCAGACGGGCCTCACGCTCCCCGTCCGCGAGTACTCGCACTCGCAGGGCTGCTCGGTCACCGGTGGCTACGTCTACCGCGGCAGCGCCATCCCCTGCCTCCAGGGCTGGTACCTGTACGGCGACTATTGCCAGGGGACCATCTGGGCCTTCCGCATGGTGAACGGCGCGGCCACCGGCAACGTCGCGCTCAACATCACCCAGTCGAGCCTGTCGTCCTTCGGCGAGGACGACAACGGCGAGCTCTACGTGCTGAGCGGCAACCAGGTCCGGCGCATCGACGCGAACTGAGCTTCACTTCGGGGTCGGGATCACGACCACGGTGTTGATCGGCCGGACGTTCTCCCCGGCCGGATAGGCGTAGCTCACGTCGCAGGTGTTGTCGGGCTGGGTCAGATCGCAGGGGTTCGACTGCCCGGCGCGGGTCTCCGGCGTTCCCCAGCCCCAGACGTAGAGGCCGAAGGGCTCCGGCGAGGTCATCTCCCGGCGTCCGTTGTTGCAGCTGCCCTGCGCCTCGAACTTGTGGCGCGACAGATCGACGCGCGTGTACTCGTAGTCGCCGCTCGAACCGATCGCCTGCCAGCCTTCGATGACACCCGCACAGTCGAGGGTCACGTTCGCGAAGCCGCTCGCGCCGCGCCGGCGAATCACCACCAGGTTGGTCTCGGGATACGTCGGGTCGGTGAAGAACACGTAGCGGTTCATGTATTGCTGGCCGGCCACCAGGCGCAGGAAGTCCGGATCGCCGTAGCCCGCCGGCGCGCCCTGATCCGAGAGCATCCCGGAGCTCGACATGTAGGTGAACACCAGGAACGGGTGGTCCTTGTCCTGGCTCTTGACCACGAACGGCGTGTCGCTCTCCACCTCGGCGACGGTGCCGAGCCCGAGCTTCTGCGGCGCGCCGGGGATCGGCGGATCGAAGCTGAGCTCCGTCCCGTCCACCGCGCCGACGAAGCGGTGCTTGCGCTTCTCCGCGAAGCCCGGCACTCGATCGCGGTAGCTCGCCACGGCATATTCGTGCCCCATGGCGCGCACCGGCGGGATCTGCTGCTCGGAGTGATCGCTGTAGTCGGTCTCGGTCGGCAGGCGCAGTCCCAGGTGCCCCGCGAACACCCCGATGGGTTTGTCGGACTGGATGGGGCTCCCGGTCAGCTCGTCGGACTGGATGATCTCCAGCGTCTCGCCGGCGTTCAGGTGCAGCTTGCCGGCGGTGTTGGCGGGAATCGCCGGCACGTCCATGCCCTGCTTGATGTCCGCCTTGGGCAGGATGGTCACCGTGGTGTCGTTCTCCTTGGCCACGATGGTCATGGACGGAGGGATGCTCATGCCCTGCCAGAACGCCTGCGCGTAGGCGTTCACCGCGACGTAGTTGTTGTCCCAGGCGCTGGTCGGCAAGAGCAACGACGCGCCGGTGGTCGCGGAGTACGCCGCGTTGTACGGCAGCATCTGGTAGGCGACGACCGGCCGATCCGTCTCGAGGTGGAAGCCCTTCGCGCGGCCGGTGCTGATGTTGAGCCCCCAGTGCACGTGCGCGTCCAGGCCCACGGCGGCCGGGATCGGACAGGCCGCCGGCGCCTGCCAAGTCCCGTGCGCGACCGGATCGTTGGCCAAGAACAGGATGGCGACCTCGCCCGGCGGCAGCCCCGCCCCGACGTCGTAGGGCTGGTAGCTGATGCTCGGTCCGGTGCCCTTGGGCAGCGCCGCGTGCTTGCCGAGGTCGATGGCGCTGCCGCCGAAGCTCGCCTTGATGTGCACCGGCTCGTGCCAGGTGTTGGCGACGAAGGCCACGAAGCAACCGCCGAAGCCGCCACCCATCGCGCTCATGGTAACGGCGTAGTAGTCGCAGCCGACGCTGGTCTTGTTCGCCGTCGCGGCCTGGCAGGGGTCCATGCACTTACCCATGCCGCAGAGCTGGTTCTGGGGGCAGGTCTCCTTGACGCTGCCATCGCAGCTCAAGACCTGGGTGTAGTCCGCCGAACAGGGCAGGCACTCCTGGCCGCCGCCGTCGCTCTGGCCTCCGTCCAGGTTCACGAGACCGCCGGAGCCGCCGCCGAAGCCCGCCGACGCTGCGGCACCGCCGCCAGCACCCGCGCCACCGCCCGCGGCCCCGCTGCCCCCGACTCCCCCACCCCCGGAGGCCGCCGAGCACGCGCCCGCGAGCGCCGCCAGAGTCATCCCAACGATTGCCAGTCGTGCCATGCCCGTCAGGTGTCCGGCGGGCTGGGCGACGGGTGGTTCTTTTTCTCACTTCGGCGTCAGCGGCACGGCTCACGCCGGCCTCGCTGTCCGCGGGGTTGCTCCACTCATCGGCGTCGAGTCGAGCCACCTGGCCGCGCTCCAGGTCTGCGAGGCCGCCTGGCGCGCCACGCAGCCGGCCTGCGGCTGCCCCGCCGGGCCGCCGGAGGTCGAGCAGCCCAGCGGCACCAGCGTCGCCAGCAAGGACGACGCCGTGGTCGCCTGCGCCAACTGGACGAGCACGTCCGGGATCTGCATCACGCAGCCGAAGTAGCCCGCCTACTCCCGCGCGTACGGCTCCCCCCTCAGGATGCTGAGCCCGCGGTAGAGCTGCTCCAGCAGTACGATGCGCGCCAGTCGGTGCGGCAGCGTCATGCTGGAAAGGCTCAGGCGCACCGCGGCCGCGCGGGAGAGCTCCGCCGGGATGCCGTCGGCACCGCCGATCAAGAAAGCCACGCTGCCCTTGCCACGGCTGCCCCACTGCTCGAGCTTCTTGGCGAAGACCTCGCTCGTGAGGCGCTCGCCTCCGACCTCCAGGGCGACGACGAGCGCTTCGTCGGGCACGGCTCGGCCGAGGGCGGCGGCGTCCTTGACCTCGATCTCGTCGGCGCGCACGTAGCGGCGCACGCGGCCCAGGTAGTCGTCGGCGAGCGCGCGGAAGGCCGGCTCCTTGAGCTTGCCGACGGCGATGACGGCGAGCCTCACCTGTCGCCCGGCATGGGCACGCGGCGCGCGTCGAGCCAGAGCCCGTCGAGGTCGTAGAGCGTCCGGGCAGACTCCTCGAACACGTGCACGACCACGTCCACGAAGTCGATCAGGACCCAGCGCGCGGCGGGCAACCCTTCGATGCTGATGGCCGGGAAGCCGTTCTTGCCCAGCATCTCGTCCACGCCGCCGGCGATGGCAGCGACGTGGCGGTCGCTGTGGCCGGTCATCAGCACCAGGTAGTCGGCGTAGTCCACCTTGCCCGTCACGTCGATGATTTCGATGCCCGCGGCCTTCTTGTCGAGGCCAGCCTGCGCTGCCAAGAGCGCGACCTTGCGCGCACCCTCCGAAGGTGACGGCGGCGGAACGCTGGGCACGCGCGGCGCCTTGTGGGAGCGCGTCCCAGGCTTGCCGCGCTCGGGCTTGGGGAGCGGGGCACGCGTGCGCGCGCGCGTCTTCTTGTGCGGGCTCTGCTTCTTCTTGGTCGGAGTCTTCTTCTGGCTCAAGCGCGAACCTGTCCTTCACCCAATACAATCCACTTCTCGGCGGTCAGGCTCTCGAGGCCCATCGGCCCGTAAGCGTGCAGCTTCGAGGTGGAGATCCCCATTTCGGCGCCGAGCCCCAGCTCGCCGCCGTCGTTGAATCGAGTCGATGCGTTCACGAGCACGCAGCTGGCGTCCACCTCGGCGAGCCAGCGCTCCGCGTGGTCGAGGCGGTTGGTGCAGATGGCCTCGCTGTGGTTCGAGCCGTAGCGCTCCACGTGCAAGAGCGCGCCGTCGACGTCGTCGACCACGCGAATGGCCAAAATCTTCGCCAGAAACTCCGTTCCCCAGTCGGCGTCGGTGGCCCGGCCCAGGCTCGGCACGAGGGCGCGCGAACGCTCGCAGCCGCGCAGCTCGACGCCCTCGCGCACGAGCGCGGCCGCGATGGGTGGCAGCAGCCGCTCGGCCGCGTGCTGGTGCACCAGCAGGCACTCGAGCGCGTTGCACACCCCGGGACGCTGCACCTTCCCGTTCACGGTGAGGGCGAGCGCCATGTCGAGCTCCGCGCTCTCGTCCAGGAACAGGTGGCACACACCCTTGTAGTGCTTGATCACCGGCACTCGGGCGACGTCGGCCACGAAGCGGATCAAGCCCTCGCCGCCGCGCGGGATGGCCAGGTCCACGAGGTCCGACAGCGAGACGAGTTGCTTGATCTCCTCGCGGTCGCCGGGGGGGACCAGGCAGATGGCGTCCTCCGGCAGGTCTCTTTCCCGGAGGGCGCGGCGCATGATCTCGACCAGCGCGGCGTTGGTCCGTGCGGCCTCCTTGCCGCCCCTGAGCAGCACGGCGTTGCCGCTCTTGAGCGTGAGCGCGGCCGCGTCCACGGTCACGTTGGGCCGCGACTCGTAGACGATGGCGACGAGCCCGAGGGGCAAGCGCTGCTTGCCGATCAAGAGGCCGGACGCGGAACGCGTCATCGCGCTCCGGCTACCGACCGGATCGGGCAGCGTCGCGATGTGCTCGACCGCTCGCGCCAGCGCCGTGATGCGCTCGGCGCCGAGCGCCAGCCGCTCCACCAGCACGGAGGAGAGCCCGCCCGTCTCGGCCTGGCGCACGTCGGCCTCGTTGGCCTGCTCGATCGCGTCGCGCTCCGCCAAGAGCCCCTCTGCGATGCGCTGGAGCGCGGCGTCTTTCCGCGCTCGGCTCTGGCGAGCCAGGATGCGCGAGGCCGCCTTGGCTCGCTGTGCACGCTCTCGAACGTCCAACGCGCGAGAGCCTAGACCAGCGGCGCCAGGGCTGCCAGCCAGGCTACTCGGGCGCCGTCGGGGCAGCGCCGGCGTCGTCGCTCGCCGCCCCGGCGTCGGAGGCCGGCTCGTCGTCGGTGACCTCTTCGCCCTTGATGTCGTCGAGGGGGTCGACGGGCGCGCCGGCGTCCCAGGGTGTGACCCGAGGTCGCTCGTACTCCGGCGGCGGGCCCGGCGGGCGCTCGCGGCGCGCCGAACAGCCGGCGACCAGCAAGCTGCTGAGGAGCAAGCTCCAGGTGCGACTCACAGCGATACCCCCGAGTCCGCCGGCTCCGGCCCGAGCCCCGGCGGGGCGGGTGTGGGGGACTCCTGCTCCGGATCCTCCTCGTCGGGGTCGCGGGGCGCCGCCAAGCCCGGTACCGGCGCGCTGCCCGCGGCCATTGTGCCGCGCGCGTTGGGGGCCGCCGCTGGCACCACCGCGCTCGAGGCCGGCGGCGGCGGCTCGGACTTACGCGACGAGCACGCGCACACGCAGACGCACGCACTGAGCAGGAGCGACATCGATCTCACGCGGTGGACCATGCTCACACCCAGCGCTCCTCGTCCACCGCCTCGAGCGTCGAGGCGAGATCGAACTTCGGGCGATATCCGAGCACTTCGCGGGCACGCGCGTCGTCCACCATGCAGACGTAGCGGATGAAATCCAGCTCTGGCGCGGGGAAGCTGGTCATGTGCCAGCGCCAAAGACGCTCGACGCCGGCCCGCGCGAAGCTGTGCGGGACCGGCAGAGTGGATCGCCCCAACATCTTCACCGCCCGAGAGAGAGCCACCGGCGGCGGCCCCGCGATGTTGAAGATGCCGCGGACGCCCGGCCTGAGCGCGAGACGGACCGCGCGCACCACGTCGTCCTGGTGCACCACTTGCACCATGGGATCGAAGCCGAGCAGCGTCGGCACCACGCGCAGCCTGAGGTAGTTGCTGGGCGCGTTCTGCACCGTCCCCAGGATGTGCGTGGGGCGGAGGATCACGGTCTCGGTGCGCGGATTGCGCCAGAAGAACGACTGCGCGAGCATGTCGAGCTCGATCAGGTCACGGATGTCGCTGAAGCGGTTGGCGCCGAGCAGCGGCGCGTCCTCACCGATGAACTGCGGGTTGTCCGGCCGCGGGCCGTAGACGTTGGCGCTGGAGAGCAGCACGAGCTTCGGAACGTCGTAGCGCTCCACGTATTCCAGGAGCTTCTGGAACGCGACCACGTTCCAGGTGTGATGATCCTCGGCGCCGAGCCGCGGATCGTGCATCACCCCCAGGTGGATCAGCGCGCCTATGTCCGGGCGCCGGAACAGCTCTCGCGCCTTCTTGCGGCGGACGTCGATGGGATAGTGCTCGATGTCCTTGGGTTTGCCCCAGAACTCGCGACGATCGAGCCCGATCACGCCGCGCTCGCGGTGCAGCTGGCGAGCCAGCCGGCGGCCGAGCCGGCCGCAGATGCCGGTGACCACCACCGCGCCGCGCTCGATGCGCTCATTCACACCGCCGTCGCTCTCGCGCCGGCCGCGCACGCGGCGCTCGGCCTGCCGTTTCTCGACGGGTGCGCGCTTCGGCTTGGGCTCGCGTTTCGTCATTCGGACTCGGGAGGTGCCCACCGGCGGGGCGGTGTCCCACTCGCTTGATTGTGGCGCCGGCGACTGCGCGAGCGAAGCGAGCCCGCGACGAGCGACGCGAGTCGCGTTGGGGGTCCGGGGGCGTGCCCCCGGCGGACGACCCTTGGAAGTGCCCGGAGGGGCAGGACTACGGTGGGGGTGGGCGGGCGGGACATCAATAGAACAAGCTCTTTCGCTCCTTGAGCCCGCGGTTGATCATGCTCTGAATGGTCTGCTTGACCAGATGCACCTTCTCCTCCATCACCGAATCGTCGTCGTCGGCGTCGCCTTTGAAGACGAGCGGCTCGCCGAACTGAAGGTGATACTTGGTGGGGAGCGGCATCTGGCCGCCGGGCACGAAGACCTGCGGGATCATCGGGAACACGGGCATCCTGAGCAGGCGCGCCGCCCACTTCACGTTGCCCAGGTTCACGTATTGTTCCTCGGCCCCGACCACGGCAACCGGCACGATGGGCGTGTCGGTCTCGATGGCCAGGCGCATGAAGCCCGTGCCGAACTCCTGGAGCTGGTAGCGCTGGCTGAAGGGCTTGCTGATGCCGCGGGTGCCTTCGGGGAAGACCAGCAGGAGCTCGCCCATCTGCAAGAGGCGGCGCGCGTTCTCCGGCACCCCCACCACCTGGCCCACCCGGCTGAAGAAGGTCGAGACGAAAGGCAATGTCTGCGACCACTTCTCGACCATGGCCCGGATGATCCGCGGCGGATCATGGTCGAGGAACACCGCGGCGCCGATCATCGCGCCATCGATCGGGATCTGGCCCGAGTGGTTGGCGATGAGCAGCGCGCGACCGGTCGGGATGTTCTCCAGCCCCCTCACCTGGGTCCGGAACCAGAGCCGGTGGAAGAAGGCGCAGGTCATCAGCGCGTACTTCGCGGTCTGGAGGTCCAGCCCGAACGGGTCGCCGCCACTGTCGACGTAGCGGGCCTGGAGCAGGCGCGCGCGCTCCTCGAAGTCGGGGCCCACCAGCCTGACCGCCAGCTCGTCGAGCGAGCGCCGCGTGCCGCTCCACAGCCGGCCGACGAGCGGCAGCACGTCCTCGGCGGCGACGTCGCCGAGACGAGCGAGGGCGGCTTTGGCAGGCATGGCAGAGACTCTACTGGATCTCGACCGCCAGAGGCAGATCGGGGCAGGATGGGCCGCGTGCGCTTTCCCCCGGCCCTCCGCCCTGGAGACGCAGTCCGCGTCGTGGCGCCCTCGGGGCCATTCGACCGCACGCTGTGCCTGGTCGGTGCGGGCTACTTGGCCAAGCGCTACCGCGTCCGCTTCGACTGGTCGATGTTCGAGAAGCGCGGCTTTCTGGCCGGCTCGGACCAGCGCCGCAGGAGCGAGCTCGAGCGCGCCATCGCTCTGCCGGAGGTCCGGGCCATCGTCGCGGCGCGGGGCGGCTACGGGCTGACCCGCATCGCCCACGCGACGAGCCTCGCGCCCCTCGCGCGTGATCCCAAGTGGGTCGTGGGCTTCTCCGACGTCACCGCGCTGCACGTCGAGTGCGCGCGGCTCGGCATCGCGTCCATCCACGCCCACAACTGCGCCGGGCTCGGGCGCGGCGACGCCGTGGGCCGCGCGGCGCTCATCGACGCGCTCGAGTCACCGACCCGTCCTCGCTGCTTCGAGGCGCTCCAGACCTGGCACGGCGGCCACGCCAGCGGCACGCTGTTCGGCGGCAACCTCACCGTGCTCTTCACGCTGGCGGCCGCGGGCCGGCTGTTCGTACCCGAGGGCGCCGTGCTCTTCCTCGAGGACGTGACCGAGAGCGCCTACCGACTCGACCGCATGTTGAGCGCGCTTCTGGTGGCCGGCGCGCTCGACCGAGTTGCCGCCGTCGCCGTCGGGGAGCTCACCGACTGTCCGACGGGACCGCACGGAATACCTGCCGAGGACGCGGTGCGCGAGCGCCTGGCGGAGCTCGGCGTGCCGGTGGTCGCGGGGGTGCCGTCCGGGCACGGGCGGAACAACGCGCCGCTGGTCTTCGGCAGCCCGGCGCGGGTGAGCAACGGGCGGCTGGAAATCTCTCCAGGCTGAGGAAGGTCAGACCGGCTCTTCGTCCACGAGCTCGTCGTCGTCGACGATCAGCTCGTCGTCGACGACGTCGTCGGCGTCCTCGCCCTCGATGGGGCTCGCGTCGTGGCGGGTCACCTCGTCGGCGTCGTCGAAGCTGAAGTCCTCGGGAGCCGCAGCAGGCGGCGGCGGCGCGCCACCCGCAGGAGGCGGCGGGGCGCCCGCGAGCTCAGCCGCAACGGGCGCCGCGGTGCGGTCGGTGGTGTCCTCGATCACTCCCGAGATCGAGCCGGACATGGTGATCTCGTCGTCGCCCGGGAAGCTCAGATCCGGCCGCGCCGGCTTGCCCGCGGGCGCCGGCATGAACTCCGCGGTCGCCACCGGAGGCATGGTCGGGCTCTCGTCGGACTCGTCGTCCTGATCGGGCTCCGTCGTCATGCCGGGGTCGAACGGCTCGGCGGCGCGGGGCTGGGTCACGAGCTGGAGCTCCGGCGAGCTCTTCAGCGGGAACGCCGGCAACAGATCACCGGCCGGCGGCGGCGGAGCGCCCGCGGCCTTGGGCGGCGGATCGGCGGGCTTGTCGGCGGGGGCAGCGGCCGCCGGCGGCTTGCTGGGCTTGTTGAGCATGCCGGCCTTGGCGCGCTCGAGCCCCTCGGTGCCCTCGGGATCGCCGCTCTTCATGCGCAACACCCGGCGCCAGGCGTCGGCGGCCTCGCGGTAATCGACGAGCTTCTCCTCCCACAGCCGCGCAACCTTGCGGGCCAGCTCCGCGCGCGAGGCCGGGTCCTTGCCGCGCAGGATCATGTCCTCGTAGAGCTGCACCATGCCCTTGTAGTCCTCGAGCTCGGTGTAGAGCGCGAGCAGCTGATCGGTCACCGCCGTGTCCGAGGGCGAGAGATCGTGCAGCCGCTTCAGGTCCCCGGCGGCGCCCATCGCGTCCTGCAAGCTCTGGCGCCGCAGGTCGGCGCGGCGCGCCAAGAGCTTGCGCACCAGCGGGCCGTCGAAGACCTCCTCCAACGCGCGCGACAGCACCGTCTCGGAGCGGCGCATGTCGCCCACCTCGCGGGAGAGCTCGTCCAGGGCGTCCAGACCCGCGTCGTCCACGTGGGTCACGATGGCGTCGCCGACCCACTTGAAGGCCTTGTCGATGTCGCCGAGGTCGCGATACGCGAGCTGCGAGGCGCGGCGCAAGAGCGCGCTGCGCGTCCGCCCGCCGTCCCGCGAGCCCTGGCCGCCCGCCGCCAGCGCGTCCGCCAGAATGCTGGTGAGCCGGCCATCCCCGCGGCGCTGATCGCTGGCCCGCGCGACCTCCTCCAGCGCCTCGAGCGTGTCCTCCTGCACGCCGGCGCCCAGTGTGAGGTCGAAGAAGCCGCGCGCGCGGTCGAGCGCGTCGTGGTCCGCCGCGACCTCCGCGGCACGCGCCAGCGCGTTCAGTCGATCCGGGGGCGCCTTGCAGCGCACGATCTGACGCTCGTACAGGTCGATCACGTGCCCTGGCGCGAGCGCCAGCCTGCCCAGCCGCTCGAGCAAGACCTCGACGTCGGCCGGGGCAACGCTGGAGAGCGCCTGCTCGCCGTGCTGGATGGCCTCCTGCGGATCCACTCCGGCGCTCACCAAGAGCTCGGCCTGGCGCACCATCTCCTCCGCGCGGCTCGGGCCGGTCAGATCCTGCACCAGGAGGTCGTGGGCAGCGCCGAGCGCCTCCAGGTCCTTGAGCTTGACCGCGATCTCCTCCAGGTGCGTGGCGATGCTCGGATCCGCCCCGCGCGTGCGCACGAGCTCCTGACCGACTTGCGCCGCGTCGGCCTCGCGCCCCACCTCGACGAAGCGCTTGAAGGCGCCGCGCAGCGCCTCGTGGCGAGAAACCCCCACAGGTGCCTCGGCGAACCACTCGACGAGCTTGGTCGCGACGATGCCCTTCCAGCCCAGCCGATCGCCGAGCTCTACGTAGCGCTCGCGGCAGGGTTCGTCGCCTTGATCCGCCACGGCCATCAGCGCCGCCAGCGCCTCGTCGCCGCGGCCCACCTTTTCCTCCAAGACCTCGGCCAGGCGCCGGGTCATCTTGCTGACCTCGGTCTCGTCGCCCTCGACCTCGATCAGGATGCGCATCAGGTCGGCGACGCGCTGCCAGTCCTCGAGTCGTTCGCACAGCGTCGCCAGACGCTGGACCGCGTCGTAGTCCTCTTCGTCCAGCTCGCGCACGATGTCGAGCACGCGTACCGCGGCGCGCGGGTCGTCCAGATCGCCCTCGTAGAGGCCGGCGAGCTTCTGCGCGATCTCCAGCCGGTGCTGCGGATCGGCGACGGCGACGAGCAGGCGCTCGAGCGCGTCGGCGGTGCCCTTCGGATCGCCGCGCTTCTCGTGCAGGGCGGCCACTGCCTCCAGCGCGCCGACGTTCTTCGGATCGTGCTGCTCGAGCACGCGCTCGTAGCGTTCGACGGCGCCCTCGGCGTCATCGAGCCCTTCGGCCACGATGCGCGCCTCCCGCAGCATGACGGCGACCCGCGCGGCGTCGTCGCTGGCGGTGCGCGCCAGGCGGTGCAGATACTCGGTCGCGTCCGACCACTCGCCGCGTGCCTCGGCGTCGTCGGCGAGCAGAGAAAGCGTCTCGGGGTCGTCGGTGTCGCCGAGGATCAGCACCAGGCTGGCGCGCGCGGCGTCCATGTCCGAGAGCTGTTCACGCTGGATCTCCGCGGCGCGCTTGCGCAACGCCACGCGGAGCTCCTTGTCGCCGAGCTTGTCGGCGCGGCGCAGCAGGAATGCCGCCAGATCGAGCGTGCGCTCGCTCTCGGTGTAGCGCTCCTCGAGCAGCCGCGCGAGGGCGTCGTTCTGCGGGTCGAGATCGGTAGCCTGCTCGAGCCGGGTCACGGCCGTCGCCGAGTCACCCGCGGAAGTCAGGTACTCCGCCGCCTTGGCGTAGAGCGCCGCCTGGTCCTTCGGCTTCTGCGCGTGCTCGGCGCGCCGCTCGGCGGCGATGGCGGCCTGCTCCCAGGAGCTGGCCTGGGCGAAGCAGCGCTCGGCGGACTCCCACAGGTTGCCGTCGGAGCCCTTGGCCGCGGCTTCGGCGAAGGCGTCGCCGGCGGCCAGGTGCTCGCCCTGCGCCTCGCGCAGCTCGCCCAGCTTCTTGAACAGCTGCGCGCGCACGTTCTCGTCGCTGACGCTGCCGACGTTGTCGGCGATCACCTGCGCAGCCAGGTCGAGCCGCTCGCTCTTCTCGAACAGCTTGATGGCGGTGTGGATCGCGCTCTCGTCGTCCGGCGCCAGGCTCGCGATGCGCGCCCAGGCCTCGCCGGCCGCCGCCAGGTCCTTGCGCTTCTGCTCGTGGAGCTTGGCCAAGGCCTTCTCCATCGAGATGCGCGTCTCCGGGTCGGACTCCTGCTCGGCCTCCTGCTCGAGCAGGGTAGCCAGGTCGTCCCAGCGACCGGTGCGCTCGAGCAGGCGCTTGAGCTGCGCCTTCGGACCTTCGTCGCCCTTGTCCAGGCTGACCAGCTGCTTCAGCGTGGCGATCGCCGTGTCGAGGTCCCGAAGCTGCGTCTCGCACAGCCCGGCGATCTCCCGCAGCCAACCCTTGCGGGTCTCGGCGTCGATGCCCGGCGTCTTGGACGCCGCCAGCAGCATGTCGCGGAGCTCGGCATACTTCCGCGTCTGCCGCAGGTGACCCTCCATGAAGGTCAGCGCGTCGGGGTTCGCCGGGTCGAGCGCCAGCACCTCTTGGTACTTGGCCGCGGCCTCGTTCTTCTTGGTCTTGCGCACCAGCGCGTCGGCGACGTCGAGCAAGGCGCGCACGCGCTCGGGGTTCGGCGCGTCCGCCGCCGGCGCGAGCGCGTCGAGCATGGACTCGTCGGCGCCGTCGTCGGACTGCATGGCGCGCGACACCAGGCCGCGCGCGTCGGCCGCCATGGATCCCTGCGGGTTGGCCTTCAGGTAGGCCGCGGCCTTGCTGGCGATGGCGCCCTCGCGCCCGCTCTGCTGCGCGTAGTACATCGCCAGCTGAATCGCGCGGTCGTTCGACGGCTCGAGGTCGAGGGCGCAGCTGGAATACGACAAGCCGTGCTCGCCGGGGTACTCCTCCGCCAGCTCCACGAACAGCTGCGCCGCCTCGGCGGCCTCGCTCGGGTGGAGGGCGTCGCCGCCCTGCTTGCGCTCCAGCACCAGCGCCGCGAACTGCTGCTTCAGGCCCGGATCGCGGCCGCCGTCCACGGTGCGGGCGTGGCGCAGCGCGTCCGTGGCGCCCCCCAGGTCGCCGGCCAGCTTCCGCACGTCGGCCTCGTCGCGGTAGAGCGCGACCTGCCGGTCCGGATCGTCGGAGAGCGCGATTTCCATCGAGAAGTACGGGATGGCCTCCGCCCACTGCTGAGCGGTCTTGAGCATCTCGCGCACCGAGTAGATGGCGTACTGGCTCTGCGGATCGTATTCGAGGGCACGGCGGTAGTTCTCGATGGCCTTGCGCGGCTGCGACAGCGGCGGATCGGCCCACAGCCGCCCGAGCTCTTCGTGGATGCCGGCCACGTGCGCGCGCATCTCGGCGTCCTGTGCCGCCATCGGCGCGAGCGCCTTGGCCCGCCGCTCGAGCAGCGCGGCCAGGGCTTTGCTGTCGCCCTTGTCACGGTACAGCGTCGCCAGCTTGTCCGCGGGGGCCGGCTGGGTGGGATCGCGGTCGATGGCGATCATCAGGGCGCGTGCTGCGCGGTGCGCGTCGCCGAGCGTCTCGGACCAAACCTGGGCGGCCTCGGTCAGCCAGTGGCAGGCGAAGGTCGGATCTTGGGTGGCGGTGCCGACCTTTTCGAGCAGCATCGCGTACGAGCGTGGGTCGCTCTGGCCCGCGTGATGCGCATATCGGATTGCCTCCTGATCGTGCGGGTTGTGGACCAGGCGCTGAACCAGCGCCTCCATCTCGCGGGGGTCCATGCCGGCGGCACCCTAACACGCGCCATCTTGCAGCCGCAACGCGGGTTTAGCCCTCACTCGAACTTGCCGTAACCTTCGGCCTTGGCGGGCGGCAGCGCCGGGGGCGTGACGGGCACGCGCGGCAGCTTGCGGGCCGCCTTCGGCGCGTTTCCTGCGTCTTCGGCCGCGCTCGCCGGCGCTGCGGCGCTGCTCGCGGCAGGCGCCGGCGCTGCGGAAACCACGGACGGCGGCGGCGCGCTCGCCCCGAGCGCCGGCGTGGCGATGACCACCGTCCGCTCCGCGCTCGGCGCGGACACCTTGCGCATCAGCACGAAGCCGCCCACCGCCAGGCTCGCCAGCACCAGCGCGGCGGCCACGGCCAGCGCCGTCCGGGAACCCCCGCGGCGTCCAGCGGGCGGCCCCACCCAGCTCGTGGCGTGGAGCCCAGTGCCTTGAACGCTGCTCTGGGCGAGCGCGACGTCCAGCTCGCTCACCAGCTGCTCCGCCGACTGCTGGCGTGACGCCGGGTACTTCGACAGCGCTCGCCGCACGACCGCCTCGACCGCCGGTGGCACGTAGGCGTCTGGCGCGACCTCCTCGAGGGGTGGCGGGATGTCCTTGATGTGGCTCGCCATCACCACGACCGCGTCGTCGTCGATGAACGGCGGCCGCCCGGTGAGCATTTGGTAGAGGATGACGCCGAGCGAGTAGACGTCGGTGCGCGGATCGAGGGGCGCGCCCTGCGCTTGCTCGGGCGACATGTAGCGCGGCGTTCCGAACACGGTGCCGGCCTGGGTCTCCAGCTGATCGACGCGTTGGTCGTCGCCTCGCACCAGCTTGGCGATGCCGAAGTCGAGCACCTTGACCATCTCCTCGGGCGCGCCGCTCTGCACCGGCACGCGTGCCAGGAACAGGTTGTCGGGCTTCAGGTCGCGATGGATGATGCCCTTTCCGTGCGCCTCGCTCAGCGAGACCGCCGCCTGTCGCGCGATGCGCACGGCGTCCACGGCGCCGAGCCGCGGCACCCGCCTGAGCCGGTCGCCGAGCGTCTCGCCGTCGAGCAGCTCCATCGCCAGGAACCACGAGCCGTCTTCCGCCTCGCCGAAGTCGAACACGGTCACCGTGTGCGGGCTGACCAGCGCGCTGGTGGCGCGCGCCTCGCGCTCGAAGCGCGCCTTGGTCTCGGCGTCGTAGGCGCGCTCGGCCCGCACGATCTTCAGCGCCACGTCCCTCGCGACGGCGTCCTGCCGCGCGCGGTAGACGGCGCCCATGGAGCCGGCGCCGACGCGGGACAGAATGGTGAAGCGCCCCGCTACCGTGGTGCCGAGCAGCGTGTCGCCGCCGCTCTCGACGATCTCGCGCGCGTCCACCAACGCCAGACGGTGCTTCGGGCAGCGCGCGAGCTCCCCTGGCTCGGGCGTCAGGCTGGGATCGGGCCGCGCGTAGCAGCGCGGGCAGACCGGTCCCGCCCGCGGGTCGAGCGGAGGCAGAGTCGGCTCGTCGTCACCGTAGTCGTCCGCGGCCATGGCCCGAGTTGGCCAGACTCATTGACCTACAACTTCACGCAAAGCAACTGGTTCGTGCCGGAGAGCGACGCGGCGCGGCAGGCAAAGCCCGGCCCGCAGTCGAAATCGCTGCAGCAAGTGTCGGAACAATACGAGCCGCCGCTGATGCACTTGCCGCTCTTGCACTCGGCGCTCGCCGCGCAGGTCTCGCCGACGGCCTTGGTCCCGCCGCTGAACGAGCCGCAGAAGCGCAGCCCATCGGAATGGATGCAGGCCAGGCTGATGGTCCCGGCGCAGTCCTTCGAGCTGCAGCACGACTTCGTGCACGCTCCGGCGGTCAGACACAGCCCACTCTGGCACGACGCGCCGGACGAGCAGAGCGCAAGGAAGCCGCCGTTGCCAGGGTTCTTGCCGCAGGCCATCACCTGCCGCGTGCTGCCCGGGAGCGTGCGTCGCACGCAGTACTGCGCGCCCGAACAATCCGAGTCGGCGCAGCAGGTATCGAAGCACTGATTCGCCTCGCACAGACCGGAGCGGCACTCGCCGTGCGTCGTGCAGCTGTCCCCCGCCGCTTTCGTCCCGACCTCCGCGCGGCCGACGGAAGAAGCCGGCACGCAGGCGCTGCCGCCGTGGACCGCGGGGTAGCAGACGTTGGTGCTGGCGCCGCATTGGTCGCTCTTGCAGCAGCCGCGGGTGCACAGCTTCGCGCCTCCGGCGGCGCCGAACGCGCCGGGGTCCTCGCAGAACAGCCCGGCGTCGCAGGCCGCGTGGTTGGCGCACGGCGAGCCGATGGCGCCCGCGCTGCTGCCGCCGGTGCCGCCGCTCGCGCCGCCGCTGCCGCCACCACCCGTGGTGCAGCCGCTCGCGCCGCCACTGCCGCCGCCGGCCGCTGCGCCAGCGACGCCGCCGCCGCCTGGCGCTCCCCCCGTCGCGCCGCCGGAGCCGCCCCCCGCGTCGCCGCCGGCACCGCCCGCTCCGCTGCCCCCGCCGAGCCCACCGCTGCCGCAGCCGTCGTCGGGGCCGTTCCGGCAGTCGTTGTCGAAGCCGTCTCCGCAGATCTCCGACGCGGCGCAGGGCGCACAGACGCCGGCCCGACACAGCTGCCCGGCGGGACACGCCGGTGGTCCGATCGCGCCCTCCCAGGAGCAATTCACGTGGGTGAGCTCTGCGTCGATCATGGCCGAGCAGCCGAGCGCCACCGCGAACATGCCGGTGAGCAGCGCGGCGGAGGCGAGCACGCGCGCACGCATCAGAACGAGCCCTCCACGCGCACCAGGCCCGTGTGCGGCAGCAGTGTCGCACCGACGCGCGGAGAGCTCGGCTTCGCGTCACGGGTGAAATAGAGCAGCAGCGCTGCGCCCGCAGACGCGGCGCCGACCGCGAACGCCACGTCCGCGACCACCGCGTAGTCGTGGGCGCGCTGGGCTCGATCCGCGAGATCTCGAACGCTGGTCCCGTTGCCGGTCGCGTCCTCGGTGCTCTGCTGGGTCGAGACCGCCTGGATCCCGTAATAAGTGCCGACGCCCAGCGCAACGAGCGCGAGCCCACCGGTCGCGTACACCCAGCCGTCGAGCCTTCCTTTCGCGGCGCGCTCCTTCGGCTGTGCCGCGTCCCGGCGCTGGGGCGCCGCGACGACGGGCGGCGGAGGCTCGTCGGTCCGCGGCTCCTCCGCCTGCCGCGCTTTCGCCGCCAGCTCGTCCCGCGCGCCCTCGAGGCGACGCACGGTCTGGATGGCCTTCTCGAGCTCCGCGGTGTCGGTCTCGAGCTCCGAGTAGCGCTTGAACGACGCGATGGCCTCGTCGAGCTCACCCAGCTTCTCGTGAACCAGGCCCTTGTTGTAGTGAAGGTCCTTGCCCTTCGGATCGAGCTCGATGGCCCGGTCGAGCTCGGCGATGGCTTCGCGGTAGGCGCCGGCCTTGTAGGCCTTTTTGGCCACCTCGAAGTGCTTCTTGGCCGCAGCCGGCCCGCTCTCGGCCGGCTGCGCCGCCGCCGGGCGGATCGCCGTCGAGAGGCCGAGGGCCAGGAGGCACGCCGCGAGCCGCATCACCGGCCCAACCATAGCGTAAGCCCCGGGCGGGTTGGGGCGTTCCTTGGTCGAACCTGCTTGGAGGACCCCATGAGGCACCTGGTATTCGCCGCGCTCGCCCTCGTTTCCCTGACCCCGGCCCTCGGCGCGGCTCAGCCGTTCGCCGAACCGCCGGACCACCCCGGCCCCGCGGTGGCCAGCTCCCGCCCCTACGACTCCTACGACCAGCCTTACGACCGCCCCTACGATCGTCCGTACGACGACTACTACCAGCCGCGTTCCACGGTCCGCATCCACACCGGCCCGGTGCTGCGCATCTCCGAGGCCTCCCCCGACGGCGGCCTGTTCGCTGCGGTGGACGTGGGGCAGAAGGCCGCGGGCTTGCGCGTCAGCGGCGCTTGGGTGCGCGTCGGCGGCGAACGCGGGCTCTCGCAGTACGGCGGTGAGCTCTGGCTGGACTTCAACCACACCGGCCCCCTCCACCCGATCCTCGGCGCTGGCGCGGCCGCAGCTCGAGTGCAGCTCGACGACGGAGCGGGCGGCACGGAGTCGCACACCATCGGCGTGGGCACCCTGCGCGGGACGCTCCAATATGCGCTGCCGATCCGCGACACCGACGCGCGAGCCTCGATCGACCTGATCGGCGCCGTGCCCGCCATCCGCGGCAGCGACTCGCCGAACACCAAGGCGTATCTTCTGGCCCTGGCCACGGTCGGCGTGGGCTTCTGATAGAGCTATACTCCGCGAAACGTGAGCGACGGCGCCCCCATCTACGATCCTTACGCCAAGGGGCCGCGGCCCGGCTCGCCGAGCTCACCTCCCGTGGGTCCGCCGACCACCAGCGCCATGGCCATCTGGGCCTTGGTGCTGGGCGTGCTGGGGTTCACCTGCATCCCGGCCGTGGGAGGCCTCTTGGCGCTGACCCTCGGTCTGGTCGCCAAAGGCGAGATCTCGCGCTCCGAGGGCACGCGCAGCGGCGCGGGCTTGGCGATCGGCGGCGCGCTGCTCGGCGCGTTGAACCTGGTGGTGTCGATCCTCGGGCTCGCGGGGCTGCTGTTCTGGGCAGGCTCTCCCACACCCAGCGCCAGCCCGAGCCCGCCATCGCCCGTCGTCGCACCGGCTCCGACACCGACGTTCTTCCCGCCGCCCAGCCCGAGCCCGGCACCGGTGGCGTCCGGCACACCCAGCTCGCGCCAGGGCGGCGTCATCATCAGCCGCGTCGGCAAGGTGGAGCTCGTCGATCTCGACGGAGACATCCCGTCGCTCGGCCGCGAGCTGGAGGCGCAGCGCAAGGGCGCCGCGAAGGACGGCAAGAAGGTCGTGCTCTGGGTCGTCGTCGACGACTGCCTGCCCTGCAACGGGGTCGCTGCCTCGCTGCCGGACGCGAAGATGCAGGTCGCGCTGGAGCAGGTGCGACTGGTCCGAGTCAACGCCCGCGATTTCGGTCAAGAGCTCACCTTCCTGGGCATCCCCGTGGCCAAGGTCCCCGGGTTCGCCCTGCTCGGCGAGGCAAACCGCCCCGTGGACTACGTCAACGGCGGCGAGTGGGACGAAGACATCGCCCGCAACATTGCGCCCGTTCTGGGGAATTTCGTGCGCGGCCGCTACGACAAGCGCCGCGACCCTTGGCGTGGCAGCCGCCGCGAGGACGAAACCGCGCTGTGACGAGACCGCGGAAGTCGAGTCCTGGTGCCGGCGGTCGCGGAGCGGTGTAGACTCCGGGCCCGTCTCAAAAATGACCACCAGCGCGCAACGTATCGGGACCCCGCTACCCGTTGGCTCGAGCATCAACCCCGGCAGCCTCCGCGCCCGTATGGAGGAAGCCAGATCCCGAGGCACCCTTCACACTCTGAAGGAGACCGTCGGCATCATCGTGCCGCTCGCCGTCGAGATCGCCGACCGGCACGCCGCCGGGGAGGTGCTCTTCTTGCACCCGTCGAGCATCGTGATGGACGCCTCCGGAGTGCCGCACATCGCCCCCGAGCTGGCGATCGTCCCCCCCACCTTGCCCCGCGACAAGATCTGCATGGCCCCCGAGGAGCGCGAGGGCAAGCCGGGCAACGCCCGCGCGAGCGTCTACGCCATCGGCGCCATCACCTACGAGCTGCTCACCGGCATGACCGTCGGCCCGGGCATGCGGCGTCCGAGCGAGGTCGTGCCGACCCTGCCCCGTGATCTCGAGGTGATTTTGGCCAAGTGCCTGGTCGCCGATGCCGTACACCGGCCCGACGACCTCAAGGCGCTGGCCCAAGCGCTCCACCATTTGGCGCCCACCGGCAGCATCGCGCCGCCGCCGGCGGACGAGTCGCATCTCGACCACGACTCGAACTTCGACGTGGACGTATCGCTCTCGATGCTGCCGCCGGCCCCGAGCCAGGCCTTCCACGAGGTGCCCTCGGGTCCGCTGAACCTGGCGGTGGCGCAGGCGCCCGGCACCGGGCCGCGCATGAGCGACTCGACCACCGAGCTGGCTCAGCTCAAGGCTCGCCTCGAGCGCGACAAACGTCCGCGCTACGTCGTGATCAAGGAGGGCATGGACCACGGCCCGTTCAGCTCGGTCGAGCTGCTCCAGCAGATCGCGAGCCACACCTTCGTCGAGGACGACGTGCTCCGCGACGCGTTCAGCAAGGACGAGCGCGCGATCCGCGACTGGGAGGAGTTCGCTCCCTTCGCCGAGCACGCGCGCTTGCACCGCGACATCAAGGCCGAGAAGGTCGCGCTCGAGAGGACCGTGACCGCCGAGCGCAAGAGCACCACCAGCAAGGCGCTGATCGGCGTCGCGGTGGTCGGCGCGCTGGTCGTCGCCGCAGCGGTCTGGTTGGTCGCGCGCCGCGGCTCGCGCAGCGACGCGATCGCCGTGCACGGCGACACCGCCACCAACGTCGACGTGGACGGCGGGCTCAAGACCGCCGCGCGCCCGGGCGGCGGCGGCACGGGCAAGGGCGGCGTGCTCGGCGTGTCCAACGGCATCCCGATCCTCGCCGGCGGCATGTCGTGCGAAGGCGCCATCGCCGCCTACAAGGGCGACGAGGTCACCATCGGCGGCGGGCAGAAGCAGGCGGCGGACCTCACCGCCGGCCAGTACGGCTCGATCTTGAACAAGGGCACCTACTTCGCCCACTGCGGCGCACCCGACGACATGCAGATCAACATCTGCGCCGCGGTGCAGAACGGTCGCGCCGTGGGCGTCAGCGTCACCACCAAGCCCAGCAACCCGGGCGTGGCTTCGTGCGTCGCCGGCGGCGTTCGCGGACTCTCGTTCCCGTCGCGCCCGAACCTGGACGTGACCAGGACGACTTTCTAAATCCCGCTCCGCCGATCACCCAAACGCCTCGCGTCGCTTCCGACCGGTGGGACAAACGCCCCCGGTCCCGGCCGGTTTTCTCACTCGGGGTTGATTCTCGCTCCGCGGGAGACCCAGGCGCCCCGCGCCACTTCCCACTGGTCGAAACGGCAGGCGCCGGCCCCGGCCGGTCTTCTCACTCGGGGTTGATTCTCGCTCCGCGGGAGACCCAGGCGCCCCGCGCCACTTCCCACTGGTCGAAACGGCAGGCGCCGGCCCCGGCCGGTCTTCTCACTCGGGGTTGATTCTCGCTCCGCGGGAGACCCAGGCGCCCCGCGCCACTTCCCACTGGTCGAAACGGCAGGCGCCGGCCCCGGCCGGTCTTCTCACTCGGGGTTGATTCTCGCTCCGCGGGAGACCCAGGCGCCCCGCGCCACTTCCCACTGGTCGAAACGGCAGGCGCCGGCCCCGGCCGGTCTTCTCACTCGGGGTTGATTCTCGCTCCGCGGGAGACCCAGGCGCCCCGCGCCACTTCCCACTGGTCGAAACGGCAGGCGCCGGCCCCGGCCGGTCTTCTCACTCGGGGTTGATTCTCGCTCCGCGAGAGGCCAGGCGCCCGCGCCACTTCCCACTGGTCGAAACGGCGGGCGCCGGCCCCGGCCGGTCTTCTCACTCGGGGTTGATTCTCGCTCCGCGGGAGACCCAGGCGCCCCGCGCCACTTCCCACTGGTCGAAACGGCAGGCGCCGGCCCCGGCCGGTCTTCTCACTCTCCTCTCCGTGGCAGATCGTGATCTGATCTTGCCAAGACCCGAGGCGTGGTGGCGGGCTCGGCCTACGGCCGAGCGGGTGACCTGAAACGGCTTGGTGCGGGTGACCTGAAACGGCTTGGTGCGGGTGACCTGAAACGGCTTGGTGCGGGTGACCTGAAACGGCTTGGTGCGGGTGACCTGAAACGGCTTGGTGCGGGTGACCTGAAACGGCTTGGTGCGGGTGACCTGAAACGGCTTGGTGCGGGTGACCTGAAACGGCTTGGTGCGGGTGACCTGAAACGGCTTGGTGCGGGTGACCTGAAACGGCTTGGTGCGGGTGACCTGAAACGGCTTGGTGCGGGTGACCTGAAACGGCTTGGTGCGGGTGACCTGAAACGGCTTGGTGCGGGTGACCTGAAACGGCTTGGTGCGCGGCGACCTGGACTGGGCTTGGCGCGCGGCGACCCAGACGGGGCTTGGCGCGCGGCGCGGCTAGATAGGGGGCACGGCGCCCCCTCCTTTCGCGAGGGAGAGGGGCAAGAGTCGAGCTTTGTCGCTCAGCATAGGAGTGGGGTGAACCGGACTCCCCTCCTCGAAGCGTGAAAACCGGACTCCTTCGCAGTCGCCCCCTGCCGGGGCCTGAGGTAAAAAGGCCGCCGTGACCAGGCAGGACGGGATGAAGTGGGCGCTCGGTCTGCTGCTCTTCGCGGTGGCCGGCTGCGCCGTGCCCATCGTCAACGGCGCGGACGAAGCCGACGCCAACCGCGTCGTGGTCGCCCTCGAGGAGAACGGCATCGCCGCCGACAAGGAGGCTGACCCGGCCACCGAAGGCCGCTTTCGCGTGCTGGTCGCCCGGGACGACGCCTCCGGGGCCGCTCAGGTGCTGAAGCAGGAGAGCCTGCCGCCACCAGCCACCAAGGGCGTGCTCGAGGCGCTCGGAGAGGGCGGGCTCGTGCCCAGCCGAAGCGCCGAGCACGCCAAGCTGGTCGCGGGCACCGCCGGCGATCTCGAGCGCTCGCTCCGCGCCATCGACGGCGTGCTCTCGGCCCGCGTCCACCTCGCGGTGCCGGCCAAGACTCCCTTCGAAGGCGAGAACAAGGAGACCGCCACCGCATCGGTGCTGATCCGGCATCGTGGCAGCGCGGCGCCGGTGGCGGCGAAGGACGTGCAGCACCTGGTCGCAGGCGCCGTCAGCGGGCTCGCCGCCGACAAGGTCAGCGTGGTCCTGACCCCCGCGCCCGCCGCGCAGCGCCCGGCGGAGCGCGAGCTCAGCCGCCTGGGACCGGTCACCGTCACCCGAGCGTCTCTGACCCCGCTTCGTCTCGGCGTGGCCGCGGCCGCCCTCATCAACCTGCTCCTCATCGGCGTGTTGCTCGCGCTCTGGGCCAAGCTGCGCCGCGCGCACGCGACGCTGGATGCCGAGCGCGCCGCCGCGAACAGTCCCCGGTGATCGAGATCGAGGGCATCGCCAAGTCCTTCGACCGCCCGGTGCTGCGCGGGGTGAACTTGCGCGTCCCGGAGGGCTGCTTGTACGGCCTGATCGGCCCTGGCGCCAGCGGCAAGAGCGTGCTCTTGAAGATCATCGTCGGGCTCATCCGCCCCGACGCCGGTCGCGTGGCCATCGCCGGCCGGGACATCTTCGGCATGAGCGACCTCGAGCTGCAGGAGTTCCGCAAGCAGATCGGCATGCTGTTCCAGAACAACGCGCTGTTCGACTTCATGACCGTGGCGGACAACATCGCCTTCCCGCTGCGGCGGCTGTTCGCCTTGCCGGAGGACGAAGTGCGGCAACGCGTCGCCGAGCGGCTCGGCGTGGTCTCGCTGCCCGGCTTCGAGGACCGCCTGCCCTCCGGGCTCTCCGGCGGCCAGAAGAAACGCGTCGGGGTCGCCCGCGCCACGGTGGCGAAGGCCCCCATCGTGCTCTATGACGAACCGGCCGCGGGGCTCGATCCGGTCACCAGCCAGAAAATCTTCGACCTGCTCCGCGCCGAGCAGCGCGCGGCCGGCGCCACGGTGATCATGGTGTCGAGCGACCTCGACCGCCTGCTCACCGTGACCGACCGGGTGGGGATGATGTACCGAGGAAAGCTCATCTTCGACGGCACCACCCGCGAAGCGCAGGAGAGCGACGATCCGTACGTGCACCAGTTCGTGCACGGAATCGCCGAAGGGCCGCTATGATGGCCAGCCCCGTGACCGCCCGCGCCCTGCAACCCTTCGCCTCTCTCGGCGCCTCCTTCCTGGAGACGAGCCAGGTCGTGGGCGGCATGGGCGTGATGTTCGGGCGCATCGTCTGGCGCCTGGCGCGCCTCTCGTTCGACCGCAGCGAGCTCTTGAAGAACATGTACAAGATGGGCGTCAAGTCCGTGCCCATCGTCGTGGTCACCGCGCTCTTCACCGGCGGCATCATGGTGATCCAGGCAGCGCCGCTGGTGCAGCGCTATGGTGCCCACGGCCTGCTCGGCTGGGGCGCCGGCTTCGGCACGCTGCGCGAGATCGGCCCGCTCTTGACCGCGCTGATGATCTCCGGGCGCGTGGGCGCCAACAACACGGCGGAGCTCGGCACCATGGTCGTCACCGAGCAGATCGACGCCCTGCGCGCCTTGGCCATCGATCCCATCAGCTTCCTGATCGTTCCGCGCTTCATCGGCGTCGTGACCACGCTGTTCCTGGCGACGGTTTTCGCCGACGCCCTCGCGTTGCTCGGCGCCGCGTACGCTGGCTTGGGCATCCTGGGCGTGGAGCCCCAGGTGTTCTTCAACGGCCTGACCAGCGGCCTGCTCGGCCTCGGCGACGTGTTCCACGGGCTGATCAAGAGCGTGGTCTTCGGCATGGTCATCGCCCTGGCCAGCTGCCAGTTCGGCATGGCCACGAGCGGCGGCGCCCCCGGCGTCGGCCGCGCGGTCAACTCCACCGTGGTCGTGAGCGCCGCCGGCATCTTCGTGCTCGACTACATCGTCTCCTTCGCGATCGGGTGAGCATGGCAGACGCGGTCGAGCACGCCCCCGAGAGCGCCGTCGGCCACATCGACGAAGACGCGGTCGTCCACGAGCGCACCGGGCTCGCGTGGGTCGGCGGCTCGGTGCTCGATCTGCTCGGCGCTGGCAAGCAGCTCTACTCGGTGCTCGTCAAGACGCTGTACTACTCCGCGCGCGGCGTGCGGCAGCCCGGCGCGGTCGCGCGGCAGATGTACGAGATCGGCAACCAGAGCCTGGTGTTCTTGTCCGTGGTGATGGGTTTCATCGGCATGATCCTGGTGTTCCAGGCTGGGCTGCAGGCCAAGCGGGTGGTGCCCGACCTGTCGCTGCTCGGCGCCACCTTCCTCGAGCTCTTGGTGCGCGATCTGGCCGCGAGCATCTCGGCGCTGATGCTGGCCACCCGCGTGGGCGCGGGCATCGCGGCCGAAATCGGCTCGATGGTGGTGACCGAGCAGGTGGACGCGCTGCGCATGTGCGCCGCCGATCCCGTCGACTACCTGATCGTTCCGCGCTTCAAGGCCAGCATCGTCATGACCACCGTGCTGGTGATCATCGCCGCCGGCGTGGCCTTCACCACCGGCATGCTGACCGGCTACGTCTTCTTCGAGATCAATCCGCGCACCTTCGTCAACCTGAGCATGGTCGACGCCGGCGACCTGACCATCGGCCTGAGCAAGTGCGTCGCCTACGGCGCGGCCATCCCGGTCGTGAGCGGCTACTGCGGCCTCTCCACCTTCGGCGGCTCCGAGGGCGTGGGCTGGGCGACGACCCGCGCGGTGGTCAACTCGTCGTTGACGGTGATCATCATGAACTTCTTCATCAGCGGCGCCGGCTACCTGATCTTCGGTTGAGCGCGCGCGATGATCTCGTTCCGGAACGTCAGGAAGTCGTTCGGTCCGAAGGACGTGCTCCGCGGCGTGAGCTTCGACGTCGAGGACGGCGAGGTGTTCTTCATCATCGGCGCCTCCGGCGTGGGCAAGAGCGTGCTGATCAAGCACCTGATCGGCCTGCTCTACCCGGACGGCGGCGAGATCTGGCTCGACGGCGAGGAGGTCAGCCGCTTCGACGAGCAGAAGATGTACGGCGTACGGATGAAGTGCGCGATGGTGTTCCAGCACTCCACCCTGTTCGACTCGATGACCTGCGCGGAGAACGTCGCGTTGCCGCTGCGCAAGCACAAAGGTCTCAAGCCCAAGGAGGCTCGGATCGAGGCCCAGCGGCTGCTCACCCAGGTGCACATGGCGGAGTTCGGCGACCGCTACCCGGCGGAGCTCGGGGACGGCATGCGCAAGCGGGTCGCCATCGCCCGCGCGCTCTCGCTCGAGCCGCGCTACGTACTGTTCGACGAGCCCACCACCAGCCTGGACCCGGTCAGCGCGCGGCGCGTTGACAAGTTGATCCGCGAGCTCAGCGACACCCTCGGCGTGACCAGCATCGTGGTCTCGCACGACCTGGCCAGCATCTTCACGATCGCCGACCGCATCGTGATGCTGTACAAAGGTGAGGTGAAGCTCCTCGGCAAGCCCGAAGATTTCAGGCGCTCGCCGGATGGCATCATCCAGCAGTTCATCAACGGACGCGCCGAAGGACCCATGGAGGCCTGACACATGAGCCAGCGATCGATCGAGGTGAAAGTCGGCGTGTTGATCCTGCTGGCCCTGGGCCTGCTCGGGTCCTTCGTGGTCGTGATGGGGGGCCTGTCGTTCGAGCCGACCTACACGGTCTACGTCGACTTCGACAACCCCGGAGGGTTGCAGAGCGGAGCGCCCATCCGCATCGCCGGGGTCAAGGTCGGCAAGGTCAAGGAGATGCAGTTCCGCGGCGGCGAGATCGATCCCAAGACCAACCAGCCGGTGCCGCCGGTGCGCATCGTGGCGCACGTCGAGAAGCGCTACCAGAAGGCCATCCACGAGAACTCGCGCTGGTACGTCACGACCCAAGGCGTGCTCGGCGAACAGTTCCTCGCCGTGGAGCCCGGCTCGCAGGACCGGCCGGTCTTGGCCGAGAACGCGGTGGTCTCGGGCATCAGTCCGCCCCGGCTCGATCTCCTGCTCAGCGAGAGCTACGAGCTCTTGCACCGCGCGTACGAGGGCATCACCAAGAACGAGAAGAAGATCGGCGAGACCTTCGACGGCCTGCACGCCACCCTGAAGGGCACCGGGGACTTCATGGCGGGGAACCAGAAGAAGCTCGACAACATCGTCTCGAACGTGGAGACGCTGACCGTGGAGAGCAACGAGACCGTGCGCGCCGCGCGCGACCGGTACATCGACAACCCGCAGATCCAGCGCATCATCGGCAACGTCGAGCGCACGACCAGCACCCTGGACAAGGAGGTCGGCCCTCTACTGTCGGACGGGCGCGGAGTGCTCGCCGATACCAAGAAGCTGACCGGCACCTTGGCCAGCGATCCGCAGCTCAAGAAGTACCAGAAGATCACGCAGGACGTCAGCGACACCACGGGTCGCGCCAAGCTCGCCGCTGCGGACGCCCAGGCGATGGTGGCCCACATCAAGCGCGGCAAGGGCACCGTGGGCGCCCTCGTCATGGATGAGGCGCTCTACGACGACCTGCAGGAGATGCTCCGCGATCTGAAGCACAACCCGTGGAAGTTCTTCTGGCGGGAGTGAGCTAGGGGCAGTCCCTAACTTCGCGTTCGGCTGGCGGCAGCAAACGCGCCCGCTCCGTCGCCACCCAACTAGGGCCCCGCCTAACCCCCGTCGCCGCTGGCGCCGGCCGCGCCGCCGCTCGGGCTGCCGCCGCCACCGGTCGTCCCGCCGCCGCTCGGGCTGCCGCCGCCACCGGTCGTCCCGCCGCCGCTGGGCGCTCCGCCGCCGCCGGTCGGCGCTCCGCCGCCGCCGGTGGGCGCTCCGCCCGCCCCCGCCGCGCCACCCGAGCCGTCGGGCCCGGCCTCCGCCGGAGGGGCGTCGCCGGCGGGACCGTCCACCGTGCTGACGATGCCGGTCAGATCGTTCGAGCAGACGCCGTTGATGCAGACGAGCCCGGTCTGGCAGTCGTCGGCTCGATAGCACTCGCCGCCGAGCCCGGCCTGCTCCTGCGGTCCGCCGCACGACGCGGGCAGCCAGAAAGCCCCGAGAAACACCGCTGCGCCCAGGGCCCGCCAGGCCACTCGCCGTCTCATCCTGCCGGCTATCATACCTCGGGTCGGGCCGATGTCATTCCAGGGTGACGATCAGCGTGCCGTCTTCGATGCTGTCGCCCTCGCTCACGTGGACCGCCAGGACGCTTCCGGCCGCGCTTGCCTCGACCGGGATCTCCATCTTCATGGACTCCAGGATGACCACGGTCTCTTCTTCGACGACGCGCTGCCCGACCTGAACCAGGACCTTCCAGACCGTCCCGGTGATCTGCGCGCGCACTTCGACCGCCACGGGCGGGCAGCCTAGCAGAGGACCGGCGAAGGGCCCCGGGATTTCTAGGGTTCTCCGGCCGACCCAAGCGCCGGGGGGTCACGGTGTCGGAGAGCGAAAGCCCGTCGCTTGGGTGAGTCGGGTCACATGGATTAAGATCCCCGAGCCCAAACCGTCCGTTGACGCCCGCCCCCGAGGGCCCAAGACGGGCGTATTCGCCACTCGCAAACGCGCTCGCTCGCTGCTACAGGAAAGTCCACCGATGGCCGAACAGAAGGAAAGCTCGGTTCTCTTCTCCCTCAAGGAGCTCATGAGCCTCGAGGAGGACCGCATCAAGGCGGAGGAGGCCGACAAGGACGCCCGCGCTCGCGCCGAAGCGGAAGCCCGCGCAGCCGCCGAGCGAGCCGCGCGCGAGGCGGAAGAAGCCCGCATGCGGTCCGAGGAGGAAGCTCGCCGCACCGAGGAGCAGCGCCGCCGCGAGGAAGAGGCGCGGCTCGCGGCCATTCACCAGGGCGAGCTGGAGAAGGCCCGCGCCGAGGCCGAGCACCGCGCGCGCATGGAAGCCATGGGCTCGCAGCAAGCGCACGAGCAGCAGCTCGCCGCGCTCAGCCAAGACAAGCACAAGAAGCGCTTGCAGATCATCGTGGGCGTCGTCTCGGGCGTGTTCCTTCTCGCCGCCGTCGGCGGCGGCATCGCTTGGAAGAAGTCCTCCGACGAGCGCGCCAAGGAGAAAGCCGCCCTCGAAGCCCAGGCCCGATCCGCTCAAGAGGAGCTCGATCGCCTGAAGCGCGAGTCCGACGAGAAGGAGAAGAAGGTCGCCGAGCTGAAGCGCCAGATGGACAGCGCCAAGGACGAAGCCGAGCGCGCGAAGATCGAGGCGCAGCTCGCGAAGGCGAAGAAGGAGTCGGACGAGGCCCGCGGCAAGCTCGGTGGTCGTACCGGCGGCGACAAGCCCGCCGGCGCCGCCAAGCCCTGCAACTGCCCGCCCGGCGATCCATTGTGCTCCTGCTTGTGAGCCCCCGCGCGTGACCGCCCCCGATCCGCGGCGCAGGCTCGCGTTCGCCCTCGACTACCCCAGCTTGGCCGAGGCGCGCGCCGGAGCGTCCGCGGTGCACGACGCGGTCGGCGTGCTCAAGGTCGGGCTCGAGCTGTTCGTTCGCGAAGGACCGAGCGCGCTGGCGCTCGGGACCGAGCTGGGCTGCGACGTGTTCCTCGACCTGAAGCTGCACGACATTCCCGAGACGGTCGAGCGCGCGGTGGCCTCCGCGGTCGCCCACGGCGTGCGCTACCTGACGCTGCACGCGTGCGGAGGCCGGCGCATGCTGGAGCAGGCGGCGCGGCGCGCCGAAGGCAGCGGCCTGTGCCTGCTGGCGGTCACGGTGCTGACCTCGCTGGACGACGCCGACCTCGCCGAGCTCGGTGTGGGCGAAGCGAGCGGCGAGCACGCGAAGAGGCTCGCGACCCTGGCCCGCGACACCGGCATCGGCGGCCTGGTCTGCTCGGTGAAGGAGGTCGCCAGCCTGCGGCAGCTGATGGGCCCGAGCGCGGTGCTGGTCACGCCGGGCATTCGCCCGAGCGCGGGTGCGAGCGACGACCAGAAGCGCACCGGGACCCCCGCCTCGGCCATCCGCTCCGGCGCGAGCCTGCTGGTGGTCGGCCGCCCGATCCGCGACGCCGCCGATCCGCTGGCGACGGCCCGGGCCATCGGTCGCGAAATCGCCGAGGCCGAGGGTGGAGCCTGAGCGCGGGCGGTCGCGGCTGGTCGCGGGGCTCCAGCCGGTCCGCGAGGCGATCCGCGTCCATGGCGAGCGTCTGAGCCGGGTGTTGATCGACGACCGCGCCCTGCCCCGGCTGGACGCGCTGGCGCGCTTCGCCGTGGACCGCGGCGTCGGGCGCGTGGAGCGCGTCTCGCGCCGGGAGCTCGACCGCCAGAGCGAGGGCGCCCAGCACCAGGGCGTCCTGGCTTTTGCGCCGCCCCTCGGGCTCGTCAGCGCCGAAGAGCTGTTGGCGGACCCGGGGTTGCTCGGCGTGGCCCTGGACGGGATCCAGGACCCGCAGAACTTCGGCGCGGTGATCCGCAGCGCCGTCGGCATCGCCGGGGCGGCGGTCATCTGGGGTGAGCACTCCTCGGCGCCGCTCAGCACGGCGACCTTCCGAGCGTCAGCCGGCGCCATCGAGCACGCGCGCCTGTGCCGGGTGAAGTCGCTGGTGGGCGCCCTGACCGGCGCGCGCGACGCCGGCGTCCAGGTCGTCGGGTTGGAGGCGCGCGCCGATCGCCAGCTCGGCGCGCTCGATCTGACGGGGCCGACGGTCCTGGTCATCGGCAGCGAAGGTGAAGGCATGGCCCGCGCGGTGCGCCGCGCGTGCAGCGCGCTCGCGCAGCTCTTGCCCATGACCCACCTCGACTCGTTGAACGCCTCGGTGGCGTCGGGGATCGCTCTGTACGAGGCGATTCGCCAGCGCAGTCGCTGACTTCGCAGGCAGGCTCTCGCGTGGCTTCGACGCGCTGAACACCCGTCACGCGTCCGGGGCCGCTCCGTTCCATTCAATGGATCGCTGGCCCCCGCTCGGTTGGGGGCGCGAAAGTCGATCGATTTCGATCACTTGCGTGCGAGTCGATCAGACTCCGGGTGAGAAAATCGCGCTGCACCTCATCCAGAGTCTCAGCTGCTTCGCTTGCGTGCCGAAAGCACGCGAGTCATCACGGAAATTGCGAAATCGATCTCCTCGGTCGTGGTGTCCTCGCCGATGCTCACGCGAAACGAGCCGCGCGCGCGCGCTTCGCCCAGCATCGCCGTGAGCACGGGCGACGGCTCGCTCGAGCCGGCGGAGCACGCGCTGCCCGCCGACACCTGCAAGCCTTCCAGGTCGAACGCGGCGACCAGCTCGTCCGCGCGCGCCGCCGGAACGAACAAGCTCGCCACGTGGGGCACCCTGGGCTCGTCCACGTTGGGCTCGGCCAGGCCGGTCAGCGCCCGTTCGAGCCGCTCGCGCTCGGCCTGGAGCGCCGCGTGCCGGGCGGGCCCGTCGCCGGCCCAGGCGAGGGCCCGGAGGAACCCGGCGGCGAGGACCGCGTCCTGGGTCCCGGGCCGGAGCCCTCGCTCTTGGCTGCCGCCGTGGGCGAGCGGGCGGATCAGCGCCGGGGAGCCCCGGAACACCAGCGCCCCGATGCCCTTGGGCCCCCTGAGCTTGTGGGCGGTGAGTGCGATGCTGTCGGCGCGCCGGTAGGTCTCCGGCTCGAGCTTGCCGACGGCCTGGACCGCGTCTACGTGCAGCCGCGCGCCGGCCGCCCGCACCGCCTCGAAGATCGGCCCGAGGGGCTGGACCACCCCGGTCTCGTGGTTCACCGCCATCACCGCCACCGTGGCGCCCGGCCCGAGGCCCGCGAGCGCCGCGCGCACGCTCTGGGGATCGATGCGGCCGGCGCGGGGCACCGGCAGCCAGACCACCGGCACGCCGCCCGCTTCCAGGTGCTCCGCCATCCGCGTGACCGAGGGGTGCTCGAGCCGACTCACCACCAACGCGGTGGCGCCGCCGAGCGCCAGGTTGTTGGCCTCGGTGCCACCGGAGGTGAGCACGACGTCGCGTGGATCGGACTCGAGCAGTCGCGCGATCGCTTCACGAAGCTCTTCGATGATCGCGCGAGCGCGGCGTCCGGCTGTGTGGATGCTCGACGGATTGCCCCAGGCGCTGTCCGCTGCGGCACGCATCGCCTCGAGCACCGCGGGGTGCGGCGGCGTGGTGGCGTTCCAATCCAGGTAGACGTTCATGCGCGCGAGCTCTGCGCGCGATCGGGAACGACCAGGTAGAACGCCGCGCCGCCCAAGCGAACGCCGTCGATGCGCTCGTCCGCCGGTGACACCACGCGCACGTCGCCGGCGTGACCGCGCACGATGCCCTTGACGATGGCCAAGCCGACACCGGTGCCGCCGTGGGCCCGGGTCGGCGAGCCGTCCACCTGGTAGAAAGGCTCGAACACTCGCTCCAGCGTGTGCGCCGGCACGCCGGGCCCGGTGTCTGCGACCACCACCTCGAAGTGCCCGGAGGCCAGCCGGCGCGCGCGCACGCCGACGCTGCCGCCGGCCGGCGTGAACTTGGCCGCGTTGTCGAGCAGGTGGTCGATGGCCTGCCCCAGCCGCTCCGCGTCTCCGTGACCGTCGAGCCCGGGGCCCGGCAGCTCGGTGGCCAAGCTCAGCGTGGCCCGCTCGAACAGCGGGCGTTTGCGCGCGATCGCGCGCCGGACCACCTCGCTGAAGTCCAGCGGCCGTGGCGCGAGCTTGAGCTTTCCGGTCTCGAGCGCGGTCACGTCGAGCAGGTTGTCGATCAACCCGCGCAGACGCTCGACGCACTCGCTCATCGAACGCAGCGCCTTGTGCTGCGCGGGGACCAGCGGACCGAGCTCCTCGTCGCCCAAGAGCTTCACGTAGCCGACGATGGGCGTCATCGGCGTCGCGAGCTCGTGGGAGATGTTCCGGTAGAACTCCTTGCGCGCCAGATCGAGCTCGCGCAGCTGGGCGTTGGCGCCCTCGAGCTCGGCGATTTTCTGCTCCAGATGCGCGGCGATCTTCTGGCTCTGAAGCCGGAGCTGCTTGCCGGTCTGGTCCGGGGAGACCTGCTCGCGCCGCCCGTCCAGGTAGCCGCGCAGCGTCGCGGCGAAGGATCGCGCGTCGATGGGCTTCTGCAGGAAGCCGTCGCAGCCGACCGCCAGGCTGGTCTCGCGACTGCCCTCCGCGGTGATGGCGACGATGGGCACCCCGTAGAGCTCCGGCTGGGAGCGCAGCCGGAGCGTGACCTCGTAGCCGTCGAGCCCAGGCATGGCGATGTCGACCAGCACCAGATCGGGACGCTCGGCGCCGGCCTTGCGGATCCCGTCCAGGCCGTCCTCGGCGTCGATCACGTCGAAGCCCGCGGCGGACAGCAGTTTCCGGACCAGGAGGCGGTTGGCCGGATCGTCCTCGATGTGCAAGACCTTGGGCACGGCGCCGCTCATCTTTGCCGCCGTTGGACCCCTCGGCAAGCCGTGAGAAGGAAGCTCCCGCTTGAAAAGCACCGGGCTTGGCTCTAGCAACGGGCCGATGACTCGCCTCTCCCTCGCCTTTGGGTTGTTCCTGCTCCCGGGCTGCGCCGATCTGACCGCGCCTTCTTCGTCGTCCGGCGCCGCCCGGACGGACACCGCGGCGGCGGCCGCTCCCGCTCCTGCTCCCGCGCCGGCGCCGGCCCCGGGCGAGCGCCCCGCCGAGAACAAGGACGCGCTGGTCAAGGTGCGCGCCTCGCACGTGCTGGTCGCCTACGACGGCGCGCGGCGCTCGAGCGCGAAGCGCACCAAAGACGAAGCCAAGAAGCTCGCCGATCAACTGCACATCCGATTGCGCGGCGGAACGAAGTTCGAGGACGTCGCCACCGAGCACTCCGACGATCCCAGCGCGAAGACCCGCGGCGGTGACCTCGGCGCCTTCGATCGCTTCACCATGACCAAGGCCTTCGCAGACGCCGCGTTCGCGTTGAACGTCGGCCAGATCTCCGAAGTGGTCGAGACCGAGTTCGGGTTCCACATCATCAAGCGCACCGAATGACCGACGAGGCAGCTCCGAACGACGAGGGCGGCGACGACGCGCCGGACGGCGACGCCGAGCGCCAGGCTCCGCCGAGCGCCGCCGAAGACCCGCCGAAAACCGCCATCTTCCCGCTGAAGAAGCGCGTCGCGCACGGCCTCGCCCTGCTCTCGGGCTTGCTCTATTTCCTGGCCTTCCCCGGCATCGACCTGTGGCCGCTCGGATTCGTCGCGCTGGTGCCGCTGATCGTCGCGCTGCGTGGCCAGAGCGCGCGCACCGGCGCGGCCCTCGGCTGGACCGCGGGCTTCACCATGACGATGTGCGGCTTCTACTGGCTGCTCGAGATGTTGAAGACCTTCAGCGGCTTTCCCATCGCGTTGTGCCTGGTGTTCATGTCGATCCTGTGCGCGTACCAGGCGGGACGCATCGCGATGTGCGGGTGGCTCGCCGCGCGCGCGAGCGAGCGGAACTGGCCCGCCAGCGTCGCCTTCGCCGGCGCCTTCGTCGCCAGCGAGCTCTTGTTCCCGCTGCTCTTCCCGTGGGCGTACGCCGCCACGGTCCACCAGGTGCCCGCGCTCTTGCAGCTCGCCGAGCTGGGCGGGCCCATCGCCGTCGGCTTGGTGCTGGTGGCCGCGAACCTCGCGTTCGCCGAGCTCGCGATCGCGCGGCTCACGGCCCGCACGCCGCGCTGGCGCGTCGTGGGCGCACTTGCCGCCATGCCGGCCCTCGCCGCGATTTACGGCCTGATTCGCATCCCGATGGTGGACGCGACGACCGCCGCCGCGCCCAAGGCCCGGGTCGGCATCGTGCAAGCCAACATGAGCTTGATGGGCAAGCGCCGCGACCGGAACGAGGGCCTGCGCCGCCACCTGGAGCTCACCCGCGAGCTGCAGGCGAACGGTCCTCTCGATCTTGTGGTCTGGAGCGAGACCAGCGTGATGGCACCGCAGGACGAGGAGATCGCGCCGTCGCTCTACCGCAACCAGTTCACCGCCTCGCTGGGCGCGCCGGCCATCTTCGGTGCGGTGCTGGTGCGTCGAGTCGAGGACGCGCGCGGCTACGTGCTCTTCAACTCTGCGCTGCTCAGCGACGGCCAGGGCCAGGTCACGGGGCGCTACGACAAGCAGTTCCTGCTGGCCTTCGGCGAGTACCTGCCGTTCGGCGAGCAGTTCCCGAAGCTCTACGAAATCTCCCGCAACTCCGGGCGATTCACGCCGGGCAAGACGCTGGCGCCGCTGAACCTGGGAGAGCGGGGCATCGCCACGTTCATCTGTTACGAGGACATCAGCGCACCGTTCGTGCGCTCCATCGTCAGGACCGGCCCGACCGACCTGTTGGTGAACATCACCAACGACGCCTGGTTCGGCGACACCACCGAGCCGTGGATTCACCTCGCCTTGGCCAAGCTCCGCGCCATCGAGCACCGGCGCTTCCTGGTGCGCTCCACCAACAGCGGCGTCAGCGCGTTCGTGGACCCCGTGGGGCGCGTGGTCCGCAACACCGGCACCTTCCGCAAGGAGGCCATCGCCGCCGAGGTCGCTTGGCTCCGCCCGACCACCCTCTACGGCACCCTGGGGGACGCGTTGTGGTGGCTGGTCAGCGCGGCAGCCGTCGGCATGGCGTTCGTGCGCAGGCGAATATCCCCGCGCTCCGCTCCGTCGAACCGGCGTGCCCCCCCTGGCATGTAGGGCACGGTGAGAGCTGGTAAGGCCAGGGAATTTTGCGGATTTGCTTGCGTATGCTGAGGTTGCTGGAAAGGCACGGCGTTTGGCGGCTGCCAGATGACGGCCCTTGGTGGACTGTGCGAAGCTCGGGCTTGCCCTTCCGGCACCCGCGCTGAAAACTAGCTCGAGCGGCTTGGTAGTACTGGGGCAAAAAGGGAGATTTTCGATGATGAAGAATGCTTGGCGTACTCTGGCGGCGGTCGGATTGGTGATGTCGTGCGGCATGGCGGGCTGTGTGATCGGCTCGGGCGACGACGAAAACACGGGCGGCACGTCGGGCTCCGGCGGCAGCGGGGCGACCGGCGGCACCGGCGCGACGGGCGGCACCGGCGCGACCGGCGGCACCGGTGCGACCGGCGGCACGGGCGCGACCGGCGGCACCGGCGGCACCAGCACCTGGGAGTGCGAGCCGTCCGACGGCGGACCGGCCGGAACCCCCGGCAGCTGCACGGCGACCTCCACCGACAAGTGCGAGGTCTGCATCGAGGCCAAGTGCTGCACGGAATACGCAGCCTGCGCCGCGACCAACCCGGGCAACCCCTGCATGTGGGGCAGCCCGACGGACGGCGATGGCGAGATCTTCTGCTTCCAGGCCTGCTACACGGCGGAGCTCAAGAAGGGCACCGATCCGTCTGACGCCAAGGCCGCGTGCGCCGGCCAGTGCACGACCCCGGCTTGCGGCACGGTCTCGGGCGCGACCAGCGACCTGATCGCCTGCCTCGACACGAACTGCCTGACGGACTGCTTCCAGGAGTAGTCTTCCAGCCAGACCTCGCGCTGGCGCCCGGGGCGGATCCACCGCCTCGGGCGCTCGCATTTTTGTCTTTCGCGAGGGCGAGCGTAGACGGGCCTAGCGCTTGTGATACCGTTCGGCGCCCATGCTAACGGTCGGCTGCGCGGGATTCGCGGTTCCGGCGACCCGGTACTTCAAGGAGTACCTGTTCGTGGAAGTGCAGGAGACGCACCTGGCCGTCCCCGGCCCGGGTACCCTGCGCCGCTGGCGTCGCGAAGCGCCCGAGGGCTTCGAGTTCGCCCTGCTCGGCCCGCGTCAGGTGGGCCAGGAAGGCTTTCGGGAGGGCAAGGTCATCGAGACCGCCCTCAAGCAGCTGAGCGAGGTGGCGGCCGAGCTGGACGCCTCCACGGCGGTCTTCGTGGCGCCCGCCGACTTCACCGCCTCGCGCAGCAATCGCTCCGCGCTGAAGGACTTCCTGCTCTCGGTCCGCGAGCAGTTCGCCCGCATCGTGTTCGAAGCCGGGCCCGCCTGGAACCCCGACGACGCCGACTCGCTGGCCGAAGAGACCCGCACCCTCGCGGCCCGCGATCCCCTGAGCCAGGGCCTATCCAAGCGTTCAGTGGCATACTATCGGTTGCCCGGTCCGGCGGGCCACAAGTCCCGCTACGAGGATCCCGCCATCGAGAAGCTCGCCGAGATCGCCGGCGCGGATCCGGACCAGGAAGCCACCTACGTGTTCACCAACGTGGACATGTTCGCCGACGCAAAGCGCTTCAAGAAGGCCATGCGCCCCTGACCGTACAGGTTTCAGGGTTCAGAGCCAGGGGCACAGGCGGCGAGGAGCTCAGGCCTCAGGCGATCAGGCCCAAGGCGCCAGGCCCAGCATGCCTCCTGAGCCCTCCCCGGCCAGCTTCAGGCCAGGTTTCAGGTTTCAGAGCCAGGGGCACAGGCGGCGAGGAGCTCAGGCCTCGGGCGGTCAGGCCCAAGGCTCCAGGCCCAGCACGCCTCCTGAGCCCTCCTGCCTGCTGCCTGAAGCCTCACGGCCTGTGCCCCTGTGCTCCTGGCTCTGAGTCCTGAATCCTCGTGCCTACTCCCGGGCGGTGGGGATGCCGAGCACGTGCCTCGCGACTGCTCGTCCAGCGGCCTCCCCCGCCCTCCTGGCGGCGTCCCGGCGCAGCGCGGCCGCCGAGATGGCCCCGTCCCCCTCCGGACTGGTCAACGCGCGCCGCACGTCCCCGGTGACGCGGGACGGCGGCGCCCCGGCCGCATCCTCCACCCAGCCTCGGGCGACGACGGAGACCTTCGCTCCGCGCCCGATGGGCCTGCCGTCCAGCTCGGCGATCCCCACGGCCTCGGCGTCCACCCGCACCAGCTCCACGACCAGTCGCGGGTAGCCCGTCGGCGATCCGAGCACGCCTTCGCGGCCCAGCTCCGAACGCGCCCCGGCTAGGGCCGCCTGCTGTGCCTCGGCGTCGGGGACCAGCGCTGGCGCCGCCACCACAGAGAGGCGGTCCGCCGGGGCTTGGCCCCCGTGTACGGGCTGATACCCACAAGCTCCGGCGGTGCCTAGCGTCAGAGCAAGGCCGAGCAAAGTCGCGGAGCTAGCCGCCGCACGTTTCACGGGAAACATCAAGTTTTCAACACAACTCCTTGTGTTCAGATGAGAATACGCACGTTCAGCGGCACCCGTTCAGCTCACGATGAGGTTCAGCACCCTCCCCGGCACGTACACCACCTTGCGGATCTGCTTGCCCTCCACATGGCGCCGCACGTTCTCGTCTTCGAGGGCCGCGGCGCGCGCCACGTCCTCCGCTGCGTCCTTCGCCAAGAGCGCGCGACCCCTGACTTTTCCGTTCACCTGCACGGCGAGCTCGAGCTGCTCGTCCACGCACAGCTCCGGGTCGAAGCTCGGCCACGGCGCATCCAGGATCGGCGGCGCATGGCCCAGCATCTCCCACAGCTCCTCCGCCAGGTGGGGCGCGAACGGCGACAGGCACAGACTCAATTTTTCCAAAGCTTCTCGAGGGGTTTTCTGTAGCCCATTGAGGTGATTGGCGAGGATCATCATCGCGCTGATGGCGGTGTTGAAGCGCAGCGCCTCGATGTCCTCCCCGACCTTCTTCACCGTCCGGTGCACCAGCTTGGCGGTCTCGAGCTCCATCGGCTCGGCGGACAGCTCCCGGGTCGCGAGCGTGTGCACCCGGTCCAGGAAACGCCGCACGCCTTGGATGCCGGCGGTCTGCCAGGGCTTCACCTGCTCGAGGGGGCCCATGAACATCTCGTACACCCGCAG
Source organism: Polyangiaceae bacterium (assembly GCA_015075635.1). Classification (NCBI taxonomy): domain Bacteria; kingdom Pseudomonadati; phylum Myxococcota; order Polyangiales; family Polyangiaceae; species Polyangiaceae bacterium. The sequence continues at coordinate 2,889,702 of JABTUA010000001.1, forward strand.
GCTGTCGGCGCCCGCCTCTCTCACGACGTCGTCGGGGTTCACGACGTTGCCCCGACTCTTGCTCATCTTGAAGGCGATGGACTGCACCTTCACCGCCGGCTCGGCCTTGAGCACGAACTGACCCGCGCGCTTCTCGACCGCGCTCTCGTCCAGCTTGGCAACCTCGAGCGGGGCGCCCGTCTCGCGGTGCACGACCTGGTCGTCGTTCAGGCTCTTGGCCAGCTCCGCCGAGACGAAGGCGCCGCTCGCGTCGCGATAGGCCGTCATCTGCGGCTCGCCCAGGATCATCCCTTGGTGGACCAACTTACTGAAGGGCTCGGGGTGCTTCACCACGCCGATGTCGAACAGCACTTTGTGCCAGAAGCGCGCGTAGAGCAGGTGCAGCACGGCGTGCTCGCTGCCGCCCATGTACAGGTCCACCGGCATCCAGTCGTCGTAGGCCTTCTGGCTGAAGATTTCGCGGTCGTTCTGCGGATCCAGGAAGCGCAGGTAGTACCAGCACGAGCCGGCCCACTGCGGCATGGTGTTGGTCTCGCGGGCGTACCACTGGCCGTCTTTCTGGAAGAAGCGCCAGTCCAGCGCCTTCGCCAGCGGGCCCGCAGGGTCGCCCGGCTTGTAGTCGTCGAGCTCGGGCAGGAGCAGCGGGAGCTCGGCTTCGCTCACGGCTCTGGGCTGGCCGTAGTCGATCTCGTAGGCGTCGCCCCGGCGCGGATCGCCCTGGGTCTTCACTGGGAAGTAGATGGGGATGGGCTCGCCCCAGTAGCGCTGCCGCGAGAAAACCCAGTCGCGCAGCTTGTAGTTCACCTTCCTGCGGCCGATGCCCTCGGCCTGCAAGAACTCGGTGATCTTCGCCTTCATCTCGGGCGTGCGCAGACCGTCGAACTGCCCGGAGCGCACGGCCACGCCGTCTTCGGTCCAGGCGGCGTCGAGCTTCTCGTGCAGCGCGCCGTCGGGGCTCACCACCTCGACCACGGGCAGGGAGAACCTCTGCGCGAACTCGAAGTCGCGCTCGTCGTGTCCGGGCACCGCCATGATGGCGCCCGTGCCGTAGGCCCCCAGCACGTAATCCGCGGTGAAAATGGGGATTTCTTTGCCGTTCAGCGGGTTCACCGCGAAGGCGCCGGTGGCGACTCCGGTCTTGTCCTTGTTGAGCGCCGTGCGCTCCATGTCGCTCTTGCGCGCCGCCGCCGCCACGTAGACCTCGACCTCGGCGCGGTGCTCTGGCGTCGTGATCGCGAGGGTCAGCGGGTGGTCCGGCGCGATCACCATGTACGTCGCACCGAACAGCGTGTCGGGCCGCGTGGTGTACACGGTCAGCTTGTCCGCCTGCCCGACCAGCGGGAAATCCACCTCGGCGCCTTCGCTCTTGCCGATCCACTCCCGCTGCTTCTGCTTGGTCTCGGGCCAGTCCAGCGGCTCGAGCTCCTCGGCGAGCCGGTCGGCGTAGGCGGTGATGCGCAGCTGCCACTGCCGGAGCGGCTCGCGCACGACCGGGAAACCTCCGCGCTCGCTCTTACCGTCGATGACCTCTTCGTTGGCCAGCACGGTGCCCAGCGCGGGGCACCAGTTGACCGGGATTTCGGCCTGAAAAGCCAGGCCCCGCTCGAAGAGCTTGAGGAAGATCCACTGCGTCCACTTGAAGTAGCCGGGATCGGTGGTGTTCACCTCTCGCGACCAATCGTAGAAAAAACCCAGGGATTTGAGCTGGCGCCGGAAGATCTCGATGTTGTCTCGGGTGGTCGCCGCGGGGTGGGTGCCGGTGTTGATCGCGTGCTGCTCCGCCGGCAGCCCGAAGGCGTCCCAGCCCATCGGGTGCAGCACGTCGAAGCCGTTCATGCGCTTGAAGCGCGCGACGATGTCCGTGGCGGTGTAGCCCTCCGGGTGGCCCACGTGGAGGCCAGCGCCGGATGGATACGGGAACATGTCGAGCACGTAGATCTTCGGCCGCCCGGGGCGGCGGCTGACCCGGAAGGTGTCGTGCTCTTCCCAGTACTTCTGCCAGCGCGATTCGACGGCGCCGTGGTCGTAAGCCATGGCGCAGGGATATAGCAGGTTTGGATTTGGCTGTTCAGCCGCCCGCTTTGGCCTGTTTCCGGGCTTTCCGCTCGAGCCGAACGCGGCGTCGCTCGGCGTCCTCGGCGCGCTCGCCGGTCCCGCGTTCGAGGAGCTCGAGGGCCTTGTCGGGCGCCTTCACGTGGTGCTCGTAGAGCTTCGCCAGCTCGAGCCGCACCGCCGGATCGTCCACGTCCCGAGCCAACGCCTCGAAGTCGAGGAGCGCCGCCGCGCGATCGCCCCGCGCCTTGGCGATCTGGGCGCGGACGCGCAGCGCCTCGGGATCCAGCGCGCGAGCCACGGCGGCTTCGGCGGCGCGCTGGGCCCGCTCCAGATCCTTCGCGCGGTGCAGCACCTCTGCCAGGCCGATCAAGTCCTCGTCGTGCAGCGCCTCGAACGGCTCGCCGTAGAGGCCGACCAGCGCCGCCATGCTGACGACGTCCAGGGCGTTGTGATCGACGACCGCCGAGAGCGCGCCCTCGTCGCCGCTCCGGAGGTAGTGCGCGTAACGGGCCGCCACCTCGCCGCCCTCGATGTCCCCCACGCGCACGTAGCCCAGGACGTCCGCCTCCAGGGCGATCAGGCGGCAAGCGCCGAGGCGTCTCTTGTGCAGCCTACGCGCCACGTGCAGCAGGTCGAGGTGCGGGCGCTCCGGCAGCGGCGGGCGCCGGTTCATCACGTAGCGCCCGCGCAACAGCGGCAGATCGAAGGCTTTGCCGTTGTAGCTGACGAGCACGCTCGCCGCCTCGACGCGCTCGCGCAAGACCTCGAGCAAGGCGTCCTCTTCACCGGGGCGTTGCAGCAAGAGCTGCTCCATCACCAGCACGCCGTCGGCGTCGAACCAGGCGAGGCCCACCAGGAACGCGAGCACGCCGGCGCCTCCCCCCAGCCCGGTGGTCTCGGTGTCCACGTAGAGCGCGCGGCGGAGGTCGACCTCGGCCAGGCGCGGATCGAGCGCCAACAAGGCGAGGATGCGCGGGTCGGCACGAGCCGCTTCGTCCACGCACATGCGACCGACGCGGTGCGAGCGCCCGAGCCGCTCCTGGCGCGCGCAGAGCGGGCCGTGCTCAGTCTCGCGGCGCACGAACGGCAACAGCGTGGCCTCGGGATCGGGCAACACCGGCTCGGGCGGCGGGCGCCCGAGGATGTCGGCCATGCGCGCGCGCAGCTCGTCGAGGGTCGCCTGCTTCTCCGCCGGCACGGCGGCCGCGGCGGGCCGGCCGGGGCCGAGCAGCGAGAGGCGGCGCAACAGATCCACGGAACGGTTGTACAGGGTGCGCCGGGCCCGAGCAAATCCCGGCGAAAAACGGCATGCTCAGCCGCCATGGGCATCGTCGTGTTCGGCCTCACCGGCGGCATCGGCTCCGGCAAGAGCACCGTCGCCGCGCGCTTCCGCGCCCGCGGCCTGCCGGTGATCGACGCGGACGCGCTGGCCCGCGAGGTGGTCGCTCGGGGCACGCCGGGCCTCGCGGAGATCCGCGCGCGCTTCGGCGACGCGGTGCTCGACGCGCACGGCGAGCTCGACCGCAAGCGCCTCGCCGAGGTGGTGTTCCACGACCCGGACGCGCGCCGCGACCTGAACGCCATCACGCATCCGCGCGTGCGCGACTTGGCGATGGAGCGCGTGCAGGAGCTCGACGCCCGGGGCGAGCCTCTCGCCTGCTACGAGGTCCCGCTGCTCGTCGAGACCGGCCTGGCCGAGGTGCTGCGCCCGCTGGTGGTGGTGGTGGTGGACGTGGCGACGCAGATCGAGCGCAGCATGCGCCGCGACGGCAGCACGCGGGAGCACACCGAGGCGCGCATCGCGGCGCAGCTGCCCCTCGCCGACAAGGCGAAGCTCGCCGACCACGTGATCGACAACTCGGGCTCGGAGGCGGAGACGCTCACGCAGGCGGACCAGGTTCTCGACGAAATTTGCCGGAAAAATGGCGTCGATCCGGCGAGGTATCCGCGGCCGTAGCAGGCACTTCCGCCACGACGCGGCGACGACGAACGTCCCGAAGCGCCCTTGCCCTGGTATTTCGAGAATGGAATACTTTGGCGAATACCATGGCCCTGGTCAAGACGGCGATCACCGTGCCGCAGGAAGTGCTCGATCAGCTCGACCGTGCAGCGCGAGCCAGCGGCGAGTCCCGGAGCAGGTACATCACTCGCATATTGAAGGCTGCCGCGCGTGCGCGTCGCGACGCCGAGATCACCCGGCGCTTGAACGCGCTCTTCGCCAGCGACGAAGTGCTTCGCGCCCAGCGCGAGGAAACGGAGCTCCTCGACGAGGTGGCCACGAGCTTCGCCGAGGAGCGCTGGTGATGCGACAGGGGGAGGTCGTCTGGTTTCGCTTCGCGGGTGAAGGTTCCGAGCCGGCGGGGCGACGACCTGCCGTCGTCATCCAGGACGACCGCTTCAACGCGAGCGCGATCAACACCTCCGTCGTTGCTGCGATCACCTCGAACCTTCGTTTGGGAGAGATGCCGGGGAACGTCAGGCTACGCAAGGGGGAGGCCGGTCTGCCACGCGCGAGCGTCGTGAACGTCACCCAGCTTCGAACCGTGGACCGCGCGCGGATCGGCAAGCCTCTGGGCAAACTGAGCGCCGCGCGCGTTCGCGAGATCCAGCTCGGGCTCGCGCTGGTGCTCGGAATCGACCGACTGAACGAGCCTTGAGCTCCCGCTCAGAGCCGCGCGCGGGCGGCCCTGAGCGTGTTGTCCAGGAGCATCGCGATGGTCATCGGCCCGACCCCGCCGGGCACCGGCGTGATCGCACCCGCGACCGGCTCGACGCCGGCGAAGTCCACGTCGCCGCACAGCTTGCCGTGCTCGTCGCGGTTCATGCCCACGTCGATCACGATGGCACCCGGCTTCACCCACTCGCTCTTCACCATCTTGGCGCGGCCCACCGCGGCCACGATCACGTCCGCCTGCAGGCACACGCCGGGCAGGTCCCGGGTCCGCGAGTGGGCGAGCGTCACCGTGGCGTGCTCGGCGAGGAGCAACGCCGCCATGGGCTTGCCCACGATGTTGCTGCGGCCGATCACCACCGCGCGAGCCCCCACGAGCGCGGCGCCGGCTTCGTGGAGCAGGCGCATGCAGCCCCGTGGCGTGCAGGGCACGAGCCCGGGTTTGCCGGTCCAGAGCGCGCCGACGTTGACGGGGTGAAACCCGTCCACGTCCTTGGCCGGATCGACGGCGTCGAGCACCGGCTCGGAGGACACGCCCTTGGGCAAGGGCAGCTGCACCAGGATGCCGTCCACCGTCGGGTCGGCGTTCAGGCGCTGGACCAGCTCGAGGAGCTCCGCCTGGCTGACGCTCGCCGGCAGCCGGTGCACGGCCCCGGCCATGCCGACCTCCTCCGCGGCCTTCTCCTTGTTCCGCACGTAGACGGCGCTGGCGGCGTCGTCACCTGCGAGCACCACGTGCAGCCCGGGCCGCCGGCCGTGCCGCGCCACGAAGTCCTTCACGCCCGACGCGACTTCGTCCCGAACCGCCTTGGCAATCAGCTTGCCGTCGATGAGCTTGGCCACGCGCCGCGCTTAGCAGAGCGCGCCGGGGCCTTCAATCCACGAGCACGTCGGCGAGCGTGACGCTGTCGGGCTGAACCAGGAGGTAGACTCCGGCGGACGCGCTCGGCGCGTTGAACTGGAAGCTCTGCTTGTTGGGCGCCTTGGCGCTGGTCACGTTGACGACCACCGCGTAGCCGCCGACGCCGGTGCCGGGTGCCGTGTCGCTCCAGGAGCCCCCGGTGTCGTAGGCCACGGCCTCGCCCTTGTGCGAGACCGTGACGCCCGTCACCGGGACGCCGGTCTTGGCGTTCAGGAAGCGCAAGACGACGTGGGCCGCGCCGGCTTCGCGCTGCACCGGCACCGACAGGAACGAGTAGATGGTGTCGATGGTGGAGGCGGGGACGAGGGCGAGCTCGAGGGGCGACGCCGTCGTGTCGGCGGGCTGCAAGGTCGGCAGCACTGCGGCGGCCTTGGGCGTGACCGTGGCCCAGATCCCCTGGCCTTCGGCGACGCCGTCGAGGGAGAAGGTCGCGCCGTTGTAGGCACCCTCGACGGGCAAGCCAGCGGCGCCTTCCATCCGCACCGACGCTTGCTCGGCGTAGGGCACGGCGGTCAGGAAGTCGTCGCCGGTCAGGAGCACCACGGAGCCGCTGACCGAAACCCCCGTCGGGGCGTCCCCGCTGGCTTCGGCGCCGGCCTCCACGCCGCCTTCGGCGCCGCCGCCTCCCCCGGGCCCGGGGTCGATGCACTTGCCGGAGTCGCAGGTGATGTGGGCATTCGCCGGCCGATCGTCCTTCGGCGAGCAGGCCGAGCTGCCGAGGCAGAGCAGCGCCGCGAGGGCGACGAATCGGGTCATGCCCCAGATGGTACGGCGCCCCGGCCCGCCGGGCCAACCCCGCGGGTCAGGCGAGCTTTCGCCGCAGCAGCGCGCGGTGGCCCGCCAGCGCCGCCGCGACCAGACCGAGGCCGATGAGCTGCGAGGTGCTCAGGCCGAAGAGCCCGCCGCGGTCGTCGCTGCGGAAGAACTCGATCACGAAGCGGGCGAGGGCGTACAGGGCCACGAACGCCAGGAACACCTGACCGTCGTAGCGCTTGCGGCCGTGCAGTCCCAGGATCAGCGCGCCCGCGATGGCGAACGAGGCGGCGGACTCGTACATCTGCGTGGGGTGAACCGGGAGCGACGGCTCGAAAGGCGAGCTCAGCAGGCCCGCCTTGAACTGCGATTCGCTGGCCGGGCTGTGTGACGGGAACACCATCGCCCACTTGCTCTTCAGCGGCGAGCCGAAGCAACAGCCCGCGAGCAAGCAGCCCATGCGTCCGAAGCCCAGGCCGATGGGGATCACCATCCCCGCCATGTCCGCGGCCTTCCAGAACGGAAATCGATCGCGCTTCAGCAGGTACCAGCCGGCGACGGACGCGCCGATGAACCCGCCGTAGTAGGTCAAGCCGCCGGCCCAGAATTTCGCCCAGGCGAAGCAGTCCACCTCGGTGGGGTGGCAGACCTGCTTGGCCGCGTCCCAGACGCCGCCGTAGCGCGGGCTCAGGCACTCGTCGCGGGTGATGCGCCAGTCCACCTTCGAGGGATCCGTGCACAGGTGCACGTAGTCCATGAAGTAGCCGTCGGCGAGCACGTGCAGGAGGCGCGCGCCGACCACGCCCGCGAGCAGCATCGCCAGGCCCAGGTCCACGACCACGTCCGGGTCCTGCCCCACCCGCTTCGCCCACAGCGCGCCGGCGATGGTCGCGAACAGGAACCCGGTCAGGAGCAGGACGAAGTAGCTCGGGAACGGGATCTCGAAGAGCGTGAAGAGGCGGCCTTGCATTGCCGGGCTCGCGCGTCTTCAGCTGCCCGGCGGCGCGGCGGCCGGGGCCTCCGGGGCCGGCGGCGCGGCGACCTTGGGCTCTTCGGGCGGGGCCGGCGGCGGTGCGCCAGGCGGCGCGTTCGACGACGCCGCTGGCTTGCGCCGCGAGGTCACCATGTCCACGGCCATCAGCCCGACGCCGACGCAGATGAAGATGTCGGCGACGTTGAAGGTCGGCCAGTGATCGGTGACCGTCCAGCCCTTCGCGTATTTGGCGATGAAGGCGTTCATCTTCTCGATCCACAGCGCGTGGTAGTCGATGAAGTCGACGACGCTCGAGCGCGTGATGCGATCGGAGAGGTTACCGAGCGCGCCGCCGAGCACGAGCGGCAAGCCCCACTTCAGCGCGCGCTGGGTCGGCGCCAGGCGACTGTAGAGCGAGACGATGAAGGCGATGGCGAGCACGCTCACCAAGAGGAAGAACGGCCGCCGGATGCTCTCGTTGGCGTCGTGCAGGAGCCCCCAAGCCCCGCCGCGGTTGTAGGCCAGGGTGAAGGCCAGGTGATCCTTGATCAGCGTGATGCTCGGCTCGAACGCGGTGCGCTTGCTGAGCGCGACCTCGGCCCATGCCTTCGATCCGATGTCGGAGACCAGCGCGACGGCGGCGAGCACGCCGAAGAACACGAACGAAGGCCGGCGCTGGAGCGCTTCGAGCTCCTCCTGGGTCGGCGCCTTCGGGGCGGGCGCCAGGGCGCTCGGCGCGGCAGCGCTCGGCTCGGCGGACTCGGCGGCCGGCTCGGCGGGGCCCTGCGCGGCGGCGCTCGGCTCCGCGTCAGAGCTTGGAGTCGCCGGGGGCTCTGGCTCCGCTTCAGCGCTCGGAGTCGCCGTGGGCTCGGCGCTGTCCTCGGCGCGGGGCGGGTCCGTCACGTCACTCATTTCCGGCGCTTAGTTACGACAGCTCGGCGGCCAGGGCCAGTTGTCCCGAGGGCCTTGTCGCACTACCGCACATCTGTTTAGTTATCCGCATGCCCCAAGCACCCTGGTCCGAAGCCCGCGGCGTCGATGCAGTCGTCGCCGGCTGGCTGGCCTCCGGCACCGTGCGTCGCTGTCTCGCTGCCGAGCGGCTCATCGGCGAGAGCAGCGGGACCGGCGCGCCCATTCCCGCCGATCTGCCGCCGGGGCTCCGGCACGCGCTCGGCGCCCGCGGCGTCTCCGAGCTCTACTCGCACCAGGCCGAGGCCATCGCGGCGGCCCGCGCCGGCCGTCACGTCGTCGTCGCCACACCGACCGCGAGCGGCAAGAGCCTGTGCTTCCACCTGCCGGTGATCGAGGCGCTGGCCCAGGACCCGACCGCCAGCGCGTTGTTCGTCTACCCCACCAAGGCGCTGTCGCGCGATCAGGAGCACAACCTGCGCGAGCTGATCGGCGAGGCCGGCCTCAGCATGCCCGCCACCGTGTACGACGGTGACACGCCCGGCGACGCGCGCCGGGTCGCCCGCGAGCGCTGCCGCGTGCTCTTGACCAACCCGGACATGCTGCACGCCGGCATCCTGCCGAACCACGCGCGCTGGGCCGGCTTCCTCCAGGGGCTCCGCTACGTGGTGCTGGACGAGCTCCACACCTACCGCGGCGTGTTCGGCTCGCACATGGCCCACGTGATCGCGCGCCTCCGGCGCGTCGCGCGCTTCCACGGCTCCGAGCCCACCTTCGTGATGGCGACGGCGACCATCGGCAACCCGGCCGAGCACGCCGCGCGCCTGATCGGCGTGAGCCCGGACGACGTGGTGATGGTCGATCGCTCCGGGGCGCCGCGCGCAAGCCGGCATTTCTTCATGTACAACCCGCCCATCGTCAACGAGGAGCTGGGGATCCGGGCGAGCTCCCTCAAGCGGGCGGTGAGCCTGACGGCGGACCTGGTGCGGGCGCGCGTCCCCAGCATCGTGTTCGGGCCGTCGCGCAACAGCGTCGAGGTGATGCTGAAGTACCTGCGCGCAGAGGTCGGCGACGTCGCGGGACCCAACGCCATCATGGCCTATCGCGGCGGCTACCTGCCGGAGACGCGCCGCGCCGTCGAGGCGGGGCTGCGCAACGGGGAGATCCTGTGCGTGGTCGCCACCAACGCGCTCGAGCTCGGCATCGACATCGGCGATCTCGACGCGGTGGTGTGCGTCGGCTACCCGGGCTCCGTCGCCGCCACCTGGCAGCGCTTCGGCCGCGCGGGGCGCCGCGGCACCACCAGCATCGCGCTCCTGGTCTGCTCGAGCGACGCGCTCGACCAGTACCTGGCCCGAGATCCGGACTACCTCCTGGGCTCCGGCGCCGAAGAAGCGCGCATCGACCCGGGCAACACCGAGGTGCTGATCCAGCACCTGAAGTGCGCGACGTTCGAGGCGCCGTTCCGCATCAGCTCCGCCGGAGCGCGCCCCGCGAAGCCCGAGCCCGCCACGGGCGAGCGCTACCTGACCCTCGACAGCGAGGACACTCGCTCGGCGCTCGAGTACCTGCAGAGCCACGGCCTGGTGCACGAGTCCGCGGGGGCGTTCCACTGGTCCGGCGAGGCCTTCCCGGCCAACAACGTCTCCTTGCGCAACATCGGCTGGGACAACTTCGTGATCATCGACGTGGCCACGGACAAGAGCATCGCCGAGCTCGACTGGCGGGCCGCGCACACCATGCTGCACGAGCAGGCCATCTACCAGCACGACGCCGAGCAGTTTCAGGTCGAGCGCCTCGACTACGACAACCACAAGGCCTTCGTGCGCAAGGTCGCGCCCGACTATTTCACGACCGCCCTCACCTACCGCACCGTGGTCGTGATCGAAGAGAGCACGTCCAGACCCTTCGGCGCCGCGCGCATCGGCCTCGGCGACGTGAAGGTCGAGGAGAAGGTCACCGGCTACAAGAAGATCAAGTTCTTCACCCACGAGAACGCCGGCTACGGCGACGTCTTCTTGCCGGAGATGCAGCTGCACACCACGAGCTTCTGGCTCACCCTGCCGGAGGCGCTGGTCGTGCGGCTCGGGGCACCGCGCGCCGCCATCGTGGACGGCCTGCGCGGCGTGGGGCGCGCGCTCGAGCTGGTGAGCACGCTGGCCTTGATGTGCGATCCCCGCGACATCGGCCAGACGCTGGGCGACGGCGGCTCGCCGGAAGAGGACCGCGCGCCTGGGCGCGATCCGTTCTCCGGTCGAACCGGCGGCTTCGATCCCACGGTGTTCCTGTTCGACGCGCTGCCGGGCGGCGTCGGCCTGGCCCCGCGCATCTACGAGCGCGCCGACGAGCTGCTCGAGCGCGCGCGCGACTTGATCGACTCCTGCGACTGCGACGCCGGCTGTCCGGCCTGCGTGGGCCCGACGGAGGAGCACGGCTCGCGCAAGGAGATGAGCTCGAAGATCCTGGCGGGATTGCGCGGCGACGCGGCCGCTGCGAAGCCGGTCCTTGCGGAGGTCAGGGGCCTACCCTACTTTTCGTGAATCGTGGGAGCGCCGACCTTTCGTCGTCTCGGGCTCTGGCTCGCCGTCTCCGGGCTGGCCTTCGGCCTCGCCGGCAGCTGCGTGGCGCGACCGGAGGGCACCTTCCAGAAGCCGACGGACGACGACGGAGGTCCGCCCGGCCCCATCCTGTTCGACGGCAGCTCCGACGTGAAGAGCGAGCTGCCCCCGGCTGACCCGCACGCCGTGCTCGGCGTCGATCCGCCGCACGGGCCCTGGAACGGCGGGCAGACCGTGATGGTGCGCGGCAACGGCTTCGACAGCAAGGCCCGGGTCTGGTTCGGCACGGTGGAGATCCCGAGCTCGGATCTGGTCCCCGTGGACGCGGAGCGCATCCAGGTCGCGGTGCCCCCCGGCAGCGCCGGCCCCGTGGACGTCACGGCGCAGAACGGCGACGACACCTCGACGCGCCGCACGCTCCTGGGCGGTTACGAATACGACTCGTTCTACGCCGACCCGAAGAGCGGCCCCACCTCCGGCGGAACGCTGGTGAAGCTCTACGGGCAAGGCACCAAGTGGAGCGACAAGGTCGAGGTGCTGGTGGACTTCTTGCCGTGCACGGACGTCGTGGTCACGAGCGGCACGGAGCTCCAGTGCAAGACGCCGCAGAGCACGCCGGGCACGAAGCCGATCCGGGTCACCACCGAAGACGGCGTGAGCGTGGACGTGCTGGATGCCTTCACCTACGGCGACAGCGACAACGGCTACAAGGGTGGCCTGAGCGGCGGCCCGCTGAAAGGCCAGCTCAAGGTGCTGGCCCTCGACGGCTGGACGGGCACGGTGCTGCCCGGCGCGACCGCCATCGCGGGCGACGACCTCGACAAGGCGCTGGTGCAGAAGACCGACGGGGCCGGCGTCACCGTGTTCCAAGACGCTGCGCTCGGGCCCAAACGGACGGTCACGGTGGCCAAGAAGTGCTACCAGCCCATCACCTTCGTGGACGTCCCGGTCGACACGGTGACCGTCTACCTCGACCCGGTGCTGTCACCCAGCTGCGCGGAGGAAGGTGACCCGCCGCCGGTGGGCGGCACTCCGGCGCTCGGCGCCGCGATCACCGGGCAGCTGGTCTGGAAGAGCTCGAAGGAGTTCGAGACGCGCGCCGCCTGGACCAACATCCCGGAGCCCAAGGGCCCCGACGAGAAGGCCGTCGCCTACGTGTTCCAGCTCCAGAGCGATCCGAGCTACGGCTTCAGCCTGCCGAACGCCTCCGACGCGGTGACGCCGAGTGCGGGCGGAACCATCGGCTACGAGTACGTGATCAGCGCCCAGACCGGCAACCTCGGCATCTACGCCCTGGCGGGCATCGAGAACCGCGCGGCGTCGCCGCCTTACTTCAAGGCCTACGCCATGGGCCTGGCGAAAGGCATCTCGACCGCGCCGGGCAAGGTGACGAGCAACGTGTTCATCAACATGGACATCCCGCTCGATCACGCCTTCAAGATCAGCATGACCGGCCCCAAGCCCACGCTGAAGGGTCCGGACCGAGCGAAGGTCAGCGTCTCCATCCGGGTGAACGAGCTCGGCTACGCGCTCTTGCCGGTGGGCGTGCAGGAGAAGCTCTTGCCGATCACGGGCCCCTTGTCCTTCGTGGGCGTGCCGCCGCTGATCAAGGGCCTCGCCAGCAGCCAATACGTCTACACCGGTCGAGCGGTGACCGGCGTCGGCGGCACCTCGCCGCGCTCGGTGGTGGGGCTCTCCGCCACCACCAGCACCGCAGAGGTGGTGAGCCTCGATCCTTTCGTGGAGATCCCCGCGCTCACCACCCCGGGCCAGAACGGCAGCTGGACCGGGACCGATCTCGGCTGGAGCGCGAGCCCAGGCGGCGCGAGCGTGGAGCTGACCGTGGTCTACGCCCAGAGCGGCGGCGGCCTCGTGACCTGGGTCATCGCGGCGCCGGCGGGGGTGAGCTCGACCAAGTTGCCGAACCTGGCCGCGCTGGGCAGCGAGCTCGCGCTCTTGCCGGGTCCGATCACCTTCAGCGTGAACCGCGCGCACATCACGCCCTTCGACTACGGCAGCCTGCGCTACCGCCAGCTCGACACGCGCGGCTGGAACGCCTACGCCTCGGACATCTTCCATGCGCACCTGTGACTCGGCGTCCGCCGACTCCGCTCGAGCAGCTCACGATCCGCCGCTGAGACCAGGACCCACGGAGAGACCGGCGCGGCCGCGCCTGCTGTCGAGCTTGCGTCACCTGTCTGGGCTGGCCTTCGGCTCGTTCGTGATCGCGAGCTGCGGCTTCGACCGCGCCGACCGCTGGCTGATCTCGGACGAGAGCCCCCCGCCGCCGCTGTGCAACCTGGGCGCGATGCGCTGCACCGACGCCGTCGAGCGCTGCGAGAAGAGCTCTTCCGGCTTGGTCTGGGCGAAGCTCGAGGACTGCGCCGGCCAGGGCCTGGTCTGCGTCCCGGACGCCTGGGTCTGCAAGACCTGCGTGCCGAGCTCGCGGCGCTGCGACGGCCAGACGACCAAGCTCTGCGACGCGAGCGGTGACCACGAGACCGAAGGCGACACCTGCGACACGACCCAGGGCATCGCCTGCCGCGCCGGCCAGTGCACTCAGCTCTGCTCCAAGGCCAAGCAGCAGCGCAGCAACGTCGGCTGCGAGTACTGGGCCGTGGATCTCGACAACGCCAACGTCGGGGCGGGGCTGAACGCCGCCGCGCAGCAGTACTCCGTGGTCGTCAGCAACCCGCAGCCGGACGTCTACGCGGAGGTGGTCATCGAGCGCGACGACAGCGCGCCGGGACAGCCGAATTCTCCGCTCGGCGTCGCCAAGGCGACCATCCCGCCGCTCAGCCTGCGGGTCTTCCAGCTCGGCCCGCGCGAGGTGGACGGCTCGCCTCCCGGCGAGTTCGACACCGGGACGCACACGGCCCTCACGCGTCACGCCTATCGGGTCAGCTCGAATTTCCCGGTCGTCGCCTATCAGTTCAACCCGCTCTACAACGCCGCCGTGTTCTCCAACGACGCCTCGCTCCTGAAGCCGGTGGAGGCCCTGGTGGTGGCCCCGGGACAGCTGGCACGCTCGTACGTGGTCCTGGGCTGGCCGCAGACCATCGCCAGCACGGACGATCCGAACACCAACTTCAACCCGGCGAACCCGGTCGATCTCCGCGCGTTCTTGACCATCGTGGGCACCCGGCCGAACACCGTGGTCAAGGTCGAGACCCGCGCCGGCATCATCGGCGGCGGACCGGTGAAGACCACGCCCAAGGGCGGCGTGGTGGAGCTGTCTCTTGGCCCGTTCGACGTCTTGAACCTGGAGACCGACGACTTCAACGCGGACTTCACCGGTTCGGTGGTGTGGGCCAACCAACCGGTGGTCGTGTTCAGCGGCAGCGAGGCCAGCGACGCGCCGTTCTTCTCGAAGCTGTCGGAGCGACGCTGCTGCGCCGATCACCTGGAGGAGCAGCTCGATCCGATCCGCACCGCCGGCACGCGCTTCGTCGCCACCATCTCGGCCAACCGCTCCGAGATGGTGGCCGCGGCCGGCGCGAGCATCGGCGTCGTGTCCCAGCCGGAGTACTTCCGGGTCATCGCCGTCACCGAGAGCGGTGCGAAGATCACGACCACGCTGGGCGGGGAAGCGGCGAGCTTGTCCCTCGCCGGCCGCGGCTCCTACGCCGACATCGCGTCGACCCGAGAGTTCTTGCTGGAGAGCGACGCCCCGGTGATGCTCCAGAGCGTCTCGGCGAGCCAGGACGACGGTGGCGTTCCGCGAGGCCTGCCCGGCGGCGACCCCAGCAGCATCATCATCCCGCCGGTGCAGCAGTTCCGCACCTCGTACGTATTCTTGACGCCGGACAAGTACAACTTCGACTTCATCCGCATCATCGCGCCGCCCAGCGCCGCGATCGTGCTCGACGGCACGCCGGTGCAAGACATCGCCGCCTGCGTGCCGGTGCCGGGGGACGGCCTCACGGCGGCCGAGCGTGGCAGCCCCACTCCGCCCTTCGTAGTCTACCGCTGCCAGCTCAGCTTCCCGGTCATCGACCCGGAGAAGCAGACCGACAACGTCAGCCCCGGCGTGCAGGACGACGGCGTCCACCGAGTCGACGCCGACGAGCCGGTCGGCGTGCTCGTGGACGGCTTCGACGCCTACGTCTCCTACGCCTACGCCGCCGGCACGGAGCTGAACCAGATCGTCCCGCAGTGAATCAGCGCGGCGTCTTTGGCGGCGTGCGCCGCGACCCGCTGAGCGGCCAGGCGGAGAGCAGCGGCATCGGGGCCTTGGGGCCGCTCTGACGGATCGCGCGCTCGCAGTCCGAGAGCGTCAGCCGGCGCGGGCCGAACACGGACGGATCGGTGGCGTCCGCGTCCATGAGCAAGGATGGCCTATCGACGCCGTAGTCGTCGGGATGTCCGGGCAGGTCGAGCAAGATGTGGCCGAGCTCGTGGGCAAGCGCGAACGAGCGCGCCCCGGCGCGGATGCCGGCGCGGTCCACGATCACCGCGTTGCGCAGGCTCGCGCCCTCGCTGAAGATGAAGGACTCCCCGATGCGCCCCGCGCGGCCGAACGCCGGCACGATCAGCACCTCGATCGTGGACGGATCGGCGTCGTCGAACGCCTTGAGCAGCGTGCGCTCTTCCAGCGTCCCCGCGGCCGCGTCGAAATCGCTGAAGTGGCTCAGGCCGTCGGCGAGCTCGACGCTGCCCACGCAGACCCCGAGCGTGGGGTCGCTCGAGGCCAGGGCGCCCAGCGGGGCCACGCGGGCGGGCTGACCGTTCGCTCGCCGCACCAGCACGTCCACGCTGCGCAGAGCGCCCGGAGAAATCAGCGCGTTGGGGCTGACCACGGCGCGGAAGCCGGCGCGACGGAGCGCGACGGCCAAGAGGCTCGCGACCTGAGTCGGAGACTGCCCCGGCCTCGTCGCGACCCGCACCTCGCGGTCGTCGACGCCGAGCGCGATCTCGCCGCCGCTGGCCGGTGTGCCCAGATCGCAGCCAATCGCCAACAGGTGCGGCCCCGGCGGATCGACCAGCGCCACGTCGAGCTCGCTGTCCGGACCGAACACGATGCCGCACTGACCCCAGAGCGCGTTCGCGGTGTCGAGCTCGCGCTTGGCCACGGCGATGGCGCCGGCGTCGTCGCCTCCGATGGGCGGCGCGCCGCCGGGGCTCGCGCGCACCAGCCTGACCCGGAGCTTGCCCCGGAAGCGCGGCAGCGCGCCGAGCGCGGAGGCGCGCGGGCCACCCACCTTGAGCGCCGCCATGGCCTGCTCGACGCCGATCACCAGCCGGCCGCCCACCTCGGCGAGGAGCGAGTGCAAGACGGCCTCGGGGTGGCTGCGATCGACGATGTCTCCGGCGCTCTTGATCGGGGGCGTGCCGCGGCAGACCAGGCCCGCGGCGAGCCCGGGCGGACACGGTCGCGGGTCGAGGGCCAGCTCGCCCAGCGTGTCGAGCGGCGACAGATCGGGGCGGAAGCTCGCCACGCTGAGCCAGCGCGGCAGCGCCGCCGGCGGACCGGCGACCACGAACGAGAGCGCCTCGAGATCGGTCTGATCCACCGGAAGCGAGCGGCTGAGCGAGGCGTGGGAGCGGGCGAAGTCCACGGAGTTGCCCGTGCCGTCGAGCGCCAGCAGATCGAGCACGTTCGCGTCGATGTCGAGCCCGGTCAGGCCGAGGCGCGTCGCGCCAGCCCGGACGCCCTGCAGCCCGAAGCGGCTCAGACGCAAACCCAGCGCCGCCGACGGCGCGATGGGCTTGCCGTTCACGATCAAGCGCAGGCTGTCGCCCTCCGCGGCCTCGAGCTTGCGCGGCTTGGTCACCACCCAGACCACGTCGCCGAGCGCCGCCGAGCGCGGCGTCGCGGCCTCGAAATCCGGCACTCCGTCGTCGTCGTCATCGTCGCGATCGACGAGCAGGTTGACGCTGGCGCTCCCGTCCCCGAGCGCGATGCTGCGGGCCTCGGGGGCAGCGGCCAGCGCGCGGGCGGCCAGCAGAGCAGTCGAAAACGCGGCGAGCGCGGTCCTCAATCCAGCCATCCGAGCTGCACGCGACGAAACGCCGACTCCGTCAACACGGACTCGACTTTGCCGGCCTCGGCGACCGAGAGCAAGGCGTTCCAGGCGAGCGTCGGCAGCTGCCGACTGCCGGCGAGCGTCGGGGCGAGCTCGCGCGCCCGCTCGCGTTCGCCCAGATCCCAGAGCGCCGCGGCAGCCAGGCCGCGCAGCGCGTCGCGACGCGGGTTCGCGGCAACGTTGCCCAGCGCCTCGCGCAAGTCTTCGCGCGAGTGGTCGCGCGCCAGATAGAGCGCGGCGCGCACCGCGCACTCGTTCGAGAGCGAGCTGCTCTTGGCCACGCTCTCCAGCATGCCTCGCGCCGCCGGCGCTCGCGCTTCGGCCAGCCGATACAGAAAGGTGGTGTCGCGATCGGAGCTCGGCCGGTCCGAGAGGCGCGCCACGAGCTCCACCGTCGGACGCACGTCGGGCGGCGCGCTCCTTCCCTCGGACAGGGCCCAAGCCACCATCGCCCAGGCCGCGCGCGCGCTCTCTGGGCCGGTCGTCGCCCGCTGGCTCGCCTCCCGAGCCGGCTCGGGGTCCCCCGCCCGGGTGGCGATCTGTCCCAAAACCAACCAGCGCCCCAGGTGGCGCTCCGCGTCACGCAGCACCGCCAACGCGGGGGCCACGCCGATGGGCAGTGAGGGATGGCGCAAGAGCGGGACGAACAGATCAGAGCACAGCTCGATGCGGTGGCTCTCCTTGATCTTCGGCGCCAGCGACGCCACGTGCGCGCCATCCGACTCGCGCCGCGCCAGCCGCGCGACCTCGGCGGCCAGGGCCAGGTGCGGATGCCGGCTGGTCGCGATCCGGGCCAAGGGCTCGCTCAAGCTGGGATCATCGCAGAAGCACGCTGCCGACAGCGTCGCGAGCCCACCCGCGTCGTCGGCGGCGAGGGCCCGCTTGATCGGCGCGCACGCCCGGCGCTCCCCGGCCTCGGTCAACGAACGCGCCGCCGCCGCGTACAGGGGCCGGCCATGGGATCCGCGCTGGGCCAGAGTCTCCAGCGCGTCCGACAGCGCCGACCTCAGCGCGGCCGAGTACGGGCAGAGCGCGCGGATGACACCCGCCAGCCGCGCTTCTTGCGCGGGTTTCCGCTTCAGCGCCGAGCGCAGCTCGGCAGCCAGACGCTGCTCGACGGCCTCCCCCACCGGCTCCCCCTGGCCCGCCCTGTTCCCCATCCGCTCGACGGAGGAAGGTAGCACCGAATGTGAGGGCGTTCCCCCGAAAGGAGGATTTTTCGGTGCTGGGCCGCGACTTTGATGAGTTGACCGGGCTCGGTCGTCCAAGTACTAAATCCCGAGGAGATCCCGATGCGGAAAGCCCTGCTTGGTCTGGTGGTATCGACCGTCGTTCCGGCGCTGGTCATCGTTGGTTGCAAGAAGAAGGAAGAAGAACAGCCGCCTGCCCAAGGTGGATACGGCCAGCCTTACGGCCAGCAGCCCGGGTACGGGCAGCCGGGCTACGGCCAGCAGCCGGGCTACGGCCAGCAGCCGGGGGCCTACCCGACGGCTCAGCCGACGGCGGGGGGGATGTCGACCCCGGGCGCGATGGCGTTCCCGTGTCAGACGGACGCGACTTGCCTGACCCACCGCTGCAACACCGCGGTCGGCAAGTGCGCTTGGCCCTGCCAGACCAACAACGACTGTGCTCCGGGCAACCAGTGCGTGTCGCCCGCGTGCATTCCGGCGATGGGCGGCGCGACGCCGGCACCCACGCAGTGACGCAGATCTCGGAGGCAGAGTACGAAGCGCGCGCCGTCCCTGAGCTGCGCGCGCTCGTCGAAGCGTTCGATCGGTTGGACCTGGACGGCGTCGAGGCGGAGCTGTCGAACGACATCCTGACCCTCGACTTCGGTGCGGGGGGTCGCTACGTGGTGAACTCGCACCGCGCCGCTCGGCAGATCTGGATGGCGGCCGAGCGCCACGCCTGGCACTTCGACTGGGATCCCGACCAGAGCGCGTGGATCGCTTACAAGACCGGCGACGAGCTCTGGACCGCGCTCGCGCGGGTCGTCGGTGACAAGCTGGGCAAGACGCTCAGCTTGAAGTGACCCGCGCGCGGCGGCGCCTGGCCCAGGCCAGAATCAACGCGGAAAGCGCCCACCCGGACACACTCCCGGCGTCTTGCCTCGCGCTGCGGCAGCCACAGCCGCCATCATCGTCGCTCGCGTCGCCGGCGCTGGCCCCGCCGCTGCTGGCGCCGCCGCTGCTGGCGCCACCGCTGCTGGCGCCGCCGCTGCTGGCGCCGCCGCTGCTGGCGCCGCCGCTGCTGGCGCCGCCGCCGGGCGCCCCGCCCGAGCCGGAGCCGCCGCCGTTGCCACCGCTCCCACTAGTGCCGCCGCTGCCGCCGCCGGTCTTCAGCGTCGCGTCCGGCGACCAGCCCGGATTCGTGCCTTCGCCCTGGTACGCACCTCGGTAGGTGAAGTCGCGCACCGTCCCGTTGAAATCGCGGTCGTAGTCCGTGTCCGCCTTCACACTGGAGAGGTCGATGGCAGAGCCTTTGAGCGCGCTGCCGCTCTTCGGGTAGAAGTCCATCTGCCCCAAGGTCTTGCCGGGGGCGACCACGTAGTTCGCCGCTTCCGTCACCGCGGCCGTGACGTTGTCAACGGCGCCAGTCACCCCGGAGAGCGGCTGGGCGGAGAAGATGGCATTGCCGGCCACGAGCTTCTGTCCGCTCGGAGCGCTGCCGAACGAGATGCCGCTCGCCGTGTCGTAGATGGTGTTGTCATAGACGAAGGCGTCGATCACGGTCTTGCCCTGGTGCGCGGTCAGGCGCACCGCCGGGTGCTTCGAGTCCACCAGCAGGTTGTCGTGGAAATGGATGCGACCGTTGCCCTGGAAGAGCGCGTCGCCGTCGTTGTGGAAGAAGAAATTGCCGTAGATCTCGTAGTGATCGTCGGCTCCGGGGCCGCTGTCCGGAAATCCGTCGGCGAGCAGGTTCGGTCTCGCGCCGTCCGGGCTCGGCAGGTTCGCCTTGATGAAGACGTTGTGGCGAATGATCGTCACGCGCTTGTCGGTGGGCACGCTGGGCACGTCGGCCTGCTGGCGGTGCAGCTGGTGCTTGACCTGCATGTTGTAGCCCAGCGTCTTCTTGAACAGGTTGCCCTCGATCAGGCCGCCGATGAAGGCGCGCGTGCCGTCCGAGTTGCCGAGGTAGGCGCCGGTCCCCGCCCCGTCGATCACGTTGCCGCGGATCACCCAGTCCCACGCGACGATCTTGGTGCTGATGCCCACGATCTGCTGGTTGGTCTCGCCGGCGTCGTGGCCGGTGATGGTGCAGCCCTCGATGCCGATGTGGTGGGCATAGTTGGTGGCCTGCCCGCCGGCCTTGATGGCGTCCACGCCGTCGATGCCCTGGCCGTCGAGCAAGAGGTTCTTGATGGTGATGAAGCTCGCGTCGCGGATGTCTATGGTGTTCTTGCCGCTGACGCCCAGGAAGCGCGCCGGCGCTCCGCTCGCCGGTCCCTCGATCACGATGGGCGAGCCCGCCGCGCCGTGCAAATTGAAGAGGTTCATCCCCTTGGTGTAGTCACCGGGGCCGAGCTTCAGCGTGTCGCCCGGCTGGAGGCCGGAGAGCTTCGCGGTGTAGTCGGCGGGGGTGGCCGGGACGTCGGCGGCGCGAGCCGAGAAGCTCAGCGACAAGACTGAGAGCACGACGCGGGCGCGACGCGAGGGCATCACTACGCTCACGCCGCCCCGATGCCGATCCAGCAGATCGTGACGGCGCCCTTCGCCGACGGGCACTTGAACGACTGCTTCTGCCCGCCCAGCTCCACGTTCACGTTGAGCGTCTGGCCGGGGTACGCGACCGCCGTGGTGTTCAGCATCAGGGCGACGCCGGAGGGGTCGGTCTCGCCGCCGAGTTGCCAGCCGCTGAGGCCTGGGAAGGCGGCGGCGCCGTTCACACCGACATCCACCTTGCCACCGGATTGAGGCGCGTTGGAGAGCGGCGCGAGCAGCTGCACGACCATGGTCCCCTTCTCGGGGTCCCGAGCGGTGCCCGTCGCCGCGTAGGCCTCGTCGATCCCCTGCGACCTCAGCATGCCGAAGCCGTCGAGGATCGTCTGGTCACTGGTAGCGTCGACGCTGAGCAGCGTCGGGTAGACGGGGTCGTTCGACGTCGGCGACAGCAGCATCCAGAGATCGGCGTCCTTCTTCACGCTCTGAAGCATGAACAGCGGCGGGCCACCGTCGGGGCCGCCGGTGGCGCTTCCGTCCCACGTCGTCGTCACCCACGGGCAGTTGGCCCCTGCGGACCGGAGCTCGGCCTGACCGCCGAAGGGTAGCTTCTCGTTCAAGAACACGTCATACGTGATCACGTCGCCGCTCAGGGTCGAGCCCTGCTTCGGATCAGGCGTACACGGCATGCCTCCGCCGCTGCCGCCCCCGCCACCGCCTCCGCCACCCCCACCCCCTCCCCCACTGACGAAGTGGTGGTTGCCAGGGCGATCGTCACTCTGGCCGCACCCCGTGCCCGCAAAGAGACCTGCCGCCGCGAGCGCCACCCAACCGAGCTTGCCCATGGTTTGGAATGCTACGCGAGGCCAGCGTCGCCGGCCACATCAGAGCTTCTGCAACAAAGTCGCCACGGTCTCGTCGCCGAGCGTGTGCTCCTTGGCCCCCGCCGGCGCCGCCCCGAGCTCGCCCACGGACACCTCCGGGGCCAGACACTCCGTGGAGAGCTGGGCCTGGTTTTCCTGCACGATGCGCTGGATCCGCCGGCTGCCGCCGACCCAGAGCCGGACCCGATCGGTGAACTCGAGGCCCAGATCCTTGCGCGCCTGCTGCACGCGGCTCGCGACCTCGCGCAGGAGCCCCTCGTCGATCAGCTGCTCGGTCAGTGTGGTGTGCAGCACCACCACGCCGACCTTGCCGGTCTCGGCGGCGAAGCCCTCGGCCGCCGAGACGCTGACCTCGATCTCGTCGGCGGAGAAATCGAGCTTCTCGCCGCCGAGCTCGAGGACGACCTTGCCGGTGCTCGACAGCTCGGCGTGCAGCGCCGAGCCGTCGGCGGCGTCCAGCGCCTTCTTCACCTCCTGAACGCGTTTGCCCAGGCGCGGGCCCAGCGTGCGGAAGTTGGGCTTCAGCTTGAAGCTCACCGCGCCGCGTTCGTGACCGGGAAACATGAAGTTCACCTCGTGCACGTTGAGCTCCTCTGCGATCAGCGAGCGATGGCTCTCGAGGCGCTCCAGCGTCTGCTTGTCGTTGAACACCACGTCCGCGTGCGAGAGCGGCTGGCGCACCTTGAGGCGATTCGCCGTGCGCACCGACAGCCCCAGGCTCACCACCTGGCGCACCGCGGACATCTCCTCTGCCAGCCCTTCGTCGATGACGGCGGCGTTCGGCGCGGGATAGTCGGCGAAGTGCACGCTCTCCCGGGCGCCGGGCAGCCTCGCCCGCACCACGAGGTTCTGGTAGATCTCCTCGCTGAAGAAGGGGATGAACGGCGCCGCGAGCTCCGCCAGCGTGGTCAGCGCCTCGTAGAGCGTGGCGTAGGCGTCGCACTTGTCCTGCTCGAGCCCCTTGGCCCAAAAGCGCGGGCGGCTTCGGCGCACGTACCAGTTGGAGAGCGACTCGGTCAGATCGATCAGCCGTAGCGCGGCGTCGTAGGCCAGGTAGCCGTCGAGGGCGCGCCGCACGTCGCGCACGGTGAGCTGCACCTCCGAGAGCAGCCAGCGATCGAGGAGCGAGCGCTCCGCCGGGGGGCGCCCCACGTGCGCCGGGTGGGTCGGTCGCCAGCCGTCGATGTTCGCGTAGATGGTGAAGAACGAGTAGACGTTGCGCAGCTTGACGTGGAAGTCCTTCTGAAGGAGGCGCACGTTGGTCAGGCTGTGGCGCGTGTTCGACCAGGGCGGGCTCGAGGCGTAGAAGAACCAGCGGAAGGCGTCGGCGCCGGGGGCCGGGGTGTTCTCGTCCTCCATGGTGACGCGCTGGGCGACGGGCGCCCGCGGCACCTCGACGGGCATGGTGCCGAGCCCCTTCTCGATGGGCTCGAGCCCCAGGGCTTCGCGGTCCGCATCCGAGAGCAGGACCACGCGCCGCGGCAGCTTCTTCTGGGCCTCGATGACCAGCTCGCGCTTCTTCTCCGGGGCGTCGGCGCGGTAGAGCGCCACCTTCGCACCGTCCTGGAGGTCCATGCCCTCGAGATCCTCACGGGCGATCAGCGCCTTGCCCTCCGGGGCCTTCTGGCCGTGGGCCTCGGCGAGCACGCCGAACTCCATGCGCACGCGATCGAGGATGATCTCCGGCGGCGTGTAGTTGCCTCGGCTCTTGCTCTCCTTCTTGCCCTCCTTGTCGCAGACGTGACCGAGCACGATGCAGCTCTTGTAGGGGTGCGGGAAGCCTCGGAGCGCGGACAGGCCGAGCGCTTTCTGCGTGGGCTGGTCGAAGACCAGCGCCGAGATCATGAGCAGCGAGTAGAACCAGCCGCGGGTCTGGTCGATCGCCTCGCTGATGAAGTCGGCCGGGAAGGCGTCGTCGAACTTCGCGACCGAGCCCTCGACGTGCGGGAAGCCCCACTGCGCGAAGGGCATGCAGCCGGAGTCGAACCAGCAGTCGATGACCTCCGGCACGCGGCGCATCGCGGCCCCGCAGCTCGGGCACGGGAGCTCGACCTGGTCGATCCAGGGCTTGTGCACGATCAGGTGGGGGTTCAGCGTCGGGTCGAGCTTCTTCGCCTCGTAGAAGTGATTGAACGCCGTAGGTGAGAGCTTCTCAATCTCGGCCACGCTGCTCGGCGCGTGTTTGTGCTCCGGATCCTTGGTGCACACCCAGACGTTGAGCGGCGTGCCCCAGTAGCGCTCGCGGGACAGCGCCCAGTCCACGTTGTTGCGCAGGAAGTCGCCGAAACGTCCCTCCTTGATGTGCTCCGGCAGCCAGCTGACCGCCTGGTTGTCCGCCATGGCGTCGGCCAGGCGCTCCGTGGTGCGAATGAACCACGCCGGGCGCGCCATCTGGATCAGCGGATCTTCGTCGGAGCGCCAACAGAACGGGTAGTCGTGGCGGTAGAGCTCCTCGAACAAGAGCACGCCCTTGTCGGACAGCTCCGACAGGATCTCCTTGTCGCAGTCCTTGACCCAGCGCCCGGCGTATTTCCCTGCCTCGGGCTTGAAGCTGCCGTCGGGGTTCACCGCGCACAGGAGCTCCACCTCGTCCGGGCGGGCGTAGCGCCGGAGCTGCTTGGCGTGCGCCTTGTTGTCGTCCTCGCCGAAGGCCGGCGCGACGTGCACGATGCCGGCGCCGGTGTCGAGGGTCACGAAGTCCTCGGCGATGACCCGCCACCACGTCGCGTCGTCGCCCCCCTCCTTCAGTGCCACCCGCGCGTCGCGTCGCTCGGCGTAATAGGTGTCGAAGGGCGGCACGTAGCGCTTGCCGACCAGCTCCTCCCCCTCGAGCGTCGAGACGACCTCGAGCTCGTGGCCGATCTTGTCGCTGATCGCCGCCCGGAGCTCGCTGGCCAAGATCAGCTGCTTGGCGTTGGTGCGGAGCTCCTTCGGCTTCTTGCCCTTGTGCTCCTTCGGGGCGCCGATCTTCACCACGTCGTAGCTGGCCCCGGGTCGCACCGCCGCGTAGCCGTTCGACGACAGGGTCCAGGGCGTGGTGGTCCAGACCACGAGCGCCGTCTCCGGCTCGTCCCTGAGGGGGAAGGCCACGAAGACGCTGGGATCGTCCACGCTCTTGTAGCCCAGGCCGACCTCGGCGCTCGACAGCGCGGTGCCGCCTTGCGCCCACCACCACACCACCTTGTGGCCCTGGTAGAGCAGACCCTTTTCGAACAGGTTCGAGAGCGCCCACCACACGCTCTCGACGTAGGTCTTGTGATAGGTGACGTAGGCGTCGGGCAAGCTGACCCAGAAGCCGATGCGCTCGGTCAGCCGCTCCCACTCCGTGGTGTAGCGGAACACGCTCTCGATGCAGCGCGCGACGAAGGGCTCGACGCCGTACTCCTCGATGGCGGCTTTGCCGTGGATGCGCAGCTCCTTCTCGACCTCGACCTCCACCGGCAGCCCGTGGGTGTCCCAGCCGCCCTTGCGCAGCACGCGCTTTCCCAGCATCGCCTGGTAGCGCGGGAACAGGTCCTTCATCACCCGCGTCAGCACGTGGCCGTTGTGCGGCACGCCGTTGGCGGTGGGAGGGCCCTCGTAGAAGACGAAGTGCGGCGCGTCGGGCCCGCGCAGCTCGAGGGACTTCTCGAAGATCTGCCGCGCCTTCCAGAGCTCGAGGATTTGCCGCTCGTAGCGCGGAAAATCCAGATCTGTGGGCACGGGGGCGAACGGGGTCTCGGCCATGGGGTCGGAGAGGGCGTATAGCGCGCCTAGCGGCGAATGCCGAGCGCCGCGAGGAGCGGCAGCGGGTCGTCGTCGTCGAGCACCGCGCCGATCACGGCGACGCCCTGGGCGCTGGTCGCCATGGCCGTCGAGGCGCGCTCCGGCGTCACTCCGCCGAGCGCGTAGAGCGGCAGCGCACCGATTCGGGCGCGAGCGATGCGCAGCGACGGGGCGCCCAGCGCGGGCCGCCCGTGGCGGGCCTCGAAGATCGGTGAGAGCAAGAGCGCGTCGGCGCCCTCGGGCGCGCGGTCGGTGGAGTGCCACGCGCGTGAGATCCAGACGCCGGGGAGGAAACGCCGCGCGTCCGCGACGTCCACGCTGGCCTCACCCAGGTGAACGGCGTCCGCGCCGAGCAGCTTCGCCAGGTCGAGCCGATCGTTCACCGCGAAGCTCTGGCCGTGCGCGCGGGCCAGGGCGACCAAATGCCGGCCCAGCTCCAGGCGAGCGCGAGCGCCGAGCTCGGGATCGCGGAGCTGCACCAGCACCGAGGTCGGGCGCGCCAGGGCCAGGCAGCGCTCGATGCGCGCGAGGCGTGCCCCGCGGTCGCCCCGCGAGAAGTCGGTGATCACGATCAGGCGCGGCGCGATCACTTGCCGCCGGAGGCCTTGGCTCCCGCCGGCTTGCCCGCGGGGGCGGCGCCCGCAAGGTCGTCCTTGG
Organism: Polyangiaceae bacterium; assembly: GCA_015075635.1. Classification (NCBI taxonomy): domain Bacteria; kingdom Pseudomonadati; phylum Myxococcota; order Polyangiales; family Polyangiaceae; species Polyangiaceae bacterium. The sequence continues at coordinate 2,915,534 of JABTUA010000001.1, forward strand.
CCATCTTGGCGTGGCGGCTGTTCGGGTAACGCGCGACCAGGTACTCGAGCGTCGAGCGCCACGCGGCCTCGTCGCCCTTGGCCTTGAACTGCTCCGCCAGGCCGTACAAGGCCTCGCCTGGGGTCTCGTAGCGGCGCTCCGCCGGGCTCGGATCCGAGGCGCACTGCATCGGTGCCCAGCCGAGGGCGGCGCACAAGCCGAGGGCGATCAGGCGCACGCGCTCATCCTTCCGGTTCCGCGGGGGGCGCGCAAGTCTCCTGCCGCTTCTTGGCGCGCCAGTCGAGCACCGCCGCGACGATCCCGGCGCCGAAGGCGTCCGCGACGAAGTCCAGGAGCTCCGCCGAGCGGTACGACGTGGTCAGCTGGACCAGCTCGAGCAGCCCGCCGATGGCGCAGGCCAGGCCGAAGGCGAGCAGGTTCTGCGCGCGGAACCCGAGCTTCTGACCCTCGTAGCGCACGGCGCGCAGCATCACGAGCTGCATGAAGCCGAAGGCGATGGCGTGCAGCAGCTTGTCTTGCTGGAAGAGCGCCGGTGCCCCCACGCTGGGCGGCTGGGTGACGCCGCCGTAGAAGATGGCGAAGGTGTAGAGCAGCGCCGGCACGACCTGCAGGAAGAAGCCGCCACGCGGCGCGGGCTTCGCCGACGCGCTCACAGCGCGGCCGTCTCTTCCAGCTCACGCGCGCGCGTCTCGGGCAGAAGGAGCAGGATCAGGGCCAAGGCCAACAGCGGGAACAACGCCGTGACACGCACGGCGCTTCCCCAACCCACCTGGTGCGCGAACCAGCCGACCAGCGCCGGCGAGGTCACGTAGCCGATGCGGCCGATCAGGTTGTTGCTCCAGGCGAAGGCGTCCCCGCGCAGATCGGTCGGGAAGAGCTCGGTGGTGTAGGCGTTCATCACGGGCAAGAACGCGCTGGCTCCGTAGATCCCCAGCATCAAGGCGCCCGTCAGCGCCCAGCGATCGTGGAACGTGTACGAGCAGAACACCCCGACGGCGGTCAGCCCGTAGATGACCAGCGCGCCCCAGCGCCGGCCGATCACGTCCAGCGCCTTGCCGGAGAGGAAGACCAGGGGCATCGCCACCAGCGCCGCGATGGTGATGCTGAGCCCCACCTGGCCGTCGCTGAAGCCGCGCTCGGCGACCGCGAACTCCTTCCAGTAGGTGACGCTGGTCTGGGTGCAGACGTAGGTCAAAAGCCAGATGGCGCCGAGCTCCAGCATCCGGCGGCGGTAGGGCGTGCGCCAGATGTGCGCGAGCGGGCGCCCCTTCTCCGCGTGGGGCTGCTCCTCGAAGCGCTTGGTCTCCTTCAAGCTGCGGCGCGCGAAGGCCAGGATCACCAGCGGTACGATGCCCACCAGGTATATGGTGCGCCAACCCCACGGGGCTTTCAGCAAGAGGGGCACGACCCCGGCGCACACCACCGAGCCGAGGCTGCCGGAGGCGCTGACCACGCCGATCACCATGCCGCGGCGCGCGGCGGGGAACTCCTCCGCGGCGATCACGCTGCTGATGGCCCACTCGGCCAGGAGGAAGATGCGAGCGAGCATTTGGAACACGGCGAACACCCAGACGTTGGGCGCCAGCCCGCTCGCGAAGGTGAACAGCGTGTAGCCGGCGATGGTGATCGTGAGCACCCGGCGCCGGCCCCAGCGATCGGCCTTGCGCACCAGGAAGTACGCCAGCACCGTGCCCACGTTGATGAAGCCCACCAGGAGCCCCGCCTGCGCCTCGTTCAGACCGAGGGACGCGCGCAGGTTGGGCAGGATCTGCGTCAGCGCCATGAAGTCGTAGCCCTCGAAGAAGGTCGCCACGCTCAGGAACGCGAACAGGCGCTTCTGGTACGGGCTCAGGGGCGGCACGCTCATGGAGCGCCGACTCTGCCGGCAAAGGCGGGGGACGCCAAGCCGCTTTTGACAAGTCGTATTTAGACAAGTCGTGACTTGACAAGTCTGGGTGCGCGGACCAGATTGGGGGCATGTTCGTCGGGCGAGCGCCGGAGCTGGCCGTCCTCGGGAAAGCCCACGCCGCGGACGAGGCGGGCTTCATCCCCATCTACGGCCGCCGCCGCGTGGGCAAGAGCGAGCTGATCCTCCAGTTTCTGAAGGGTGCTCGCGGCATCTACGTGGTGGGCAAGACGGCGCCGGCGGCGCTGCAGATCCGCGAGCTCCTGCTGGAGGCCGCGCGCGTGCTCGACGAGCCGCTGCTCGCCGAGCTCCCCGCGGAGAGCTGGAAGGCGGCGCTCGGGCACGTCGTCGAGCGCTGGAAGGGCCCCGGCAAGCTGGTGCTCGCGCTCGACGAGTTCCAGTGGATGGTCAAGGCGAGCCCCGAGCTCCCCGGCGTGCTGCAGGAGCTCTGGGATCGGAGCTGGAAGCGCTCCGGCAAGGTGCTGCTCATCCTGTGCGGCTCCTACGTCGGGTTCATGGAGCGTGAGGTGCTCGGCAAGCAGAGCCCGCTCTTCGGGCGGCGCACGGCGCAGATCCTGCTCCGTCCCTTCGGCTTCAAGGAGGCCGCAGAGCTCCACCCGCGCTGGTCGGTGGACGATCGAGCCCGCGCCTACTTCGTGTGCGGAGGCGTGCCCTTCTACCTCTCGCTCCTCGACCCGAAGCGTTCGCTCGAGAAGAACCTGTGCGAGACCCTGCTCGGCGAGCACGGGCCGCTGTTCCGTGAGCCCGACTTCCTGCTGCGCGAAGAGCTCCGCGAGGTCGAGAGCTACTACGCGGTGCTCTTGGCGCTGGCGGCGGGCGAGGACCAGATCCCGGCCATCGCGCGGCGCGCCGGTGTGCCGGAGCGCAACATGCACTACTACCTGGGCCAGCTCACCGAGCTCGGCTACGTAGCGCGCCGCTTCCCGCTGACGGCGTCTCGGCCCGCGGCGCGGCACGTCCGCTTTCGCATCGACGACCCCCTCTTGCGGTTCTGGTTTCGTTTCGTGTTCCCCAACCTGAGCCGCGCCAGCCGGCTGGGACCGGAGCGGGCGTTTCGCGAGCTCGTTCGCCCCGAGCTCGACGCCTACTTCGGCGCCTGCTTCGAGCGCATGTGCCGCGAGGCGCTCGGCGAGATCTACGCCCGCGAGGACGTCTCGGCGGGCTACGAGGTCGGCGAATATTGGGACAAGCGCGTGCAGGTGGACGTGGTGAGCCTGCGCCGGGACAACTGGGTCGATCTCGGCGAGTGCAAGTGGGGCGCGGTGCGCTCCGTGCCCGCCCTGCTCGGCGAGCTGGAGCAGAAGCTCACGCTCTACCCGAGCCCGAGGGGCGCGACGCTCGGCCGGTTGCTCTTCGTGCGACACAAGCCCAAGGCGATGCCCGAGCTCCCCTCCGGCACGCGCTGCTACGACCTCGGCGAGCTCTACGCCTGAGCGTCACTCGATCAGGCCGGCGCTGGGGCTGGAGGCGTTGGCGTAGAGCCGCTTCGGCATGCGCCCGGCCAGGAACGCCTTGCGGCCGGCGCTGACCGCCTCGCGCATGGCCGTCGCCATCAGCACCGGATCCTTGGCCTCGGCGATTGCGGTGTTCATCAAGACGCCGTGGCAGCCGAGCTCGAGGGCCACCGCGGCGTCGCTGGCGGTGCCGACCCCCGCGTCCACGATCACCGGCACCTTCGCCTGCTCCAGGATGATGCGCAGGTTGTACGGGTTGCGGATGCCCAGGCCCGAACCGATGGGGGCCGCCAGGGGCATCACCGCCGCGCAGCCGGCGTCCTCGAGCTTCTTGCACACGATGGGATCGTCGATGCAGTACGGCAGCACCGTGAAGCCCTCCTTGACCAGGAGCCTCGCGGCCTCGACCGTCTGCTCGTTGTCCGGGTAGAGCGTGCGCGGATCGCCGATGACCTCGAGCTTCACCAAGTCCGCGATGCCGAGCTCCCGCGCCAAGCGCAGCGTGCGCACTGCCTCGTCGGCCGTGAAGCAGCCGGCGGTGTTGGGCAAGAGCGTCCAGCGCTTGCTCAAGAGGAGCTGCATCAACGAGCCTTCGCCGCGGTCTTGCAGGTTCACGCGCCGGAGGGCCACCGTCACCACCTCGGCCCCCGAGGCCTCGAGCGCGGCGCGGGTCTCCTCCACGCTCTTGTACTTGCCGGTGCCGACGAACAAGCGCGAGCGGAAGCTGTGCTCTCCGATCTGCAGCAGATCTTCGCTGGACATGGCGCCGGCATAACGCCGCGCGGGGGGGCCCGCAACCGCCCAGATCAGCCCCGGAACACGACCACGCCGGGCGCGAGCTCCTCGGCCTTGTGCCCCAGCGCCTTGACCCGCGGGACTTCGCTCTTGGCGACCATCAGGAACCCACCGTCGGCGAGGCTCCGGAGCATCAGGCTCACCGCGCGCTCCGCCGCCTCGTTGCCGAAGTAGATCAGCAGGTTCTTGCACAAGACGATCTCGTAGTGACCGGGCGGAGGACCGATCATGGCGTCCCGCGCCACGAAGCTCACGGTGCCCTTGAGCGACTCGACCACGCGGAGCTGACCGTCCGCTTCGCTCAGGTACCGCGACCGGAGCTCGCTCGGCACGTGGCTGACCTGGTGGAGCGAGTAGCAGCCGGCGCGGGCCGCGGCCACCGCAGCCTCGCTGCGGTCCATGCCGACGACGCGATAGGCGCCGGCGCGGCCCAGCCCGGCGTCGAGCAGCATGGCCAGGCTGAACGCCTCCTCGCCCGACGAGCAGCCGACGGACAGCGCGCGCACGCGCTCGCGTGTCGCGAACGCCGGCACGGCGACCTTGCGCAGCGCCTCCCATTGGGGCGGATCGCGGAAGAAGCGCGTCTCCCCCACCCTGAGCCGCTCGGCGATCTCCTCCAGCCGGCTGGGCTCGGTCTCGAGCAGCCCGAGCGCGCCTTCGAGGCTGCCGCCGGCGTCGAGCGCGAGCGCGTCCAGGGCTCGATCCAGCCGCAGCTCCATCCAGGCGCTCGGGCCGGCGCCTTTGGAGCCGACACCGTGACGCTTCTCGAGCAGCGCGAGCACGGCCGCGTGGGCGCGCCGCCGCTCGGCGGAGGGCGCCATCAGGCGCCGCCCCCGGCGCGCCCGCCGAGCTCCGCGAGGAGCGGCGAGTCGAGCAGGGCCGGCACCTCGAGCACCGCGCAGGGCGGCGGCTCGTCGATCACGCCGCGAATCGCGGCGCGGGCGCGCTCCCCGGCGGTGGACGGCGCGGCACCGAGCTCGGCGGGCACGTCGCGCAGCCCCGACAGCTCGTCCACGCGCAGCCCCGCGCGACGCTTCTGACCGCTCGGCTCTCGCACCACGATGATGCGTGCGTCCGCGGTGGGCGCCTCCGCCTCTGCGCCGAGCAGCACGCCCAGCTCGAGCACCGGAAGCACCTCGCCACGCAGGTTGGTCACGCCGGCCAGAGCGGCAGGGGCATGGAACACCCGGGTGATGGAGCGCATCGCGATCACCTCCTGCACGTGCTCCACGGGCAAGCCGTACAGGCCGTTGCCCACGCGGACGGCGATGCAGCGGGCGCGCACGCGGGTGCGCGCGTCCGGGCTCTGAGCGGGCTCAGTCACGGCTCACCTCCATCGCCCCGCGCTCGTCCAAGGAGCGCTGGCCCGCTTCGAGCACGGCGACGACCTCGCGCCCGCTCGTCGCGTCGCTCCGCACCTCGTGTCCGTCGAGGACCCCGGCCACGAAGTGCTCGGCCTCGAGCTCGAGCGGGGAGCGGTCACCGAGCGGCACGCAGAGGCCCCCGCTCGGCAGCCAGCGGCTCGGCGCGACGCCGTCGAGCACGTCCCGCACGCCCTGCCGCGCCGGCTCGAATTCGCGCGCCGAACCGACGACGTCGTCCAGGCGCCCGCGCCCGACCTCGGCGCCGGACAGCCAGGACAAGCGTTGCTCGGTCCTGAGGTCGTCGAACACCGCCACGCCCTCGCTCCCGACCACGACGATGCGCCGGACCTTCTGCGGGTGCACCAGCGAGAAGTGCGCGAGCGCGAGCGGGCCCTGCCCGACCTCGACGCGCGCCGCCACCACGTCCGGCCGCCCGGGCTCGTCGCTGGCCCAACCGGCCAGCGAGACGCGGGTCGGGCGACCACCGGTGAGCAAGCGGAGCACGCTGACGTCGTGCGGTCCGAGGGACCACCAGGCGTTCTCGTGGCGCCGCGGGCTCGAGCTCAGCCGTTCCGAGACGATCAGCCGCACCTCGCCGAGCTCCCCCTGGTCGATGCGCCTGCGGAGCTCCACCACCGCCGGGTGGTACTCCAGGATGTGACCCACCATCAGCACGCGGCCGCGCGCGCGCGCGGTTTCCTCGAGCAAGCGCGCCTCCTCGAGGCGGAGCGCCATGGGCTTCTCCACCATCACGTCGAGGCCGGCTTCCAAGGCGGAGTGCGCCAGCGCCGCGTGAGTGGACGGCGGGGTCGCGATGATGGCCGCCCGCGCCTCGCCGCGCGCGAGAACCTCGGTGAACGACGCGCTCAGGCGCGCGTCCGGCGCTGCTCGGCGCGCCCGCTCGCGAGCCGGCTCGGAGACGTCGCACACCGCCGAGAGCCGCGCGCGCTCCAGCCGGGAGAGCGTCCGAGCGATCTTCTCGCCCCAGGCGCCGTGACCGACCAACGCGATGGCTACGGACTGCATCAGGTTCGCACCGCGCTTCTAGCCCGGATCTCGGGCATGGTCGACAGCGCCGCGCTCGGCGCGTCCTTCCAGCGCCGGTGCATCCACAGCCACTGCTCCGGGTGCGCGCGCACGAAGGCGTCGAGCCAGTCCGTGGCCTGGCGCATGGCCTGCTCGGCCCAGGCGCGCCCCGCGCGCGGCGGCGGCACGAGGGCGCCCGCGAGCTCCACCACGTGCTCGCCCTCGGAGGTGCGCCGCCCGAACACCACCACGAGCGGCACGCCGGCTCGGGCCGCGAGCAGCGCCGGCGCCAGATCCACCCGCGCGGGCGCGCCCAAGAACGGCGTGACCAGCGTGCCGCGGCTGCGCTCCGGCGCTTGATCGATCAGCATCGCGACGGCCTCACCCCGGGCGAGCGCGCACCGGGCGCTCGCCGCCGCGTCGCCGGCCTGCGCCAGACGCACACCGCGCCGCGCGCGCCAGCCCTGCCAGACGCGATCCAGGAAGCCGATGGAGAGCCGCTTGGTCACCACGGTGAGCGGCACGCGCCGCGCGGCCGCGCACGCGACCAGGTCGAAGCTCCCGGTGTGCGCCGTCGCGACCACGGCGCCGCGCGCCTCGATCAGCGCGAGCGCCCGCGGCTCGAAGCGCACGCGGCGCTCCAGGAAGCGCGCCAAGAGGAGCTCCACCAGCGCACTGGCGAGCGAGCGGTACATGGCGCTCGCTCGCCGCTCCGGCTCGACCACGCCCGCGCGCCGCATCGACTCGACGACGTGGCGGCGGCGCACCCGAAGCAGATCTCCGACCAGGAACGCGACGAGCGCGCCGATCAGGCGTGCGAGCCCGGGCATGCGCTCAGACGAAGCCGGCCTTGCGCGACTGAGCGGGAGATGCCTCCACGGCTCCAGCGAACAGGTCGGAGATGGCGAGCATGTAGGTCTCGCCCTTGACGGTGCGAGCCACGACCAGCTCGCCGTCGCGCTTGACGTCGGCGATGCGGGCGACGCTGAGCGAGGCGCCGTTGAAGGCCGCGTACAGCGTCAGGTGGCGCCCCTCCGGCAGGTGGAACCAGCCCTCCTTGTCCTTCTTGCCGGCCTCGCACAGGGCGAGCAGGGCGCTCAGGTGGTCGTCGGTCATGGAGGCGGGAAAACCCCTGAAGCGAGGCCGCGTCAAGGGGCGAGGCGGGCAGACGAGAAATTGCCCTGGGCAGACCCTCGGCTATGGTGGAGCGCGTGAGCGACGACCGGGCCGACCACATCGTGGTGAGAGGCGTGAACAAGCGCTTCGGCGATTTCTCGGCCCTCACGGACGTGGACATGCGGGTCGGCCGCGGCAACGTGGCCGTGATCATCGGCGGCTCCGGCGCCGGCAAGACCACCCTCTTGAAGATCCTGATCGGCCTGGACAAGCCGACCAGCGGCGAGGTCCTGGTCTCGGGTGTGGACATCGTGCCGCTCTCCGACCGCAAGATGAACGAGGTGCGGAAGAAGATGGCGATGGTGTTCCAGTACTCCGCCCTGCTCGACAGCATGAACGTCCTGGACAACGTCGCCTTCCCGCTGCGCGAGCACACCAAGCTCGCGGAGAAGGAGATCAAGAAGCGAGTCAAGGAGAAGCTCAAGATCCTGGGCCTCGAGAACATCGAGCACCGGGCGCCGAGCGAGCTCTCCGGCGGCATGCGCAAGCGCGTGGGCCTCGCCCGGGCGCTGATGCTCGAGCCCGAGGTGATCATGTACGACGAGCCCACCAGCGGGCTCGATCCCATCACCAGCCGCATGGTGGACGACCTGATCGTCAGCACCCGCAATCGCTTCGACGTGACCAGCATCGTGATCTCCCACGACATGGCCGGCGCGCTGCGCATCGCGGATCAGATCTACCTGATGGACAAAGGGCGCATCGTCGCCAGCGGCACGCCGCGGGAGCTGGTGCGCGGCCACAACGAGCTGGCCCAGCGCTTCCTGGACTCGAGCGGCATCGAGGCGGAGCGCCTGCTCGCCGAGAACGAGTAGCTCGTCACTCGGCGGAGAGCGGGTTCCGGTAGACGTCGTCGACCGCGATGCTCGCGCCGATCGAGGCGAGCTCGACGCGCTCTCCTGCCCCGGCCTCGAGCAAGAGCCACTCGCCATGCTCACCGCGGCGAAACAGCTCGAGCCGCCGCTCTCTCTGCGAGACCAAGAGGTACTCGCGCAGACTGGGGATGCGGCGGTAGTGAGCGGCCTTCTCGCCGCGATCGTAGGCCTCCGTCGAGTCGCTCAGGATCTCGACCAGGAGCACCGGGTTGACGATGGCGTCCTGGTCGATGCCCGAGTTCTCGAGCTTGCCGCACACCACGCTGATGTCCGGGTAGGTCGAGAGATCCGTGGCCTCGACCCGCACGCGGCCGTCCGAGGAGAAGGCGCGACAGGGACGGTCTTCGAGGGCCCGCGCCAACACGGCGGCCATGGCAGCAGCCAGACCCGCGTGCTCAGGCGTGCCGCCCGCCATGGCGAAGACCTCGCCGCAGACGTACTCGTGCTTGCTCGGCGCCGCCGCCTCGAAGGCCAGGTACTCGGGATAGGTCATGCGCCCGATCGGCGTCGCGGTGGTCACTGGAACAGCTCCCCGAGGTCCACGACCACGTCCGGAAACGCGGCCGGCGCGAGCCGCTCGCCCTTCGCCACTACGCGATGGCGGGTGTAGGCGCCGGCGACCGGCTCCGCGAACACCTCGACCTGCTTGCCGGCGACGTCCACCACCCAGTACTCCGGAACTCCCGACAGCGCGTAGAGCCGCGCCTTGACCCGCCGGTCGTAGCTGAGCGACGACTCCGCGACCTCGACCAGCAAGAACGCCTGGTCCGGATGCCGGTCGGACCAGCGGCGCGGCGCTACCAGGGCCAGGTCCGGCTGGGGCTGCGAGTCGTCCCCCGCCGCGAAGGGCAGCTGGACGCGCACCACCGCGCGATCACCGACCCCGACGACCAGAGTGCGGTTCAGGACCGAGATCTCGTCCGAGTGCGGCGGCCCCACCGGGCTCATCTCGACGACCACTCCCGCGATGAGCTCGACGCGCTCGTCCCCGAAGAAGCCCTGCTGGCCCAGGCGCTGGAACTCCTCCCGGCTGAGCCGCCGAGGGGACGCGTGGCTGAGCACCTCTTCGACGCGCATGTCTCCCGGAAACGTATCATGCGTCACCCAGTCGGTCATCTCGCTCCTCGATGCGCGCGAGCACCCGCGCGGCGTCCAGCTTGCCTTTGAACCAGAGCACCTCTGCGCCGTCGGGCAGCGCTTCGTCGCGACAGGCGCGGCGCTCGTCGATGCACAAGAGCACGCGCTCGAGCGCTGCCTCGCGCAGCCGCGCGAGCTTGTCGTTCAGGTAGTCGGCGGTCCAGAACCCCACCAGCTCGACGAGCCAGCGCCTGCGCGGGTCACGGCGATGCACCAGGGCGAAGTCAGGGAAGATGAGCCTGCCGCGCGCGAGCGGGACGGGCTCCGGCTCGCGCAAGAGCTCCCAGTCCGAGCCGAGCTTGGCGAAGTCCCGGGCAAAGCGCGCTTCGAGCTGGCTGTCGTAGCGGGACAGCTCGCGCCCCGCGGGCAGCGGAGCGCCGCTCGCCAGCCGATAGGTCAAAAGGCCCGCGCCGGGCCCGAGCGCCACCCGCGCCTCGACCTCGAAGCGCTCGCACCACATGGCACGCGGAATCAGCGAGGCCAGGCGCTTGCCGTAGATGAGCGTGTGTCGGAAGAGCGAGAACGGCCCCGAGATGTCGAGCTCGACGCCCGCGTCGAGGCGCCGGGCGGTGCAGATGAGCCCGACGAGCTGCGCGTGGCGCACCAGCGCGCGCGTGTTGCCGAACGCGCGCACACGCAGCGACTGCGCCCGGCCGAGCAGCGCCGAGGCAATGGCCAGGTTCGCGCTCTGGGCGAGCGCCGTCGGCCCGAGCCCGTCCGGGAGCTTGCCGACCCGTTCGTTCGAGCGGAGATCGGCGAACAAGAGCTCGTCGAGCGCCTCCGGCTCGAGCGCCAGCACCTCCGCGGCGCAGGCGAACGCCCGCGCTCGATCGGGCTCCTCGCACGCCTGCGCGAACACCACGCTGCGCGCGCGCTCGGGCGAGACCGGCGAGGCGAGCCTGGCCTTCGTCGCGCGATCGAGCACGTGGCGGACCACGCGGAGCGGAGCCTTCGGCGCGCGGGTGACGAGCGGCTCCGCCAGCCGCTCGCGGAGCGCCCTCCGCGGCCGGCCTTCGAAGGCGGCGTACAGCTCCAGCAGCGCGCGGAGCCAGGGCTCGTCCCGGGGCCCGAGGTAACGCGGCACGACCTCTCTGGCGTCGAGGCCGACGCTAGACGAGAGCAGCGCTCGCGGCAGCAAGACCCCGCCTCCTCTCCCGCGACTGCGCGACCTCCCGCGTTCCGGCGCTCACCAGCTCGTAGACCGTGGCGCGCTTGCCCGGCCCCGGCCTGAGCAGGCGCCCGATGCGCTGCACGTGCTCGCGCTCGCCCCGCGTCCCGCCGACGATCACCGCCACGTCCGCGTCGGGGACGTCGATGCCCTCGTTCAAGACCCGCGACGACACCAGCGCGCGCAGCGACCCGTCGCGAAACGCCGCCAGCACGCGGGCCCGCTCCTTGCGGCGGATCTCGCAGGTGATGGGCATGATCAGCTCGCGGCGCGCGATGGCGTAGGCAGCGTCGTTGTCGGCGGTGAAGACCAGGAGCTTCGAGCTCCGATGGCGCTCGAGGATCTCGTGGACCGCGGCGGCCTTCTTGCGGGTCAGGCTCAAGAGGCGGCGGCTCCGGCGCCAGGCCGCGAGCGCGGCGCGCCCCTCGGCCGACGCCATCGCGACGCCGGTGAAGTCTTGCCAGCTCGAGCCCGGGTTCTGCCGGGCAAAGGGCCGGAACACGGCGGCGAACCGCGCCTGATCTTCCTGGTAACGGCGGCGCTCGTCGGCGTCGAGAGGCAGCCGGAGCTCCACCAGATCGAAGTCGGCCAGGTAGGTGCCCCTCAGATCGGCGACGCCGAGCTCGTACACGACCGGCCCGACCAGCGCCTCGAGCCGCGCGAGCGCCGCCGGATCGGGGGGCGTCGCGGTGAGCCCCAGCCGGTACTTCGCCACGCACATCTCCAGGAGCTCGTCCCGGAGCCCGAGCCCGAAGTGGTGGACCTCGTCCACGATCAGGACGTCGAAGCGCGCGCCGTGCTCCGGCATGAGCCGGTAGGCGCTCTCGAAGGTCGCGACGGTCACCGTGCCGTTCACCCGCTCGCCGTCGCCCCAGATGCCGACCGGCTCGGGACACACCCGGCTGAGCTCGGCGTGCCACTGCGCGAGCAGCGCGCGGGTCGGCACGACGATCAGCGCGGGCAGCCTGAGCTCCGCCAGGGCCGCCACGGCGACGCGCGTCTTGCCCGCGCCGGTCGGCAAGACCACGAGCCCGCGCCGATCCGCCAGCGTCCAGGCGAAGAGCGCGCCCTTCTGGTAGGGCCGGAGCGAGGGCTCGGTCCAGGCCGGCGAGAGCGCCGAAGGCGCTGGGCGCACGCGATCGTCGAGGGGCAGCTTCTTGGCGCGCAGCGTGCGCGTGAGCTCGGCGTGATAGCGCGCGGGCGCTCGCCACAGCGCGACGCGCGCGTCCCACATCAGCCCGGGCGCGAAGCCGAGGTCGAGGTCGGGAGGTTCGGTGATGACCAGCGTGCCGTGATCGAAGGAGAGGCGCATGCCCAGGCCGAATTGCACGCGGCGTACCAGCGGAGATCCTCGCGGGATCGGCCAGGTTCGAGGGTGGCGAAGTGGCGAAAGCTGGCGAACCTTCGCCAGATCAGGCGGGCAGGGTTCAGGCTTCAGAGACAGGAGCTCAGGGGCTCAGGCTGTGAGGATTCAGGCGGGCAGGACTCAGGCTTCAGAGACTGGAGCTCAGGGGCTCAGGCTGTGAGGATTCAGGCGGGCAGGTTTCAGGCCGTGAGGATTCAGGCGGGCAGGGTTCAGGCTTCAGGAGATTTCGCGGAACGCGGCCTGCGTTCGGGCCGAACGGGCGACATGCGGCACGAGCAGACCATCGTCTACCAGAAGAGCGTGCAACTCATGGAGACCGCGCAGGCCCTGATCGGCGAGCTCCCCGCCGGCTTAAAGGGACTGGCGCTCGAGCTGGTGCGGATGCTCTCGAAGTTCCGCACGCGCACCTGAAACCTCGCGCCTGATGCCTGATGCGTGATGCCTGATGCCTGAGCTCCTGATGCCTGGCTCTGAATCCTGAAGCCTGGCCTGAGCCCCGAAGCCTGAAGCCTCAACCCAGGGGGACGACGTTGCCGTCGAGCATCAAGCGGTAGCGCTCACCGGTGCCCGGGCAGGTCGCCAGGCCTTCCTCGTCGAAGACCAGCTTGCGCCCGTGGCGGCTCATCCAGCCCGTCTGCCCTGCGGGCATGCCCATCACCAGCGCGAAGTCGGGCACGTCGTACACGACGACCGCGCCGGCGGCGACGAAGCAGTACACCCCGAGGCGACGGCCCGGCATGATGGTGGCGTTGGCGCCGATGGTGGCGCCGCGGCCCACGACCGTGCGCTGGTACTCGGCGCGGCGCGAGACGGGCGCCCGAGGGTTCGTCACGTTGGTGAAGACCGCGCTCGGCCCGACGAACACGTCGTCCTCGAGCACCACGCCGTCGTACAGGCTGACGTTGTTCTGCACGCGCACGCCGCTGCCGACGCGGGCGCCGGCGGCGACGAAGCAACCTTGGCCGAAGGAGCACTGCTCACCGATGCGCGCCCCGGCCATCACGTGACAGAAATGCCAGATCTTCGTGCCGTCGCCGATCTGGGCGCCGACGTCCACGACGGCAGTGGGGTGGATGAAGATGCTCATGGCTCAGGCGAACCGCCGCGCGGCCTCGTCCAGTCTCGTGAAGGAGTATCCCGCGGCCTTCAGCGTCTCGACCACCGCGCCGAGCGCCGCGAGCTTGTCGGCGACGCGCACCCGCACGTCCACCTGGTGTGGGCCGAGCGCTCCGAGATCGTCGCCGGCGTCGAGCACGTCGATGCCGTGGAGCTCCAGGTTCACCAGCGGCTCTCCCAGCACCAGCCGGGTGAGCCAGCGGGCTCGCGCGGCGCCGGCCAGCGTGAGCGTGGTGCCGATGAACGGCAGCCGCGGCCCGCGCGTCACCTGGATCGGCAGCTCGAGCAGGCCTCCCCCCCGCTTCCAGTACGGCTTGCCCACCCGGTAGGGCCGCGTCGGCGCCGCGAGCACGCTCGGTCGATCCAAGACCGAGCGCGAGCTGCGCCCTCGCAAGCGTATGCCGCCGAGCTTCACCGCCTTGGCCAGGTAATACGGCGGGCACGGGAACACCGACGAGTCGTAGTCCACGCCGAGCTCCGCGAGCACCGCGAAGAGCTCGTCGCTGACGGTGTAGCCGGGCGCGCGGAATCCGCTCGGTCGCTGGCCCGTCGCGCCCTCCAGCACGGTGATCCCGGACGCGACCTGCCGCCACATCTCCGTGCGATCCCGCCGCGTCAGATCGTAGAGGTGGTCGAGCGAGTGGTTGGCGATCTCGTGGCCGGCCTCGGAGAGGGCTCGCAGGCGCCGGGCGTTGGCCTCCCGCGCCATGTCCGCACCGATGGCGAACAGCGTGAGCGGCAGCCCGTGGGCGCGGGCGAAGTCGTCGAGCCGCCCGAGCCCGACGTCGTAGACGGCGTTCGCGCCCGGACCCGCGGGCGGAGCCAGGCCGTGGATCGCGAAGTAGTTGGGGATCTCGTCGAGATCGACGGAGATGGCGGCCAGGCGCACGGGGCGGGAGGTTAGCGCGCATCGTCGCGGGTGCGGGATATAGTCGCGCCGTGCTCGGCGAAACCCTGGGTGTCTACCGCTACGGCGGGCGGGCGATCCGCCTGGTCTGGGACACCAGCCGCGGGCTCGCCGTGGCCCTCTCGCTGCTCAGCCTGGCCGCGGGCCTGCTCCCCGCGGCGGTCGCCTACGTCGGCAAGCTGATCGTCGACGCGGTCGTGCACGCCATCCAGAACCCCGCCACCGCGACGCCGGACGTCGCCCTGGAGTGGGTCGCCGTCGAGATGGGCCTGGTGACGGTGCTCGCCGCCATCCAGCGCGCGCTCGACGCGGTGAAGTCCCTGTTGCGGGCGCAGCTCGGCAACCGCGTCAACGTGATGATCCTCGAGAAAGCGCTGACCCTACGCCTGGAGCACTTCGAGGACTCCGAGCTCTACGACAAGATGACCCGGGCGCGGCGCGAGGCTTCGAGCCGCCCGCTCTCGCTGGTGCTGCGCACCTTCGGGCTCTTGCAGAACGGGGTCTCGCTCGCGACCTACGGCGCGCTGCTCTGGACCTTCTCCGGCTGGGCCGTGCTCGGCCTGGTCGCCGCGGCGCTGCCGGCGGTGTTCGCGGAGGCGCGCTTCTCGGGCCAGGCGTTCCGCCTCTTCAGCTGGCGCACGCCCGAGACCCGCCAGCAGGGCTACCTCGAGACGGTGCTCGCGCGGGAGGACTACGCCAAGGAGGTGCAGCTCTTCGGCCTCGGACCCAAGCTGCTCGGGCGCTACGTGGACATCTTCCGCCGGCTCTACGGCGAGGACCGCAACCTGACGCTGCGCCGCGCGGCCTGGGGCTTCCTGATGGGCCTGCTCAGCACCGGCGCGTTCTACGCGGCCTACGCTTGGATCGCGATCTCGGCCGTCGCGGCCAGCATCACCCTCGGCCAGATGACGCTCTACCTCCTGGTGTTCAAGCAGGGGCAGGGCGCGCTCACCGCCTCGCTCGCCGCCATCGGCGGCATGTACGAGGACAACCTGTACCTCTCGACCCTGTACGGGTTCCTCGAAGAGGACGTGCCCCCCGAGGCCGGCACCGCCAAGACCGGTCCCGAGCCGGGCGACGGCATCCGCTTCGAGAAAGTCTCGTTCCGCTACCCGGGCAGCGAGCAGGCGGCGGTCAGCGAGGTCGATCTGCACATCCGTCCGGGCGAGAAGCTCGCGCTGGTCGGCGAGAACGGCTCCGGCAAGACCACGCTGATCAAGCTGCTCACGCGCCTGTACCGCCCGACCGAGGGGCGCATCTTGCTCGACGGCCGCGAGCTCGGCGAGTGGGACCGAGAGGCGCTCTACCGCCGCATCGGCGTCATCTTCCAGGACTTCGCGCGCTACCAGCTCTGGGTCGGCGAGAACATCGGCGCCGGCGACGTCAGCGCCTTCGACGACGAGGAGCGCTGGCACGCCGCCGCGGACAAGGGCCTGGCCGCGCCGTTCATCGAGGAGCTGCCGAACAAGTACCAGACGCAGCTCGGCAAGTGGTTCAAGGACGGCCGCGAGCTCAGCGTGGGGCAGTGGCAGAAGATCGCCCTCAGCCGCGCCTTCATGCGCAAGGACGCCGACATCCTGGTGCTCGACGAGCCCACCGCCGCGATGGACGCGGAGGCCGAGGTGCAGATCTTCGATCGTTTCCGGGAGATGACCGAGAACCAGATCGCGGTCTTGATCTCGCACCGCTTCTCGACCGTGCGCATGGCGCACCAGATCGTGGTGCTCGGCGGCGGACGCATCATCGAGCGCGGCAGCCACGACGAGCTGACCGCCATGGACGGCCACTACGCTCGGCTCTTCTCGCTGCAGGCGGCGGGGTATCGCTGATCAGGTCGTCCCGCGGAGACGTCCATCGCGACGGCGCCGCGAGCTCGGATGTCGGCAGGACGGACGCTCCGCGAATCGGAACGGGCTCCGACGCTCCGGATGTCCGCAGGATGGACGTTCCGCGCATCGGAGCGCGTTGCGACGCTCCGAATGTCCGCAGGATGGACGTTCCGCGCATCGGAGCGCGTTGCGACGCTCCGGATGTCCGCAGGATGGACGTTTCGCGCATCGAACGCCCCGAGCTCGGCTAGCTGGTGGCACTCCTTGCGCCTGAGCGGGCGAATGCCTTCGGGCATGATGGCATGCAAGTCCGGCACCCCCGAGTTGCCCGTTCAGCGGAAGAACCCCCGCACCGCGTCCACCACCCTGCCTCGCTGCTCCGCCGTGAGCCCGGGGAAGAGCGGCAGCGCCAAGACCTCGTCCGCCGCACGCTCGGCGTGCGGGAAGTCGCCGCGCGCGTAGCCGAGCTTAGCGAACAGCGGTTGCAGGTGCAGCGGCCGCGGGTAGTACACCGCCGTGGCGATGCCGCGCGCGTCGAGGTGCCGCGCGAGCGCGTCGCGTCGCCCGTCCTGCACGCGCACCACGTAGTGCGCCCACGCGGGCTCGGTCCCCTCGCGACTCGGCGGCAGCGCGAGCTCGTCGATGCCCGCGAGCTCCCGGGAATACGCCAGGGCAACGGCGCGCCGCTGCTCGAGCCAGCCGTCGAGGTACGGCAGCTTGACGCGCAGAAACGCCGCTTGCAGCGCGTCCAGGCGGAAGTTGCCGCCCAGCTCCACGTACAGGTGCTTCTCCGCCGAGCCGTGCTGGCGCACGCGCCGGATGCGTTCCGCCAGCGCGGCCTCGGCCGTCACCACCGCACCGCCGTCGCCCAGCGCGCCCAGGGGCTTGGTCGGAAAAAAGCTGAAGCACCCCAGCCTGCCCAGCGTCCCCACGCGACGCCCACCCGCGCGCGCGCCGATGGCCTGCGCGGCGTCTTCGATGATGGGCAGCTCGAGCGGCGCGAGCTCGGCGGGGTGGCCGAACAAGTGCACGGGGATGACCGCCCGCGTGTTCGGCGTGCGCACCACGCGGGCCGGATCCAGGTTCAGCGTGACCGGATCGATGTCGGCGAACACCGGGCGTGCGCCGACCCGCGCGATGGCCTCGGCCGTGGCGATGAAGGTGAACGGTGTGGTGAGCACCTCGTCGCCGGGACCGATGTCCAGGGCGAGCAGAGCGCACACCAGCGCATCGGTGCCCGAGGAGACTCCGATGGCGTGAGGGCTCCCGAGGTATCGGGCGAGCTCGGACTCGAACGCGCCGACCTCCGCGCCCAGGATGAACTGCCGCGAGGCGAGGACGCGAGTGAACGCCGCGCCGAGCTCGGCGTCGGGTCCGGCGGACATGCTGAGTCCGATCCTCTCGGGCATGGGCGCGGGAATATGCCCTAAAGGTTGGCGGGGTGCGTCCGTTCTGCTGGGCTGTGACGGCCCCCCTCCCCTCGGAGCCCCGCGTCCTGGCCGGCAAGTACGCGCTCGGGCGCGTGCTCGGAGCCGGCGGCGCGGGCATTGTCTTCGAGGCCGAGAACCTCCTCGTCGGGCGCCGCGTCGCCGTGAAGGTACTGCGGGCCGAGCTCGCCGCCGATCCGGAGCAGCGGAGCGCGTTCCTCGCCGAGGCGCGCGCGACCGCCCGCGTGGACCACCCCGGTGTCGTCGAGGTGCTGGATCTCGGGCTCGACCGCGGAGGTGCTCCGTTCATCGTGATGGAGCTGCTCGAGGGCGAGACGCTACGGGACATCGTGGCGGCCCGCGGCCCGGTACCGGCACCTTACGCCTGTGAGCTCTTGGCGCAGATCCTCGCGGCCGTCGCTGCGGCCCACCGCGCGGGCATCATCCACTGCGATCTGAAGCCGTCCAACGTGCTCGTCACGCACCCGGCCCCGGATCGCCCGCTGGTGAAGGTGCTGGACTTCGGCATCGCGGAGGGGTTGGTCGAGCACCAGTGGCTTGGCCGCACCGGAACGCCGCTCTACCGCGCGCCGGAGCAGGCCCAGGGGATCCCGCCGGATCAGCGGACTGATGTGTACTCCGCCGCTGCCATCCTGTACGAGCTGCTCAGCGGAACGCCGCCGTTCACGGGTGAGAGCGAGGCCGAGATCCTGAGCGCCCAGCTGAACGGTCGCCTCGCGCCCATGAACCAGCTCCCATCCTCCCTGGCGGGCGCGATCCGCGCCGCGCTGAGCCCTGACCCGAACGCGCGCCCCGCTAGCGCCGAGGAGTTGTTCGAGAGGGTCGCCGCGCACGCCGATCCGAAGCGCGTGGCGAGTCTGAACCCGGCATCGCTGCGCTCCCGCGCGCCAATCCCCTTGGTCGCCCGGCGGGCCGTCGCGGCCATCCCGCCCGCGCCGCCGATGCCGGCGCTCGAGTCGCTCGGCGAACCCGACGAGTCCTGGCGTCCCGAGCCTACCCGTTCCTGGGCGGCGACTGGGCTCGCGCTCGTGTCCGGCTTCTCGTTGGGCGCCGCGCTCTGCTGGTGGCTGATGTTCTGACTCGCTTTCGCTGTCTTGGCACGAGCAGATCGCGATCCACCACCGAGGCCCACGCCCACGAGAATGCCGGCGAGGCCGGCGCCCTCCCCGCGTCAGGTGGGAGTGGTCGCCCGGCGTCTCCTGATCGCGTCTCGACACGAACCCTGGAGAAAGGGTGCGCAGCCGAACGCGCGGCGCGAAACCCGACTCTGACCTACCGCTCTCGCGGCGCCCGCGCCTGCACGACCTCCTGGGCGATCGCCAGGAGCTCTCGGGCCTCGAAGGGCTTGGCTATGCGGGGCCGCCCGGTGCGCGCGAGGAACTCCTCGCCGCCGGGCGCGAAGGCGCCGCCCGTGAGGAACACGATGGCGTCGAGGTGCCCCGGCGCTTGCTCTCTCACCGCCTCGAACACCTCGATACCGGTCATCTCGGGCATCATCACGTCGAGGAAGACCACGTCCCAGTGCTGTGGGCCGCCGAGGCGCTCGAGCGCCTCGCGACCGCTTCCGACCCACTCCACGACGTGGACCTTGCCGAAGCACCGCTTCACCACCCGACCCATGAGCGGCTCGTCGTCGACGACCAGCACGCACAAATGACTCGGCACCGACCGCAGCGCGGAGTCCGAGGAGGGCGGCCTGGTCGGAGCCGGCAGCGCGGACGGCACCAGCGTGACCCGAAAGGTGGTACCTCGATCCGGGGTGCTCTCGACGCCGATCGAGCCGCCTGCCTTCATGACGATGTCGCGACAAATGGCCAAGCCCAGGCCGGTGCCCTGCCCGACCGGTTTGGTGGTGAAGAACGGCTCGAACAGTCGCGGCAAGTGCTCGGCGGCGATCCCCGAGCCGGTGTCGGCGATCTCGACCACGACACGATCACCGGCCGCGTAGGTGTCCAGACGGATCTCGTTGCGATCCGCGGCACCCACCGGGATGGCCTGCGCCGCGTTCACCAAGAGATTGAGGAACACCTGTCCGAGGCGCGCCTCGTTGCCCGCGACCGGCGGCACGCTGGTGTAGCGCTTGACGATGCGCGCGCGATGCCGGATCTCGTTCTGAGCGACGCTGATCGCCGCGTCGAGCACGCGCTCGACGGAGACGGGACCCACCGACTCTTCCTCGGGACGGCTGAAGGTGCGGAGCTCGCGCACGATGTCCTGGACTCGGCGCGCCCCCTGCCGAGCCTCGCCGAGCGACTCACGGATCTCCCGGAGGCCGTCGGTGAGCTCGAACAGCGCCTCCAGCGCTCGCGGGTCCAGCTTGGCAGCGGAGGGCCCGTCGGCGAGCCGCTGAAGCTCTGCCGCGCGCCGGAACGCCAGATCCACGTTGGCGGTGACCAAGCTGAGCGGGTTGTTGATCTCGTGTCCCAACCCGAGCGCCAAGAGGCCGACCGAGTGCATGCGGTCCATCTGCATCAGCTCCGCCGTGACCGCGCGGCGCTCACCGGGATCGGAGCCCATGACCAGCACAGCGGGCGCGCCCTCGAAGTGAATGGGGACTGCGGACACCTCTGCCAAGACGATGCTCCCGTCTTTGTGCCGGAGCTGCTCCTCGAGCGCGGGCAACTGCTCGCCGCCCAGCGATCGCTGCATGCGGGCGGCCACCACGGCGTGCTCCTCGGGCTGCACCAGATCGAGCACCGGGCGCCCGACGACCTCGCTGGGGTCCGAGTAGCCCAGGGCGCCGAGCAGCACCTGGTTCACCCACACGATGGTCCCGGCGCGGTGAATGGCGAGGCCTTGCGGGAAGCGCTCGAGCAGCGAACGGAAGTCCGCTTCGGACTGCCTGAGCGCGTCCTCGACCTGCCTGCGCTCGGTGATGTCCGTGTGACTGACGACCACGCCGCGCTCGCCTCCCGGCATGCGGTCGACCTGCATCAAGAACCAGCGCGCACGGGTCGGTGAGTCGCAGCGGTACTCCGTGCGAAAGTGCTGGGTCTTCCCGGAGAGCACCGCGGAGAGCCCCTGCAAGACGAGCTCGACCTCGGGCTCCGTCGCGACAGCGGCGCTGAGCACGCCGAGATACGACGCGCCAGGGCCGCACATGCGCGGCTCCCCGGCGTTTTCCGCGCAGAACTCGTCCCACGACTGGTTGGTGACGACGATGACGCCGTGGTCGTCCACCACCGCGATGTTCGGCGAGAGCGCAGCAAACGCGCTCTCCAGGAGTCGCTCGCGCTTCTCGAAGAAGCCCCGCAGCCACATTCGATCCACCGCGCGCGGCACGACGCGGAACACGCGCGCGCGGTCGTCTCCTTGTTTGCTCAGGCAGTCCTCCGCGCCTTCACGCAGCGCCTCGAAGGCAGCGGGCTCGGAGTCGCCGTTCACCAGCGCGACGATGGCGGCGCCCGGGCAGAGCTCCCGGATCGCGCGCACCAGATACACGTCGCGCGCGCCGCCCAGATCCAGATCGATCAACACGACGTCGAAGGCGATGGACCGGAGCAGCTCTGCCGCCTCGGGGAGGGACGCGACCACGCGCGCGCCGCGACTCTCCGACTGGCCGAGGAAGCCGGACACGTACTCCTGGTCGGCCGAAACCAAGAGGAGAGAAGCCATCGCCGACGGCCACCTTACGCTCGGTCGGGCCGAGCGACCACTTCCGGGCGCCCTCGGACGCATCGGCTGCGCCTCCTCGGCTCACTCGTCGTCGAAGAAGAGCGGCTCGCGGTGCGACAGGAACGCGCCGATGGCCAACGCGGCCTCCGGACCGAGCTCGAGGAAGCGGATGCCGATGCCCGGAGGGACGTCGCTGCCTTCGCGGTACTCTCGGACCCAGCGCACCTCCCCGTGGACCTGCACCGGCGACTCGGAGCCCGGCAGGTGCAGGCTGAGGTCGATCTTGCTGCCCACCGCCTTCAGGGAGTGAGTCGCGACGAAGACGCCACCCTCCGACAGGTTCTCGGCGAAGCCGGCGTAGAAGTTGTGATCGCTCGAAAGGCTGACCTCGAGCTCGACGGCGTAGCGGGAGTGCCTGCGGCGATTGTCACCGACGGGCAGATCCGAGAGCTGCCGGATCCTGGCTTCATGTGGGCGTTCGCGGGCGTACTCGTCCATTTCGGATTCCTTTCCTCTCTCGATTCATCGGCTGGAGACGGTTTCGAGGCGCGCGGGCAAGCCGAGCTTGGCTTGCCGGGACGGCGGCGCTTTGGCGATCTCGACGAAGTCGTAGCCCAGCGGTTGCTCCGCTCCATCCTCCACCGAGACCCGTACGACCCACGGGCCAGCGCCGGCCTGGGGTTTGACCACCGCGCGGAGCCAGCCGCCCTGGGCGGTGAACGGCACGTCGATCTCGCGGACGCCGACCAGCACCCGCGGCTTGGCCTCGATGGACGCGGGGATGGGCTCCCCACTCGGATCCTCGAGGCGCACCCGGATCACGATCGGATCCTTCGGCCAGTGCGCCCGGCGGGGGCCGATCTCGATGCGGGCGCGCACGGTGCGCGGCTCGAGCCGCGCCGTCGCGAAGTCGTACGTCCCCGGGATTCGCAGGTGCACCGTGGTGCGTTCGTTCCGGTAGAGGCCCACGGTCTCGGCAGCGCGCACGAAGCGATCGCCGCCGTACGTCATCTCCAGCCCCTCGGCGCCGAGGAAGCGCACCTTCTGGCCCCGCGGCAGGCGGACGGTGCCGCGACTGTCGGTATAGGCGCCGGCGGGAAGCTCCATGCCGACGACCCGCACGTCCACCTCCGCCGCCTGGCCACTGACGATGCCGCTCGCGTCGTAGGCGGAGATGCGCAAGCGGTAGCTCCCAGGAGCGAGCGCTGGCAGCTCGCGCTCGAGGGTCGAGCCCGAAGTGTCGATGGAGGCGAGCGCCTTCCCATCCTTCGACAGGTCGGCGCGGTAGCCGACGGCACCCTCCACCGGCTCCCAGGAGAGCTTGCCCAACTCGGCGCTCGGGCCACTGGTGATCAGCACGCGTTTCCCGCGAATGCTGCGGGGTGGCGAAACCAGCGGCCGCTCCGCCCCCGAGCTGCCCTCGGCGGCGTACACGAAGCTCGGCGCCAGGGCGCGGAACGCTCCGCCGGCGACCGAGTAGGTGCTCTCGCCGCCGGCGTTCGCGAGCGCGGTCTGCGTCGGGCTGGCGGCGATGCGGAATACGCCCGTGCGAACGATGGCGCTGAGCTGGCGCGGCGCGACCACCACGACGGCGCTCTTGGCGCGCGGCGGAACCCGAACCTCGACCTTGCCCGACTTCACGATCAGCGTGTAGCCGGGGACGGTCGCGCCCGCTCCGAGCTGGAGCGGCTGCGGGACGTGCAAAACGCGGAGCACCGCCCCGGGCTGGGCCACCACCCGACACCCACCGGGGAGGCTCCATTCGGCGCCTTCGGCGCCCGCGACGGACGCGCCGGCGCGCGCCACGGCCGTCCCGCGGTCCAGGCTCGGCCTGGTGGGGCCGCCGCTCTGTGCGACGGCCACGGCCGGGGTCAGCGTCAGAGTCAGAGCGCCCAAGAGCGAGAAGCGGTCGATGCGTGCCACGAGAGCATCAACGGCCGGCCCCGGCGGCGCTTGAGGCCGCGGCGAGCGCGCGCGGACTTTTTCTAGGAGCGCTCCCTACATAGCGCACCGTGTGGGGCGGGAGCTCGCGCAGCACGTCCGGGGCCTGCGCGGCTCCCTCGACCCCATTGGCCAGGTAGTCGGTCTGCCCCAAGGCGACGGCGAGCAGCGAGATCTCGCGGGGCGAGAAGCCGAGGTCCAGGCACGCTGCGGCGACGCCGAGGCCGATGTTGGGAGACAGGCCCTTCTGCGCGTACATCACCTCGCACAGTGCCTCGAAGAGCTTCCAGTACGGCTTCGCCGCTCGGCCACGCGCGAGCAAGCAGCCGCGGAGCGACACGACGCGCTCGTCACGCGGTCGGAAGGGAACGCCGAAGCCCATGAAACGGCCGCCCCGACCGAGCATCTCGTTCACGGCTCCGGCGACGTCGTCGCCCGCGGCCACAGCTCGGGCGAGCTCGACCAGGTTCTGCGCCGCGACCCCCGTGGTGAAGTGCCCGATGTGCGCGTGCTCGATGCAGAGGTTCGCGGCCGCCATGGCCGGGAGCGCGCTGCCGTAGGCCGACAGCACGCGGGTGAGCTTGAGCGGCCAGATGCGAGGATCGGCGACGGTCATCACCACGGCCACGTCGTCGAGGACGGCGCGCTCCTCTGGGGCGAGCCGGCGGCCGGCGATCGAGAGGGCGATGAGCCCCGTCACGGTCTCGCGACCCGCGAGCTCGTCTCCCACGGACAAGCCGAAGAAGTGATTGTCACCGTGGCGGGCCTGTCCGACCCGGGTCGGCAGAGATGGGAGCAGGGTCATGTGGGCGGCTCGTAGACGAAAGGCGGCGTGTTCATCGGGTAGTCGCGAAGTGAGGCTGGGGCGACCGCCCGCGCTTCGGCGAAGGTGACCGGTAGGCGAGCGAGGGTCCACGCGAGCTCGAGGGACGCGGGCGAACGGAGGCCCGCCGACCAGAGCACGCAGATCAGCGCCGCGCGCCGGCTCGGGTTTTCGCAGAGGCCCCGCACCGGCTCGCCGAGCGCGGCTCCGAGGCGCTCGACCGACGCGACCTCGCGGGCGGAGGTCGCGAGATGCCGCTCTGGAAACGGCCCTGTGTCTCCGCCGAGCCAAGCGAGCAGCTCCGCGTGCTCCGCGAGCAGGTGGCGGGCCTGCTCGGCGAGCCCGATGGCCGCGACGCCGATGGTCCCGCTGGAGGTGGCGCCACAAACGCGGGAGAGCCTCGCGGCGTGCAGCGGCGCCTCCGCCACGCTGGCGCCAGAGAGGAACGAGAGCGCGACCCCGAAGGCGTGAGCCTGCCGCTCGCTCGGGAGCTCGCCGGTCAGGGCGAGCAAACATAGCTCCGGGAACGAGTAGTGGACGGCGAGATCGCTCTCCACGGCGTAGCCGTGAAGACGCGGCTCGCTGCCCGAGTCGGTCACGTGCGCCGTCAGCTGGTCCGGCCAGACGCCGTCTTCGATGGGCCCCGACATGGCTCCTCAGCGCCGGATGAAGCCCGACAGCGACTGCACGCGACCGCCCATGGGCGGCGGGATGGCGCCGTCCACGCGCACCTCGATCAGACCGGGAGCCCGCGACGCGAGCCACTCGTTCACGGCGCGCTGAAGGCGCCCCGGCGCGTCCACCACCCAGGCGCGCATCCCCATGGAGCGCGCGATGCTCGCCACCTCGATGGGCCGCTCGTAGCGGATGGACTGGAGCGGTCGCCCGTGTTTGCCCACTCGGGCGCTGGCGTGGAAGGTGATGCCGTGCATGTTGTTGTTCTCGACGATCCAGAGCACCGGGATGCCGTATTCGCTCGCGGTGAGCAGTTCCATGCCGTTCATCGTGAAGCAGCCGTCGCCGACGATGGCGACCACCGTGC
Source organism: Polyangiaceae bacterium (assembly GCA_015075635.1). NCBI lineage: Bacteria > Pseudomonadati > Myxococcota > Polyangiales > Polyangiaceae > Polyangiaceae bacterium. The sequence goes on from JABTUA010000001.1 coordinate 2,940,543, forward strand.
GGTCCGGCTGAGCCAAGGCCGCCCCGATGGGCGCGGCGGTGCCGTGCCCCATGGAGCCGAAGCCCAGGTTGATGATGAAGTCCTGCCCGTGCTCGACCTCCAGGTGGTGGATGTTGAACAGCATGTGACCGCCAATGTCCGAGAACAGGATGGCGTCGCGCGGCAGGACCTCCATCAGGTCGCAGCGCCAGCGCTGCGGCTTGAGCGGGAGAGCGTCGGACTGGCGCAGCTCCGCGTCGTCGAAGCGCGCGTGACCCCGCTCGAGCTCTGGGGCCGAAGGCCAGCTCGAGGCGACCTCCGCGCCCTCGCGGATGCGGCGATGAAGGTGGTAGACGAGCTCCGTCAGGATGTTGTGGACGTCACCCACCAGCGGGACGTCCACGGGGTAGTTGCGTCCGATGCGCTCGGCGTCGATGTCGCACTGAATGAGCGCGCGGGAGGGGCAGAAGCTCGGGTGCCAGTTGAGCGTGCTGGTCTCGTTGAGCGACGCGCCCAGCGTGAGGAGCACGTCCACTTCGTCGCCCAAGATGGTCTCTCTGGCGGCGCGATGACCCGCCACGCCGAGCACGCCGAGGCTCAGCGGATGGGACTCCGGAAACACACCCTTGGCCCGAGGCGTCGTCGCCACCCGCGCAGACAGGAGCTCCGCGAGCGCGATCAGGTGATCCCGGGCGCGGGCCGAGGCCACGCCGGAGCCGGCGAGGAGCACGGGCCGCGAAGCGTTCAGCAACAGCTCCGCGCTCTCTCGCACCGCGTGCCGGTCGAAGGTGTGGGTCTCGGGCCGATAGGTCTTGGGATCGAACCAGTCCTCCTCCAGCGGCTTCTCCCAGAGATCCACCGGCACGTTCAGGTGCACCGGCCCCGGACGTCCCGAGAGCGCCAGCCGCAGCGCACGGCGCAGGTGCCGCGGCAGGCTGGCGGGCGCGGTGACCATCGCGCTGTACTTGGTGACCGGGCGGAACATCTCGACGATGTCCATGTCCTCGCGCGCCGTCTCCTGTGCCGCTCCGCGGCCCAGCGCGTGGCTCGCAGCCTGCCCGGTGATGACCAGCATCGGAACGCCGTCGGCGAACGCGCAGGAGACGCCGGTCATCAGGTTGGTCGCGCCCGGGCCGGCGGTGCCAGCGCACACGGCCAGGCGTCCCGAGACGCGCGCGTAGCCGTCCGCCATGAACGCCGCGCCCTCCTCGTGCTTGCTCACGATCAGATCGAGCTCCGCGTCCTCCTCCAGCCACTCGAACAGGGGATGTAACAGGCCGCCGGGGATCCCGAACACGTAGCGGACGCCCTCCGCCTTCAGGTAGCGGAGGAACACGTCGATTGCCAAGGGCGCCGCCTCCGTCTTCGTCGTCACCAAGCTCAAGCTGACTGCGCTCTCCGAGCTCATGTCTCGTCGCTCCGTTCGATGTTGAGGTGGAGGATTCAGGCGGACCTCAGCCGGCGGATGCTCACGACCTCCGCCAGCTTGCTCGCCTGCGTCGCGGGCGCCGGGATGCTCTGCCGGGCCCGAATCGGGAAGTGCGCCCAGAAGGTGGTGCCCGTCCCCGGCTTGCTCATCACCTCGAGCCGTCCGCCGATGCGCGACAGGAGCTGCACCACCACCGAGAGGCCCACGCCCCAGCTGTTCGCCGAGCGGCGGGCGCGACGCGAGCCGCCGGGCTCGAACACGCGCTCGAGCTCCGCTTCGTCGATGCCCTTGCCGGTGTCCGAGATCTTGATCGTCAGGTAGCCGGGCGTGCCGTCCACCTCGATCACGATGCTGCCGCGCTCGGTGTACTTCGCGGCGTTGCTCAAGAGGTTGTCCAGCACGCGATCCAGGAGCAGCGGGTCGCAGTCGATGCTCTCCGGCGCCTCTCGGGTCGGGAGCACGCTGGCGCGCACCTGCCGCCCGTGGACCAGGGCGTTGATGCGCGAGCGGATGCGCTCGGCCAAGACCGACACTCGCACCGTCTCCGGCTCGAGCCGCACGCTGCCCATGTCGAGCGTGGCCACGCTCATCAGGTCGGCCAGCATCTTCTCCATCTGCTGGATGCCCGCAACAATGTCGTCGAGCACCGCCTCGCCCTCTTCGTCGGTGACCGCGCCGCTCTCGCGCAGGAACCCGACGTTGGTCTTGACCACGGTCAGCGGGCTGCGGAGATCGTGGGAGAAGCCGCGGATCGAGCCGATCCACTGCTCGCGCACCGCCTCGATGCCACGCGCGGCGTGCTCCACGGCGTGCCCGTCGTCGCCGTCGCGCTCCTCCAGGCGGCGGATCCACTCGTGCTGGCGCGCGGTCAGCGCCAGGATTTCGCGCCGCGCGTCGGCCTCGGCGCGCGTCAGCTTCAAGTAGCCCTCGTTGATCTCGCGGGAGGCCAGCGCGTTCAGTCGCGTGGTGCGCCGGAGCTCCACCAGGTAGCCGAGGCCCGCACCCGCCAGCGCGACCAATGCGCTGGAGCCGAGGCCGCTGATCTCGAAGCTGCCCATCAGCGCCGCCGACCCGCCGCCGGCGATCAGCCCGAGCACCGGCGGCAGCCAGCGATTGTGCGAGTACAGGTTCAGGCGGTACTCGCAGCACTCGTCGCCGTTGGCGATGCAGTGCTTCTCCTCCAGGTGTGCCTTCGGCAGGCCCCACATCCGCGGCAGGTTCGCCATCTGCGCCTGCCGCGACAGGCACATGAGCCGGCTCTCCGGCACCTGGCTGGTGTAGCGGATGGTGACCGCGCCGTTCTTCTCCCGCCGGGTCTCGACGCGGCTCACACGGGTGAGCACCCGCATGTTCCGGGCGCCGAGCTCGTAGGCGTCGCGGGGACCGATGGCGCCGATCAGGAAGCGGGTCGGCCCGGTCTTCTCGGTGATGTCGTGGGCGCAGGCCTCCGTGAACTCCTCGTCGGTCTCGAGCTTGGCGCGCGCCGCTGTCAGCACGCGCTCGAACGCAGGGTGCCCGAGCCAAGCGTCTTCGGCGCGCAGCGTGTCGATCGGGACGTCTGCCTGCTTCGCCAGCTCGGCCAGCGCCGATTCGCCCCCCCGCTCGCGCAAGTACGCGAGCAGCGGGGCGACGATGCGGATGTTCAGGTCGGCGGGCGGCACGAGGTTCTCGGTTCCGAGCAGCACCCCCCAAGACGGCAGGGAGACGCGAAACTTTAGCCTACGCCCTTCCCTGGCCCGGCGCCGAAGCGACGCCCACGACCCGGTTCCGGCCGGCACGCTTGGCCGCGTAGAGGCGCTCGTCGGCCCGGCGCAGCATCGCCGGACCCGTTCGCTCGCCCCCCTCACCCAGCGTCGCGCAGCCGCCGCTCACGCTGACCGGGATGGCCTGCGCCTCGAAGCTCGCGGGCAGGACCTCGATGCTGGCGCGGATGCGCTCGGCGACCCGCTGCGTGTTCTTGGCGTCCGTCGCCCGGAGCAGCACCACGAATTCCTCGCCGCCGTAGCGCGCGAACACGTCCTCGCTCCGGAGCTGCGCCTGGGTGACCTGAGCGATGTGTCGGATCACCGCGTCGCCGGCGGCGTGCCCGCGGGTGTCGTTCACGCGCTTGAAGTGGTCGATGTCGAACATGATCACGCCCAGCTCGGTGCCGTGCCGCACCGCGTACGCGAGCTCGGCCCGCAGGCGCTCCTCGAAGTGGCGGCGGTTGTAGGCACCGGTGAGCGGGTCGCGCGTGCTCGACTCGTGGAGCTGGCGCAACAGGCGCTCGTGCATGCCGTCCGTCACGGTGTAGCGGAAGCAGGCGTGCGAGCCGAATTGCACCAGATCGCCGTCCCCCAGCACCGCGCGGCTGATGCGCCGGCCGCGCACCCAGGTGCCGTTGCTGGAGGCCAGATCTTCGATCGCGTGGGCGTTGCCGAGCCAGGTGACGCGGGCGTGGAAGCGGCTGACCCCACCGTCCTCGATCTGGAGCTGATTCTGATGGTGGCGCCCGATGGCGCAGGTCTCGGTGCCGAGCGACACCAAACTCCCCGCGTCCACGCCGTCGAGCCGAATCAAGACCACGCTCTCCGTCTGAGACGCCGGCCCCGGCGGCGCGCTCACCTGCGTGATGCGCTCCTCGTTGAACACCACGGGCTCGGCCTCTTCGGCCTCCGCGGGCACGCGCACCGCGGGCATGTCCTTGCGGGTGATGGCGGTCGGCGGGGCAGCGCGGCTCGGCGGCGGTGGCATCAGCGCGATTCGGCTCGGCGGCGGCGGCGGCTCGCAGGAGTCGGGCATTGGCTTGGGGTTCGTGCTCGGCATGGCGCTCACCACGAGATCTGAGGAAAGGGTCGTGACGGTTTGGCGAACAGGTAGCCTTGCAGGAGGTCGCAGCCGAGCTCGACCAGGGCGTCGCGTTCGGCAGGCGTCTCGACGCCCTCGGCCACGACCAGCATGCCCATGTCTCGGCACAGGCTGCTCATGGACCGGACGACCTTCTGCTTGGTGGCGCTCGAGTCGATGCCGCGCACGAGCGACATGTCGAGCTTCACCACCTCCGGCTCGAGCTGCGCGAAGCTGGTGAGCCCCGAGTAGCCCGCGCCCAGATCGTCGATGGCGATCCGGAAGCCCATCTCCCGGAGCCGCGCGATGCGGGGGCGCACGTCGCCGACCTCGTCCAGGGCGGCGCGCTCGGTGATCTCGAGCACGACGCGGGAGGCGATGCGCGACAGCGGCGACTCCTGCGCGGTCAGCGTCGGGTCGAGCAGATCCCGCACGTGCAGGTTGACGAACAAGGCGCCAGCGGCCGGGTTCTCCGCCACCGGGCCCGCCGCGCGCGCCCGGATCGAGCGCCCGAGCACGTCGAGCTGTTCCAGGCGCAGCGCCGCGTCGATCACCGCGCCCGGGTGCGGCAGGCTCGGCTCGCTCGACCGCAGCAGCGCCTCGTGGCCGAAGACGCGTCGATTCCGCGCGTCCACGATGGGCTGATAGGCGATCCACAGGGTCTCGAGCGCGCGCTCGAAGCTGACCTCGAGCCCTGCGCGGTCGCCCGGCCCTGCCGTCTCGGTGCCGAGCAGCTCCGCCGCCCTGGCCTTCATGCGCGCCATGCGGTGGTAGCGCACGGCCTTCTCCACCGTCGCGACCAGGTCGTCGTTCTCCACGGGCTTGGTCAGGTAGCGGAACGCGCCGTACTCCACGGCGTCCACGGCGGTCGAGACCGCTGGCGCGCCGGTGATCAGGATGACCGGCACCACCAGGTCGGTGTCGCGGATGTTGCGCAGGAGCTCGATGCCGTCCATCCCGGGCATCGCGATGTCGCTCAGCACCACGTCGAAGCGCTCGGTCTGGACCAGCTCGATGGCGGCGGCAGCGCTGGTGGCGGTCTTGGGCTCGTAGCCCCGGAGCCGGAGCAGCCGCGCGAGGCTCCGGAGCAGCGTCTCGTCGTCGTCCACGATCAGCACCGTTCCGCTGATCTTCTTCGTCGTCAGCGGGTCCGGCGTGTCACGCCGCTCTCGCGGGCTCTCGATTGCGGCGGGCATGGTCATGTTCAGCATAACGGCTCCTTCGATGGTTCCTGAAGGCGGGCTCATGGCACCCGGTGGACCACGACCGGTGCGGCGGCTCCGGCGTCGGCGGCGCCCGAGACCACGAAAGTGAGGCCCGGCCCCGACTGCGCGCTGGTCGTGAAGCTGCATGTGCGATTGAGTGCGAGGAACGGCGACAGGACGTTGAGGCCGACTGCGTCCCACGGCGCCAGGTTGAACAGCACCTGGCCGGTGACGTCCGTCTGACCGCTCACGGACAGCAGGCCGGCGCTCTGGATCAGTGCGCCCATCTCACCCGTTCCGCCGCCGCCGGAGGCCACGACCACCACGCCGCCCTTCTGAACGAAGCTGGCGAGCGCCGCGTTCCAGGCGCTGCCCGCTGCCGCGAGGGCGCCAGCGGGAGCGGCGGTCTGGTCGTAGACGAGGAACACGTCGAAGCTCTGCTTGTCGAGCTGGCTCGGCACGGCGGCGCTCGAACCTACGGCGGTCGCCGTATACGAGCGCCCCTTCGCGGCCGCCGCCCAGCCGATGGCCTGCTTGACCTTGTTCTCGATGGGGTTCGGCGAGAACTCGTCGTAGGCGAGGACGCGAACCGGGTTGCCCGGCGGCAGGAACACGGCGTTACCGAGCAACGCGGTCCCGGGCGAGCTCTGCTGGTTCTGCTCGAAGCTCATGCAGAGCAGCACGACGTGACCGGCGGAGGCACCCAGGCACTTCCCGGCCTGGCAGATCCCGCTCGGGCAGGCGTTGTTGCAGGCGCCGCAGTGCTCGGGATCGCTGTCGAGATCCACGCACTCCGGCGCGCAGTAGCTGAGCGGCGGCGTACACGCCGGCACGCAGGCGTAGCCGCCGTCCAGCGGCGCGCAAATCGGGGCCGCACCGCTGCACTGGGTCGCGCAGTCGCCGCACTTCGACGGCTGGTCGTAGGGCGGGGAGCAGCCGGAGTCGCCGGCGTCGGGGCTCCCGCCCTCGGCGTCCGAGCTCGCCGCGTCCGCGTCCGGGTGCTTGGCGTCGTTGCCCGAGTGCTGGTCCGCCGGCGCATCGCCCGCGTCGCCGGCGTCGCCGCCCGCGTCACCGCCGGCGCCCGCGCCGCCGGGCTCGACGCAACCCTCGTAGCGGCAGCGTCCTCCGACCACCCCGCCGTCGCTGCACGACGCCGCGAGGGCGACCAGGGTCAGCACGGCGCCGAGCTTGGTCATGGCTTCCCTCCCGCCCGCTCCACGCTGCGAGTCTCGCGGGTGATGGCGAACTCCACGCGCCGGTTCATGAACCAGGCGCGCTCGCTCTTCTTCTCGACCAGCGGCACGGTGGCCCCGAAACCGCGCGAGGAGAGCCGGGAGCGCTCGAGCCCTTGCTTCACCAGGAACTCGAGCACGCTCTGGGCGCGATCGTCGCTCAGCTTCTGGTTGAACCAAGCCGGACCACGCTCGTCCGTGTGCCCTTGGACCTCGATGTGCGCGTAGCTCGGCTGCGACAGGATGAGCTTCGCCACCCGCTCGAGCAGCGGGTAGCTGGCCGGACGAATGCGCGCGCTGTTGGTCCAGAAGTGGACGCGATCGTCGAGCACGATCTTGTCTCCGGTGACCCGCACCTGCTCCGAGTCCGGGCAGCCATCCTCGTCGGCGTAGCCGTTCTTGGTCTCGGGCTCGTTCGGGCAGGCGTCTTTCGGATCGAGGATGCCGTCCTGGTCGTTGTCGGGATCCGGGCAGCCGTCCTCGTCCTCGAAGCCGTCTTTGTCCTCGGGCTCGTTCGGGCAGGCGTCCTTCGGATCGAGGATGCCGTCCCGATCGTTGTCGGGGTCGGGGCAACCGTCGGCGTCCTCGAAGCCGTCCGCGTCCTCGGGAACGAGCGGGCATCGATCGATCGCGTCGAGGATGCCGTCGCCGTCGTTGTCGCGGTCGGGACAGCCATCCTCGTCCTGGAAGCCGTCCTTGTCCTCCGGATCGTCCGGGCAGCGATCGACCGAGTCCTTGATCCCGTCGCGATCGCGATCGCCGTCGGGCTTGGGGCCCTTGTCCGGATCCCAGACCGCGTGCACGCCGGCGAAGACGACGTTGGCGTCGGCGGGCCGGAGCTCCGAGTCGGGCTGGAAAACGTGGGCCCAGCCGATCACGGGGCCGACACCGAAGCGCCCGTGGTGGAAGAAGAAGTCCCAGCCGACCTGCGCGTCCGCGAGCGCTCGCGTCTGACCCCCGGTACGGGTCGGGCCAGCCGCTGCGGCCAGCCAGAGCCCAGCTACCGGATTCACGCGTAGACCGCCAGCGACGTGGGTCGCGGAGGCGTCGCCCTGCGCTTCGAAGCGCGGATCCTCCGGCGTCTCGCCCGCGCTGAGCCAGAGCGCGCCGACCTCGAGCTGGGCGCCGAGGGCCGGAGCAATTGGCAGCTCGAGCGCCGCGAGACCGACGGCGCCCGGCCCGAGCTCGCGCTCCTGATGGCCGCCGAAGGCCTTGGCCGCCGCAGCGACGCCGTGCACCTTCACGCCGTCCGCCAGCGCGGGACGGGCCAGAGTCGCCACGGCCACGAGAGTGACCAGAGCCCCGGCACGTCGCGACACCTCAGCCTCCCGGACACATGATCGACACGTACTGCCGGATCTCGGAGCGCGCGGCGTCGGTGATTTCCATGAACTCGAAGCCGGTGGCGTTGTTGCCACGCACGGTACGGTTCCAGCGGGCGATGGCGGAGACCTCACAGACCAGGCCGGTCGCGGGCAGGGAGAAGCGGATCTTCGCCAATTGTCCGACCGCGATGCCGCGGTCGCCGACGAACTGAAGCCCGCCTTCGCTCACCTCCTCGATTCGCCCGTCCACGCGTTCGCCGCTCGAAGTGGTGATGCGCGCCAACGTGATGTACGGAGCGCGAGGGTGCTTGCGCCGGAATTGGCGCGGCTCGGGGTCGCTGGTCTTCGCGATCGGCGAGTCCGCCAGGGTCTGAGCGACGTGATCCACGCCGGTGCCTTCGCGTCCGAAGAGGTCGATGGTGTGGCCCGGCGCACTGACGCAGGCCGCGAGCGCGTCGGCGAGCTCGCCCATGCTCTGGAATCGATCCTCGGGAACGCGCTCGAGGCAGCGCGCGACGACCGCCGCCAGCGCCGGCGGCACGTCGGGACGCACGGCTTCCACCGGCGCCGGCGCCGACGTCGAGTGCTTCAGGAGCACGTCGGCGTAGCCGCCCTCGTGCGGGACCTTTCCGGTCAAGCACTCGTAGAGGGTGACCCCGAGCCCGTACACGTCGGCCCGCTCGTCCACCTCCGGCGACGAGAGCAGGCACTCCGGGGCCATGTACTCCGGCGTCCCGAGCAGCGTGTGCTCACGGGTCAGCTTCTCGGCCGACTTGGGCAGATCGCCGAGCTTGGCGATTCCGAAGTCGAGCAACGTGACCTGCTCGCCAGGTCCGGGGCCGACGAAGACGTTCGACGGCTTCACGTCCCGGTGGATGACGCCGGCGTCGTGGCAACGCCGGAGCGCCTGCGCGAGCGCGACGCCCACCTCGAGCGTGTCCGCCACGCTGAGCTGACCGCGAGCCGCCAGGAGGCCGCTCAGCGTGCGACCTTCGAGCGCTCGGAAGACGATGAACTGACGCCCATCCGCCTCACCGGCGTCGAGCATCTCGACGACGCCAGGGCCGTGCACGCGAGCGAGTGCCTGGATCTCGCGCTCGAAGCGCGCGCGGATCACCGGGCTGCCCTCGCGCGGCACCTTCAACGCGACCTGCATGCCGGTGTAGGCGTGTGTCGCGACGTAGACGTCTGCCCCGCCGCCGCGTGCGAGCAGCCGCTGCAATAGGTAGCGATCGACGCGGCCGCTGGCGTCGAGCGAGCGCGCGCTCGGAGCGGGTTCGACGGCGACGGACTCGATCGAGATGGGGCTCTGCATGACGACGGCCTCCCGGTTGGGTGGGACTCGCATCCGGCACTGCAGGAACCGGGCCCGAACCCCATCGACGCGATTTCCCGGAGCCGAGGCTTGCGCCGGGCAAACCGGCCAGGTCATTATGACCGTCCCTTGGGAGCGGAGACCGAGCAGGCAGTCAGAGTGACCGCGACCGGGCGGCTCGGCTGCGTCTATGTGGTGGAGGACGAGCCGTTGGTGCGGCGCGCCGTCTGCCGGGCCCTGGGAGCCGGGGGATTCACTGTACGGGACTTCGAGACCGCCTCCGAGGCACTGGCAGCCCTGACCGAGCACGCCGACGAGGTGGACGTGCTGATCACCGACGTGCTGATGCCGGGCAAGACCGGGTTCGACCTCCTGACCGAGGCCCACGCCCGCTGGCGCGACATCCCGGTGCTGCTGATGACCGGCCAGGCGACGGTCTCCGCCGCCGTCGAGGCCATGCGCCTGGGCGCGTACGATTACCTGGTCAAGCCCGTCGACCCGCAGAACACGCTGATCCCGGCGGTTCGTCGCGCCATCGAGCACAAGCGCCTGGTCGCTCGAAACCGCTTCCTGGAGAGCCAGCTCCAGGCCTCCCAGCGCGCCCAGGGCCTGGTGGGCGAGTCGGCCGCGATGCGCCAGGTCGGCGCCCACGTCTCGGCGGTCGCACCGGCCGATGTCACCGTGCTCGTCCTGGGTGAAAGCGGGACGGGCAAGGAGCTGGTGGCCCGGGCCGTTCACCAGCAGAGCGACCGCAGCGGCCGCCCCTTCGTGGACGTCAACTGCGCCGCGCTGACGGACTCGCTCCTCGAGAGCGAGCTGTTCGGCCACATGAAGGGCGCGTTCACCGGTGCAACCAGCGCTCGCCGGGGCCTGTTCGAGACCGCCTCGAGCGGCACGCTGTTCATGGACGAGGTGGGCGAGCTCGCGCCGACCACCCAGGCCCGGCTGCTGCGGGTGCTCCAGGAAGGGACGATTCGGCCCGTGGGCTCGAGCGAGTCACGGAAGGTGAACGTCCGCATCATCGCGGCCACCAACCGCGATCTGGCAAAAGAGGTTCGAGGCCGGACGCTTCCGACAGGATCTGTATTACCGCCTGAACGTGTTCAGCATCGAGATCCCGCCGCTGCGCGAGCGTCGCGAGGACATCCCGGCGTTGGTCCAGCACTTCCTCCACAAGCACGGCCAGCGCCTCGGCCGAGGCAAGCCTCACGTCGAGCCCGCGACCCTCGAGGCGCTGACCGCCTACCATTGGCCGGGAAACGTGCGCGAGCTCGAGAACACCGTCGAACGAGCGTTGGTGCTCTGCCGGGGCGACACCATCACGGCCGACCTCTTGCCAGCGACGCTACGCGCGAACGCGGTCAGCCCGGGCCGGCCTGCCAGCGACTCGCTCACTTTGCAGCCGCTGGCCGACGCCCGCGACGAGTTCATGCGGGCCTACCTGGCGCGAGTGCTGGACGTGGCCGCGGGCAACGTCGCCGAGGCCGCCCGCCTGTCGGGCATGGACGCCTCGAACTTCCGCCGCCTGGTCAAGCGCGTGCAGGAAAACCGCGGCGACGACGGCGAAGACTGAGTCAGGCCGCGTTCCCCCACTCGCTGGGCGCGCAGCGCGTGCGCAGGCGGCGGACGGCCTCTTGCCTCAGCTGGCAGACGCGCGCCTCGGTGACCCCCAGACGCTGGCCGATCTCGCGGAGCGTCAGCTCCTCCCCACAGGTGAGATCGACGATGGTCTGAAGGCGCCCGGGCAGCTCCGCCAGCGCGCCACGGAGCCGCTCGGCTTGCCGGACGGCGTCCAGCATCGCGTCCGGGCGGAAGGTCGAGTGCGCGGGACCGTGTGAGTCGACCACCGACAGGCTCACCCGATCGTGACGTGCGGTGCGCCCGCGAGCCTGCGCCAGATCGGCGGTGGAGATGCCGAGCCGGGCCGCGATCTCCTCCGGCTCCGGGCGGCGTCCGAGCTCCTGACCCAGGCCCTTCTCCGCTTCGGCGAGCTGGCGCGCGAGGCGGCGCTGCCCGCGGGTGAGCTGGTCGTTGCCGCGGAGCTCGTCGAGCATCGCGCCCATGGCCCGCTGGAGCGCGTACGCCTCGAACGCGCCCGGATCGCCGACCTCGCCGTGAGCCAGCGCCTGCGACAGACCCAGGTAACCCGCGCCGATCAGGTCGTCGATGTCCACGTGCGGCGGCAGGCGCTTCTTCATGCGCGCGGCCATCTTGCGAACGCGGTCGATCAAGCTGGAGAGGTCGAAGTCGCGGGAGTCGGTCATGCCGGCTGCATCAGCACGCCCTGTGCCAGCGCTGAGCCGCGACATTCCGGCGACTTAGCCGCGGCGCGGGCGGGTCAGCAGGACCGGCGGCGGTCAATCTGACCGTTCCCGGCGAGGGCGGCGACCTCCTGGGCGACGGCTCGGAGGTGCCGGGCCTCGAAGGGCTTGCCCACTTGGCGATTGGGCACGCGCTCCAGGAACAGCCGCGCGGAGGCCGTGAACGCGCCGCCGGTCACGAACACGATCCGGGGCACGATCTCCGGCGCCCGAGCTGACAGCTGCTCGTACAGGTCGATGCCCGTCATGTCGGGCATCATCACGTCCAGGAACACGACGTCGAAGTGCTCGGTGTCGAGCACCTCCAGCGCCTCTCGACCACTCGAGACCCAGCGCACCTGGTTGTGCTTGCCGAGGCAGCGCGCCACGGCCCGGCCGATCAGTGGCTCGTCGTCCACGACCAGCACGCGGAGCGCGTCGTCCAGGGGCTTCAGCGGCGAGATCGTGGAGGTGTGGCTGGCCGGGCTCTCCTCCTCGGCCGCAGGCAAGAGCGAGATGCGCACGGTCGTTCCGGCGCCCAGCTCGCTCTCGACGGCGATGCTGCCGCCCATGGCCTGGACGATGTTGCGGCAGATGGCCAGGCCGAGACCGGTGCCCTGCCCCACCGGCTTGGTGGTGAAGAACGCGTCGAACACCCGGGACAGATCCTTCGGAGCGATGCCGGCGCCGGTGTCCCGGACCTCGACCACCACGCGGCCGTCCTTCGAGAACAGCCGGAGCTCGATCTCGTTGTGGGCGGCGTCCCCGACCGGGATGGCGTCCGCGGCGTTGGTCAGGAGGTTCAAGAACACCTGCCCGAGCTGCGCCTCGCTGGCCCTGACCGCCGGGACGGCAGCGTAGGTCTTGGTCAAGCGCGCCCGGTGGCGCAGCTCGTTCTTGGTCATGTTCACCGCCGCGTCGAGCACCCGCTCGATGGGCACCGCGGCGTCCTGCCGCTGCTCGGGCCGGGAAAAGGCCTTCAGATCCTCGACCACCGCCTCGACGCGACGCGCTCCTTGACGCGCGTCCTGGAGCGCGCCGCGGATCTCGCGCAGGGCCGCGACCATGTCGCACAGCGCTTCGGGACGGGCCGGCGCCTGCTCGTACGCACGGAGCGCCTCCGCCGCCTCGCGCAGGGCGATGTCCACGTTGGCCGAGACGAACGCCATCGGGTTCTTGATCTCGTGGCCCAGCGCAGCGGCCAAGAGGCCGGCGCTGGACATGCGATCGACCTCCATCATGCGGGCCGTGAGCGCTCGATGCTCACCGACGTCGGTTCCGATGATCATGACCGCCGGCGCGCCGTCGAAGAGCACGCGGAGCGACCGGGTCTCGACCAGCGCCAGGCTGCCGTCTGCCTTGATCAAGCGAATGTCGCGCGGACCGGGGTCGTTCAACGAGCGGGCGTCCTCGGGGTGGACCACCGACTCGAGCCGCCTCCCCACCAGCTGCTCGGGCGCGTCGTAGCCCATGATCTTCAGCGCGGCGCGATTCACCCACAGGAACACCCCGTCGCGCTCCACCGCGACGCCCTGCGGGAGATCTTCCAGCAAGCGGCGGTGGTCCACCTCCGAGCGCCGCAGCGCCTCCTCGGTCAGCTTCCGGTCGGTGATGTCGGTCTGGGTGACGACCACGCCCTGACGCTCGGGCATGGGATCGATCTGGATCAGGAAGCAGCGCGATGCGCCGTCGAAGACGCGGATGACCTCGGCACGGATCGTGGGCAAGCACCCGGAGAGCACCAGGCGGATCCCGGCGGACAGCTCGTGCGCGCTGAGCTCGTCGCATCCGTCGAGCGCATCGAGCACGCTCGCCCCGACGTCCAGGCTCGACAGCGCGTCGTCGGTCTGCTGGGCGAAGGCTCGCCAGGAGCAGTTGGCGAGCACCAAGTTCCCGTCCGCGCTCAGCACCGCGATGCCCGGCGACACGGACTGGAACGCGCTCTCCAAGAGGCCGACGCGCTCCTCCACGAAGCTGTTCAGCCACTTGCGCTCCAGCGCGCGACGCGCCGCGCGCTGCAACTCCAGCACGCCCGCCGCGGTCGCCGGCAGGCACTCCTGGGCGCCATGGCGCCAGGCTTCGAAGCAGCGCTCCGGCGACCCTGACGGCGTCAGAGCCACCAGCGCCGCGTGAGGCGCCCGTTGATTGATCGCCGTCAAGTCGGAGAGGCGGTCGCCCCTCGACACGTCCACGATCACGGCGTCGTAGGGGTTCTGGCCGAGCAGGAGCAGGGCCTCGTCCAGATCCCGCGCCTTGTCCGGCGCGGCGGAGTCTGCCGGCAGAGGCAGCGGAACCTCCGAGAGAAGCAGCATCCTGAGCTGGATCGACGGGCGACCCGTCGTCTCCGGAGCTTCGGCCAAAGCGATTGTATCCACCGCATCGAAACGTAACGGACGGCGCGCCGAATGCTTTAGGCCCAAGGCAACTTGCCGTCTTCCCCGGGTATGAGCGAGCTGCCCAGAACGTCGGACCTCCGGGGCCTGATGCTGCGCGCGGTGGACGTGGCTACGTCCCTCCAGCTCCGCGCGCGCGAAGACCGCGTCTTCCGCGCCGTGACCGAGAAGATCAACGCCGGCGTGTACCTCGAGGACATCGCGGATCACGTCTACGAGTCGTTCCGCGAGCTCATCCCCTACGAGCGCATCGGCCTGGCCCTGCTCGAGCAGGGCGACCAGGTGCTCCGGGCGCGTTGGGCCCGGGCCGAATACGACGCCAAGGGGATCCAGCGCGGCTTCGCGGCGCCAATGAAGGGTTCCAGCCTCGAGCGCATCCTCCAGACGAAGAAGCCCCGCATCATCAACGACCTCGAGGCCTACTACGCCAGCCACCCGAGCTCGGAAGCCACGGGCAGGATCCTGAGCGAGGGCGTGCGCTCGAGCCTGACCTGCCCGCTCGTCACCGCCGGGCGCCCGGTGGGATTCTTGTTCTTCTCGAGCCTGAAGAAGGGCAGCTACGACGCGGCGCACGTGCAGGTCTTCCAGGAGATCGCCAACACGCTCTCGGTGGTCGTCGAGCGCGCGCACATGCTGGAGCAGCTCGCGCAGCTCAACCTGGACCTGGCCGCCAAGAACCGCGAGCTCAGGGCCGCCAACGCCCGGGTCCGGCGCATGACCGTCACCGATCCGCTCACCCGCATCGCGAATCGCCGCGGGTTGATCACGGCGCTCCGCATGGCCGCTTCGTTCTCGGACCGGCGGCGCGTGCCGCTGTCCGTGATCTCCTTCGACGTCGATCACTTCAAGCGAGTGAACGACAGCTTCGGTCACGACGCCGGGGATCGCGTGCTCCGTCACGTCGCCCGCGTGGCGACCGCGTGTTGCCGGCGCGAAGATCTGGCAGGCCGCGCCGGTGGTGAGGAGTTCCTGGTGGTCTTGCCTGCCACCAGCGAGAGTGAGGCCGCGGTGGTCGCCGAGCGCCTGCGCGCGCGCCTCGGGGCCGCCAGCGTCCGCGGCACCGAGCTCCGGGTGACCGCCAGCTTCGGCGTGGCGCAGCGCCAGCCCGGCGAAGCGCTGGACTCGCTGCTCGTCCGCGCGGACCGCGCCCTGTACGCCGCCAAGGGGAGCGGGCGAGACCGCGTGGCGCTGTTCTCTGAGCTCGGCGTGGACGCGCTCGCGCATCCGCCCGCTCGAGCGGGTTAGGCGCGCGACGCCGCAGCGACCGCCGCGAAGAGCTCGCGCAGCGTAGCGATGCCCGCGGGGGCCTCGGCGCGGATCCGCTGGTGGTCCACGCTGGCGTAGCCATGGGCGATGCGATTTCGTACGCGCACGATCGCGCGCATGCCGCTCGCGAGCTCCGGCGTGATGCCACCGCGGTCCGCCAGGACGTCGAACGTCGAGCCCTCGTCGTCGGCCGGGGGCCAACCTGCGTCGGCGATCCAGTGCGCGGCGAGATCGATGGCCTCCTGTATGGCGAGGAACAGATAGAACGCAGCCAGGTCCGCGCGGCGCGCGTCCTCGAGCAGGGTCTCCGGAGTCGCGGCGAGGAGCTCCTCCACGTCGCGCAGCCACGCCTCGGCTTTCGCGATCTTCTGCCCGGCGACCTCAGCGCGCACCACGTTCGGAACCGTCCAGCCGAGCAATGGCCGCACGCTGGATGCGCCGTGCGTAGGGCGCAAAATCCCACCAGTCGAGCATCGCCCTGGCGCGGAAGCTCGTCCAGCTGCCCGGCTTCGCTTCCTTCACGACGACGCCGGACCGTGCCAGCTCCATGCGCAGCAGCGGCGGTGCCTCGTCCAGATCGATCAGGTCGAGCGGGGCGCCCAGCGCTCGCTCCAGCACGTTGGACAGCGATTGACGCTGGGCTGAAGAAGCGTCGGGTGCGAACCGCAGGCCCAGGTCGACGTCGCTTGCAGAGGTGGCACGACCGCTGGCGCGCGAGCCGAACAGCACCGCGAGCTCGACGTGCGGCTCTTCGGCCAGGAGCCGCTGGAGGATCGGGAGGCAATCCATGAAGCTCGGGAACGCAGCATAGCGCCACGAGTCGGCACGGGCCGCTGAAATCTCACCCGTCCAGGATGACCCGCACCCGCCCGAGCAGCTCGCGCTCGGTGAAGGGCTTGGCCAGTAGCTCGATGCCCAGCTCGCTCACGCCCTTCGCGGTGATGATGTCGTGAGTGTAACCCGAGAGGTAGAGCACCCTCAGCGCGGGCTGCTGCCGCCGCGCCGCCTCCACCAGCGTGCGACCGTCCATGCCGGGCATCACGACGTCCGTGATCAGCAGGTCGGGCTTCGCCCGCATCTCGGTCACCATGGCCAGCGCGTCGGCGCCGTTCTGCGCGGCGAGCACGCGGTAGCCCGCACGCCTGAGCGCGCGCACGATGATGGCGCGCACCGGCGCGTCGTCCTCTGCCACCAGCACCTGCTCGTCGCCTCGGTCGAGCGCGGCCGCCGGCAGCTCCGACGCCGGCCGGACCGGCCCCGAGCTCCGCGGGAACGACAGCTCGAACGTCGTGCCGCGCCCGAGCTGGCTCTGGAGCTCCACGCGCCCGCCCGCTTGCTGCACGATGCCGTACACAGTGGCCAGGCCGAGCCCCGTCCCCTTGCCCGCCGCCTTGGTGGTGAAGAATGGCTCGAACAGGTGCTCGCGGATCTCGTCGGGGATGCCGGCGCCGGTGTCCCGCACCGTGAGCCGCACCCACTCGGTGCCTTCGTCCAGGCGCACGTTCGCCGTCTCCACGCTGAGCGTGCCGCCGTCCGGCATGGCGTCTCGGGCGTTGACCGCCAGGTTCATGATGGCCTGCTCGATCTGCCCCAGATCGCCCATCACGTTCCACAGGCCCGGCTGAAGGCGCACGAGGAGCTCGATGTCCTCGCCGAGCACGCGGCGAAGCAGCTTCTCGCTCTGGCGCACCACCGCGTTCAGATCGAGGGGCACCATGGCCACGACCTGCTTGCGCGCGAAGGCCAGCAGCTGTCGCGTGAGATCCGCCGCGCGCTGGCCGGCGGCGTGGATCTCCTCGGCGTCCTCGACGTTGCCGGGCAATCCGGCCGCCAGGTCATCCTTCAGCGCGCTCGCGCAGCTCAGGATCACCGTGAGCAGGTTGTTGAAATCGTGCGCCACTCCGCCGGCCAGGCGCCCCACGCTCTCGAGCTTCTGCGCCTGCCGGAACTGGTCCTCCAGCTGCTGGCGTTCGGTCACGTCCCGGGCGTTGATGACCACGGCGCGCACCGCGGGCTCGTGCAGCAGGTTTCGCGCGTCGCACTCCACGACCCGGAACGAGCCCTGTTTGTGGCGCAGGCGCATGCCGAGCTTCGAGGTGACCCCGGACTCTTGGAGCAACGCGGCGAGCTGCTCGCTGACCTTCGCGACGTCATCCGGGTGGACCAGCTCGGTGGTGTGCTGCCCCAGGATCTCCGCCGCGGACCAGCCCAGGCGCTCGGTGACGGACGGGCTCGAGAACAGCACCCGCCCCCCCTCGTCCACCAGCACCAGCATGTCGGAGGACATCTCGATCAGCGCCCGAAAGCGCTCTTCACTGCGACGCAGGGCGTCGTCCGCCTGGCGCAGCGCCGTGATGTCGTGCCAGGCGCCGATGGCGCATCTCTCGCCGCCGATCTCGGCGGTGCTGGCGGTGAGCAGGAACAGCGCCTCCTCCCCGGATTTGCGCCGCAGGTGCGTCTCCATCGGCAGCACCACGCCGCCGTCGTCGAGCGCTTCGTAGATGCGTTGCCGCTCCTCCGGCCGCGGGTAGAGGCCGAGCTCCAGCGTGGTCTTGCCGATGACCTCCTGGCGGGTCCAGCCGATCTGCCGGAGCCAGGCGTCGTTGACGCTGACCAGGCGCTGGTCCGAGAGCCGCACGACGATCAGCCCCGCCAGCGTCAGGTCGAAGATGGCGCTCAGGTACTTCTCGCTGACCAGCCGCGCGCGCTCGGCGGCGATGCGCTCGGTCGCGTCCCGGGACACGCCGACCACCTTTGCCGGCCGCCCTGCTTCGTCGCGCACCAGCGTGGTCGTGATCTCCACGTGCTTGATCGAGCCGTCCTTGCACGGCTGGTCGAAGATGCCGACGTGCCGGTCCGGTGATCCCGGCTCGAACACGCGCGCGAGCAGGCTCATCACTTCCGTCAGCGACTCCGGTGTCAAGGAGCGCTCGAAGGGCTCGGCCAACGCTTCCTCCACGCTGAGCCCGCGGAGCGCCGTGATCGACGGGCTCACGTAGGTCATGCGACCGAGGCCGAGGTCGAAGACCCAGATCACGTCCTGCACGTGATCGGCGAGCAGGCGATACCGCGCCTCGCTCTCGTGCAGCGACGTCACGTCCACCGCGGTGCAGGCCACCCGGTCGCCCAGGCTGAGGGCGCTGACCACGAAGCTGAAGGGCCCGTGCTCGAGCCGGATGGATCCGGGCTCACCGGAGGCGAGCGCCCGCGACCAGAGCGCGTGCAAGGTCGCGAACTGCTCGGGGACGACCTCGGACAGCCGGTGACCCAACACTTCGTCGCGACCCTTGCCCAGGACTTCCAGCACCGGACCGGACACCTCGGCGTACTGCCAGTCCACCACGGACCCGCTCGCGCCCCGTTGGGGCACGACGATGACCGATAGCGCTGCATCGATGTCGATCTTCTGGAGTCCGCCTTCCATCCGAACTAGTACCGTATTCGATCGAACCCGGCAGAGGAAGCAGCGGGAGCTCGGGCCCGGCACAGCAACCGTCACGTCAGCTCGACCGCCGGCGTGCCTCGAAAGGGAGTCCTCAGGGGGAACCATGCTCGATCTGATCCGCGACGTGCTCGACAACTTGACCGATGGCTGCCAGGTCATCGCCCCCGACGGCAGCTACCTGTACCTGAACGACGCCGTCGCCACCCACGCCCGGCGGTCCAAGGAAGACCTGCTCGGCCGCCGCATGGTCGAGTGCTTCCCGGGCATCGACCAGACGCCGATGTACCGGGTGCTCCAGACCTGCCTGACCGAGCGCACCCAGGCCGAGCTCGAGAA
Organism: Polyangiaceae bacterium; assembly: GCA_015075635.1. NCBI lineage: Bacteria > Pseudomonadati > Myxococcota > Polyangiales > Polyangiaceae > Polyangiaceae bacterium. The sequence continues at coordinate 2,959,594 of JABTUA010000001.1, forward strand.
CGAGTTCGAGTACCCGGACGGGCAGAAGGCCTGGTTCGAGCTCCGCTTCGTCCCGGTCTCCGCGGGGGTCTGCATCTTCTCGCGCGACATCAGCGCGCGCAAGCAGAGCGAGGACACCCTCCGTCACAGCGAGCAGATGTTCCGCGACCTGGCCGCTGCGGCACCGGACGCCATCCTGGCGGTCGGTTTCGACGGCAAGATCCGCTACGCCAACCCGGAGGCCGAGCGGATCTTCGGCTACGAGCCCGGCACGCTGGCGGGTGAGCCCCTCGAGGCGCTGCTCCCGCCGGCAGCCCGTGAGAGACACGTTGCGAGCCGCGCAGGCTTCTTTGCGGAGCCCGCCCCCCGAAGGCTGGGCGCCGGGCGCGCGCTCGTCGCCCTCCGCAGGGACGGAACGGAGCTCCCCGTCGAGATCTCGCTGTCCGCGTCCACCCTCGACGGCTCCCCGGTGGCGCTCAGTGTCATTCGCGACATGACCGCCCAGCGCAAGCTCGAGGGGCAGCTCCGTCAGGCGCAGAAGATGGAAGCCGTCGGGCGTTTGGCCGGCGGCGTGGCGCACGACTTCAACAACCTCTTGTCCATCATCATCAGCTACAGTGACCTGCTGCTCGCCGCGCTGCCGGCCGCCGATCCGACGCGGGCGGACCTGGAAGAAGTCCGCGCGGCGGGGAAGCGAGCGGCGGAGCTCACCGGTCAGCTCCTGGCCTTCGGCCGGCAGCAGGTGCTCCAGCCGAAGCGAGTGAGCCTGAACGAGGTCCTGCAAGGCATCGAGCGCATGCTGCGCCGTCTCATCGGCGAGGACGTCGAGCTCACGGTGCTGCTCGCGCCGGCCCTCGGTACGGTGCTGGTGGACGCGACCCAGCTCGAGCAGGTGATTCTGAACCTGGTCGTGAACGCCCGCGACGCCATGCCGCGCGGCGGGAAGCTCACCATCGAGACCGCCAACGTCGAGCTCGACTCGGCCTACGCCGCCGAGCACGTGGAAGCGAGCGCCGGGCCGCACGTGCTGCTGGCGGTCACCGACACCGGGGAGGGCATGGACGCCGAGACCCGCGCCCGCATCTTCGAGCCCTTCTTCACCACCAAGGAGGTGGGCCGCGGCACCGGGCTCGGGCTCTCCACCGTGTTCGGCATCGTGCGCCAGAGCGGCGGGAACATCTGGGTCTACAGCGAGCCGGAAAAAGGGACGACCTTCAAGCTCTACTTCCCGCGCGCCGAGGGGCCAGCCGAGTCGCTGGCGCCGAGCGCGCCGCCGTCGTCCCGGCGGGCCGCTTCGGAGACGGTGCTCCTGGTCGAGGACGACGCTCGAGTGCGCGCGCTCTGCCGCACCATCCTGAGCAAGCTCGGCTACCACGTGCTCGAGGCGCAGAGCGCCGGCGACGCGCTGCTGATCTCGGAGCAGCACGGCGCGAGCATTCACCTGCTCTTGACCGATCTCGTCATGCCGCGGATCGGCGGGAAGGAGCTCGCGGAGCGGCTCCGCGCGCAGCGCCCGACGCTCCGCGTCCTGTACATGTCCGGCTACACGCAGAACTCGGTCTTGCACCACGGCGTGCTCGATTCGGGGGTCGCGTTCCTGCAGAAGCCCGTCACGCCGGAGGCGCTCGCCCACAAGGTGCGCGAAGTGCTGGATTCACCCTAAAGGAACCCGCGACCGTGCCGTCACTCCGTGAGGTCCCCGTGGAAGACTCCGCTGGCACCGCGAAGCGCAAGGCCTGCAAGGTCGCGCTGGGCTACGGCCTGGCGGCCGCGGCGTACATCGTCGCCTCCAGCCTGCTGGTCGGCGAGGTCGCCCTCGATCCGCACGATCACGCGTTGATCGAGACGCTGAAGGGCATCGGGTTCGTGGGCGTCACGGCGCTCGCCCTCGGCTGGCTCGTCCACCGCGACTACCGCGCGCTGATCGGCGCGAAGGCGGAGCTCGCCGCCTCTGCAACCGCGCTGGCCCGCGCTCAGAACGCCGCGACCCTCTCCGTGGTCACGGGCGCCATCGCCCACGACATGCGCAACCTGCTGGGGGCGGCCAAGACCAACCTGGAGTTCGTCGAGCCGGCCGCGCGCGGGGACCCGGATGCCAGCGAGGCGCTCGCGGACGTGCGGGAATCCCTCGGGCGCCTGACCGAGTTCGCCACGGACCTGATGGCTCGCGCCGGGAAGAACCCCTCGGAATTCCCGGCAGCGGACGTGGATCTCGCTGGCGTCGCCCGCGACTGCGTTCGGCTCACCTCCCTGTTCGCCCGGGGCCACCAGTGCGACATCGCCCTCGAGGTCGAGAGCGACTGCACCGTCCACGGCCGCCGCCAGGAGCTCGAGTGCGCCGTCTTGAACCTGCTGATGAACGCCGTGGACGCCTCGGATCGCAAGGGGCGGGTGTCGGTCAGCTGCGCGCGCACGAACCGCGACGTCCTCCTCAGCGTCTGTGACAGCGGCCCCGGGGTTCCGCTGGAGCTGGCGGACAAGATCTTCGAGCCCTTCTTCACCACCAAGGGCTCACGGGGCAACGGGGTCGGGCTCGCCGTGACGCGCGGGCTGGTGCGCTCCTACGGAGGGGACGTGCGCCTCTCGGGGCCGGGTCCGGGGGCGGAGTTCGTGCTCACCCTGCCGGCCAGCACGCTCACTCCTCCGGGTTCGTCTCCGTGATGGCCGGCGCCACGACCAGCACCGAACCCTTGCCGGCCTGGACGATCTTGCCGCTGAGCTTGATCTCGCTGAGCACGCCGTCGCCGTCCAGGTCCCCTTGCGCGACGGCGTCGAAAGTGGCGTTCACCTTGCCGGCGTTGGCGACGTTGGTCGTCGAGGTCTTGTAGCGGTAGAGGAAGTGCTGCGGCCCGGAGACCGAGAACTTCAGGCACGCGAAGCCTTTGCCGGCGGTCTTCTGGTCGTAGGCCCACTCGGCCGGGCTCGACTGGTACTTCTGACCTTTGATCGACTTGGCGTTCTGCGGCACCGTGCGGGTGGCCGTGACGCACAGGCGACTCTGGCTCTGGACCTTGCTCTTGGTGGCGAGGACCGTGCCCGCCATGCTCTCGCGCGCGTAGGCCGTGCTCGCGTCCTTGGCCATCTGCCCGACGTTGTTCCGCGCCTCGGCGGCGCGAGACGCCAGCACGTACTTTCGCACGCCGTGCGTCGCCGTCGTGGCGAGCACGCCCGCGATCCCGACGGTGACCATCAGCTCGACCAGCGAGAATCCCCTCGCCCTCATGGCGCCTCCTTGGTGAACAGCCCGGCGCGGCACTCCCAGCCCTCGGGCGGCAGCGTCTCGTCGTCGCAGCGCACGCTCTCGAGCCCGACCGCACCGTCCAGCTTCGCACCGGACCAGTCGGCGCCCAGCGCGGACACCGAGCTCACGCTCGCCCCGTCCAGGTTCGCGCCGGCCAGGTCGGCTCGATTCAGGTTGGCACCGCCGAGCTTCGCTCCGGCGAGGTCGGCGAAGCTCAAGGTCGCTCCCGACAGATCCGCGCCCTCGAAGCTAACTCCGCCGAGATCCCGATCGCCCAGTGCGAGCAGCCGCCCCACGGCGGCACCGCGCTCCGCTGGCGCCGCGCGCTCGAGCTCTCGGCGCGCCAGCCAGCGATTCGCGCTCGTCACGGGGCTGGTGAACAGCGTCGCCAGCGCGCAGAGGCCCACGCTGGCGAAGGCCGTGGCCATGCCCAGGCGCCTTCGCCCGGACGGCGGCGCCGGCGCGGGTACGGGCGGCGGCAACGCGGCGCGCGGCGGGGTCCCCGGCGGCGTGCTGAGCCCGGTGAAGTTCTGCTCCGCCGCGTTCGGCAGCAGCAGACCGACGTTCTCGTAGTCGCCGTAGCGCTCGACGTCGCGCAGGAGGGCCTCGACGCTCGAGTAGCGCAAGAGGGGCTCCACGCAGGTGGCGCGCCGCACGATGCGGGACAGACCCGCCGGTGCGCGGGCCAGACAGCCCAGGTGCGGCACCAGCGCCGTCTCCAGCGGCGGGTCAGCCGCGAGCAACAGGAAAGCAAGCAGACGACCCAGGGAGTAGACGTCGGAGCGCGCGTCGCCGCCGCCCCCGTCCAGCACCTCTGGCGCAGCGTACAGGCGCGTCTCCATGGAGGCCGGCGCCTGGCCACCGGGATCGAGCAGCCGCGGCCCGAGGTCCTCGTCGAGACCGACCACGCCCGGGCACAAGCCACCGTGGCTCCGCCCCCGCGAGTGCAGCTCGATCACCACCGCCGCGAGCCCGCGGAACAGCTCGAGCTTGCGCTCCAGCTTCAGCCCCAGGGCTGGCAGATCGTGCAGGATCCCGACGATGGGCTCGAGGCGGAGGTAGCCGCGCCGCACGTTGGCCTCGAGCACGCGGACCACCCCGGGGACGTCACCGAGGTCACCCAACCCAGCGGCGACCCGCTCGAGCTCGGCAAGCTCGTCGGGGCTCGGCTCCGCGGCGAAGGTCATCACGGAGAAGCGCTCGCCGTCGTCGCTCGACGCGCTCCAGAGCTCGCGCCCCGCGACGCAGCCGGCCAGGTCCAGCCGCGCGGCGCCCCTCGGCCAGGGCTGCTCGGCACCCAGCCCGACCAGGGGCAAGAGGTCCGTCGGGTGGGAGTGGGTCGTCACGACGTGACCCTCCGCCGCCGCACCCAGGCCGCCGCGGTCAGCGCGAGCATCAGCGCGACTTGCCAGAGCGGCGCATCCCGGCGCGCCACGCTCGCCCCACCGCAGCCGCCGCCGGTGTCCGTCGCCGCGCTCTCGGGCGCCGGGTGGCGATACAGGCTCACCATGACCGTGCGGTCCGGCGGCTCCAGATCGCGCTTCCGGAGCTCGCACTTGCCGGTCTTGTAGAACATCGTCGTCGCGGGATCCTCGTGGTCCTCCCCGAGGCCGAAGAAGTGGCCGGCCTCGTGCGCCACCACGCTCTGCAAGTCGTATGCGCCGTCGCAGCCGGGCGCCTCGTGCGCGTCGAACCCGTCGTCGTCGTCGTCCCCGTGATGCGGGCTCGCGCCACCGCCCAGGACCGCGAAGGGCTTCTTCGAGTTGATCACGATGTCGGACTCGAGGATGCGTCCGGTCTCCGCGTCCACGAAGCTGACGGTCAGCGCCAGATCCTTCTTGTGGCCGGCCAGCTCGATGGGCGCGAAGAGCACCGCGTTCACACCGTCCGGCTCGAGGCCGGGCTTCGCGCCGCTGGTGGTGTCGAAGGTCACCGGTGGCAGCGAGGCGTCCGTCTCGAGCCAGGCACCGAACCCGGCCTGCACCGCCGAGCTGGCCCCGGGTCCGAGCTTCTGGAGGGAGGCGTCCAGCTTCACGCTCACCGGTGCGTTGGCCCAGCGCTCGGGCTTGCCGCGATCCGTCGTCTTCTCCTTGGGCGCGCCGTTGACGAAGACCACGGGCAACCCGCGATCGGGCTCCGGAGGCTTCGCCAGCTGCCAGCCCAGCAGCCCCAACGCGGAGAGCGCGAGCAACGCGACGAAGAACACCGTCCGGCGCGGGCGCACCACCGGACGCACGCTCGGCTTCAGGGTCACGCTCTTCGGGCGCAGGGTGAAGATGCTCAGGATCGGCGCGATGGAATGGGTCGGGCTCGGGGCGAGCGTGCTCGGGCGGCGATCGGTCGGGGGCATGGCTCCACTCGACGAAAACGGCCGCCCTGTTTCGAGCTGAAGCGCCCCCGCGCAGATCGGTGCGACCCCCTCCCACCTCGCGCGCGCAAACTCTGCGACTTCAACGCCGGGCTACGGGGCCGTAGCTTTCAGCATTGACCTCCGTGTCTCCGCTCTCCCTGGGTGACGCCGCGGTCGCCGGCGCCGGCGTCCTCCTGTGCGCGTACGAGCTCTGGCTCTTCGCGCGGCGGCCGGGTCACCGGGAGCACCTCTGGATGGCCGTGATCGGCGCGATGGCCGCGACCTACGCGGCCTTGATGGCGGTCCACTACAACGTCGGCCACGACGCGGCGCTGATCCTCACCCGCTTCGAGGGCGCCGCGCTCACCACGGCGAGCTGCGCGGGCATCGCCTGGATCCTGCTCGTCACGGGCCGCGCCACTCCCCGGGCGCACGCCCTGCTCGGCGCGTTCTGGCTGGCGGTCACCGCACTGACCATCTCCCCCTGGGTCGTTCGCTCGATGCGTCCTGTCGAGCCCTGGCTCGGCGACGGGATATTCTGGCGGCGCGTGCAGACCCCGGCGGTCGGCGCGCTCCAGGCGACCGGGATCGCGCTCCTGCTGCTCGGCCTCTGGCTCTCCACCCGCGCGCCGCCGGAGCGCCGCTCCGAGGCCCGCCACTATCAGCTGGGCATCGGGCTCTGGGCAGCGGATGCCCTGCACACCACGGTGACGAACGTCTTGGGCCGGCAGCTCCCGCTCTCCACCGTCGAGTACGGCTTCCTGGCCTTCGCCGTCGCGCTCGTCTCCCACGACGTCCGCCACTACATGCACGCCCTGGCCACGACCGAGCACGCGGTGCGCTCGGCGGTTTCCCGCCAGCGCGAGCTCGAGGCGCTGCACCACGACGTGGTCGCCTCCATCGGCGAGGGCGTGGTGCTCCTCGACTCGCTCCAGCGCGTGCGGCTCTGGAACCCCGTGGCGGCCGCGCTGACCGGCGTGCCCGAGACCGAGGCCGTGGGGCGCTCGCTCTGGGATCTGATCCAGGTCGCCCCCGCCGACGAGCGCACGCTCGCCGCAGCCCTCGCCGAAGCGACCCGAGGTCGCGTGGTGACCACCGTGCCCGCGGGGCTGCGTTCCGGCCAGCGCGAGGTGCAGGTGGCCTGGACGCTCACGCCCTTCGGTCCGCCGGGTGACCGGCGCGGCGCCATCGCCATCTTGCACGACGCGACGGCAGAGCAGGCCGCGCGGCTCGCGCTGATCCGCAGCGAACGCAACTCGAAGGCGCTGATCGAGAGCCTGCCGGACGCCATCGCCGTCTTGTCGGACGAACGCATCCTCTACATCAACGCCGCGCTCGCGCGCTTGCTCGGCCTCGGCCCCGACGACAGCCTGAGCGGGCTCAGCGCCGGCCGACTGGTCCACCACGCCGATCGCGCGCGCTTGCGCCAGATCCGCGACGGCAGCGACCCGGCGGAGCTGCGCTTGAACGCGCGCAACCGCGGCATCACCGCCGAGATCCGCTGCGTGCCCATCGAGTTCGACGGCGCGCCCGCCCAGGCGCTCATCGCCCGGGACGTGACCGAGCGGAACGAGCTCACCGCGCGCATGATGGAGCTCGACCGCATGGTCGCGGTCGGCACGCTGGCCGCCGGAGTCGGGCACGAGATCAACAACCCGCTCGCGTACATGGTCGCCAACCTCGAGGAGCTGCGGAAGGAGATCCCCGGGGCCGAGCCTCGCCTGCTCGTCGAGGAGACCCTCCAGGGTGCTCGCCGCATCCGCGACATCGTACAGGCCCTGGCCGGGTTCTCCCGCGCCGGCGTCGAGCGCACCACCGTGAGCCTCGGCGAGGCGCTCCACTCCGCCATCACCATGAGCGGCAACGAGATCCGGCACCGCGCCCGGGTCTCCCTCGACCACCAGGGTGACTTCTACGTGGTCGCCGGCGAAGCCGAGCTGGCGCAGGTCTTCTTGAACCTGCTGGTCAACGCCAGCCAAGCGCTGCCCAACGGTACGGCGGAGACCAACGAGATCCGCGTGCGCACCTACGCGGATCCGGTAGCGAACCGGGTGGTCTGCGAGGTGGCGGACACCGGCTCGGGCATCGCGCCCGAGATCCTGCCGCGCATCTTCGATCCGTTCTTCACCACCAAGCCGGTCGGCGAGGGCACCGGTCTCGGCCTGAGCATCTGCCGGCAGACGATCCGCGCGTTGGGCGGAGACATCGAGGTGGAGACCGAGGTCGGGGTCGGCACGACCTTCCGCGTCCTGCTCCCGCCCGCCGAGGCCGTGACGGAGCCGCTGCGCCTGTCGCGCCGCGCGCGCTCCACCCCCGCGCCGGACGGGCGGCTGCGGGTGATGCTGGTGGACGACGAAGCGAGCCTGCTCCGCGCCCTGTCCCGCCCGCTGCGCCGGCACTTCGACCTCAGCCTGTGCGTCTCCGCGGTGGAGGCCCTCGAGCACCTCGAGCGCGGCGACGACTTCGACGCCATCGTGACCGATCTGATGATGCCCGGCACCTCCGGCATGGAGCTCTACGATCAGATCCGCGAGCGCTTCCCGAAGCTGGCCGAGCGCGTGCTGTTCACCACCGGCGGCGCCTTCACCGCGGAGGCCAAGGCCTTCTCGGCCCAGATGGCCGACCGCGTCCTGCCCAAGCCCGTCGCCATCTCCGAGCTCCGGCGGCGCGTGCGCGAGATCGCCGCCACGCACCCGGGCCGAGCGCGGACCGGCAGCGCGTGCGCGTGAGGCAACGCTCCGGGGTCGGCCAGGACCAATTGACCAGTCAGGTGGTCAAACCTAAGCTCCAGGCATGGTAGCCCCCCGCAAAATAGCCGCCAGCGAGTTCAAAGCCCGTTGCCTCGGCCTCCTCGACGAGGTCCGCGAGAGCGGCGCCGAGGTCGTGATCACCAAACACGGCGAGCCGGTCGCACGACTCGTGCCCATGGCCAGGGCGCGGACCTCGCTGCGCGGTGCGTGGAGGGGCGTGGCCCGGGTCCGCGGAGACATCGTCCACGTGGACTGGACGGCCGATTTCGAGGCGAATCGGTGAAACACCTCCTGGACACACACGTCGCGGTCTGGTGGCTCACCGACGACCGCCGGCTCACCCGGGCGCACGCGCGCGTCCTCGAGCGCGCGGAGCGGAGCGGTACGCCGGTTGGCCTGTCCGCAATCTCACTGTGGGAGATCGCCAAGCTCGTCGAGCGGCGCCGCATCGAGCTCGATCAGACCATCGACGAGAGCCTGGCGGAGCTCGAAGCGCATCCTGGCTTCGCAGTCCTCCCACTCAGCGCGCGGATTGCGGTCGAGAGCACGCGACTCGGGGCGCGCTTCCCGTCGGATCCGGTGGATCAGATCATCGCGGCGACGGCACGCTGTCACGCGCTGACCCTGCTCACCGTCGACGAGCGGATCATCGAGTCGGGCGCGGTGGCGGTCGGCTGATCCGCTGAGGTTTCGCGGCAAGTCAGCCTCGACGCTTGGCGAGCTCCGCCTCGAGCTCCGCGACCCTCCGAGCCAGCGCCTCCGCGCGCCGCGCTTCCTCCTCCGCGCGCCGGGCTTCTTCCTCCGCGCGCCGGGCTTCTTCCTCCGCGCGCCGGGCTTCTTCCTCCGCGCGCCGGGCTTCTTCCTCCGCGCGCCGGGCTGCTTCCTCCGCGCGCTCGGCCTGCTGCTCCGAGAGTCGCTCGAGCTTCGCGATCAGCTCGGGAGCGTCCAGGAGCTGCGCGTTGCCGTGGTAGTAGCGCACGCGTCCGTCCTCGACCCGCAGCTCGAGCCCGAGCACCCTGGAGCTGAAGAACCCATTCTGCGGGACCATCGGACGGTACTGCTTCGCGCCGGGCTCGGGCAGCGCGAAGCCGCTGAGCCGCTGGCGGCCGCGGTCGTAGATGAAGTACTCCGGGATGCCGAGGCGCGCGTAGAGCGCCACGTTGCGCTCCATGTCCTTGCGCCGCTCCCCCGCCACGTGCACCTCGAGCACCCAAGCGAGCCCTTTGCCCTCCGCGCTCACCACCCATTTCATGCGCGGGTGAGGCTCGGCGCCGATCACCGCCAGCACGTCCGGCGAGAAGCGCCGCTCCGCCGGGTAGTACACGGTCAGATCCGCCGCCACGTACACCTTCTGTCCGGTCCGGCGGAAGAACTCCCTGAGCACGTCGAGCGCGTCGCTCTTGGCGTCGCGGTGCAAGTCGCCCTCCGGCGGCAGCAGCTCGACGTCGCTCATGTGGGCGGGCAGCAAGTCCAGACACGCCGCGCGCTCGGCCTCGCTCATCCGCGCCCACTCCTCCTCGGACGGCGCGCGGGGGAAGCCCTCGGCCTCGGGATCGTCGGCGCAGATGGCCACGCCGACAAGCCTGGCGCGGCGAGCCGGACGCCGTCAAGGCGAGGCGCGCGGCGTGCGATTGACGCCGGACCGCCCCGCCGTGGAAGCTGGCGACGCCCAGCGACGCCGCCCCGGCTCGGGATGTGAAGCCGGCTTTGCGCGCAGGCCCGATCCCGGCTCTGCTCGGCGGCGTGTCCGGCGCGCTGATCCGCCTGCTCACGGACGCCTTCGAGCCGGCCGTGCGGCAGCGAGGCCAACACCCGGGGCACGAGCAGGCTCAGGCGTGCTTCAGCCAACCGAGCGGTTCGGCCCCGAAGAAGCCGCGCGCTCGATCCGGGCCATCTCTCCCGCAAGGTAGCTCCAGCCACTGAGTAAATCTACTCAGTGCACTGAGTAGCTGGGCGGTCGTGGCTCAGGTCCGGCGCTTGCCGAGCGCCGCCCCGAGCTGGGCCACGCGGCTTTCCGGATCGCCGGCGGACCTGGCCAGGCCCTCGCGCCGGCGCAACCCGAGCGCGTCGCAGCCGCTGCCGCCCGAGGCCCTGGCCGTGCTCCACGAGCTGAAGGCTCGCCACATGCGCGAGTGGCTCGACACGCCGGTGCCCGCCTTGGGCGGCAAGACGCCCCGCTCCGCCGCGAAGAACAAGGCGGGGCGCGCCGGGCTCGACGTGCTCCTGCGCGAGATCGAGCTGATGGAGTCCCAAGCGCCTCCCGAGATGCGCGGTGACATCGGCTGGCTGCGACGCGAGCTAGGGATGGAATGAAGGTCGGGGACACCAGCGGCGACCCCGACCACCCTCACTGCAAAAAGCCGCCCTCCCGGCAGACTCTCGTGTCGCCGACCTGCGAGGTCTATCTTCGTGCTCATGCAACGCCGCACCCGCCTCCTGCTTCTGATCGTCGCCTGCGTGCTCGCCGCGTTCGTCGGTTGCGGCGGCGGTGACGACGGCGGCACCGCGTCGAACGCCGGCAGCGGTGGCAAGGGCAGCGGCGGCAACGGCACCGGCGCGGCGGGCAGCGGCGGCGGCATCAACCTGGACGGCGCCGTCGAAGATCTGAAGGTCGAGCCCGCGACCGCCACCCTCACCGTCACCGCCAAGGGCACGCCGCAAGCTCAGAGCTTCAAGGCGCTCGCCGGCCAGAGCCAGGTCAGCGCGACCTGGACGATCTCGGACACCGACATCGCGAACATCGACGCGACGGGCACCGCGACGAACGCCGGCATCATCGGCGGCAACGTCACCGTCACCGCGAGCTACGGCGGCAAGACCGCGACCGCGCAGCTCGCCGTCAACGTCCTGCTCAGCGAGGACGTGGACACCGGCATCGACCCCGCCAACAAGGCCGCGCTCGGCGGCGCGCCCGGCGCCGATCCCGGCCCCACTCCGAGCAAGTTCCTCTACCCCTACGATCAGACCGTGATGCCGAAGGGCATCCTCGCCCCTCTGCTCATGATCAGCGCCGGCAGCGTGGCGCCGGTGGACGCGAAGGTGAAGCTCTCGACGCCCGGCTTCAGCTGGGAGGGCTTCTACAAGGTCGCCACCCCCGCCACCCCGCGCTTCACGCCTCCCCAGGACATCTGGAACGCGGCCCTCGCCACCGCGGCGGGCGGCAAGGTCGCCGTCGAGATCACCAAGGCCGCCAGCGGCCAGGCCTACGGCCCCTACGCCATCGGGCTCACCGCGGCGGCCGGCTCGCTGAAGGGCGTGGTCTACTACATGACCTACGAGGCCCCGCACACGGGCCTCTGGGCCGCCCGACCCGGAAACCAAGGCGCCGCCACCCAGGTCAAGCAGGGCTGCGTCGTGTGCCACGCCGTCTCGGCGAACGGCAAGATGCTCTCCACCGGCGCGGAGGTGAACCAGCAGAGCGCGGAGAGCGGCGTCTACCAGGTCGATCTCACCGGCACGGCGACTCAAATCTCCCAGTCTCCTCCGAACCTGGGCGGCGACTCCCGCGGCCTCTCCTTCGGCTCCTGGACGCCCGACGGCAAGTACGTGATGCGCAGCCAGAACGACTTCTGGGGCGGCGTGAACCAACTGGCCTGGCGCGTGGACGTGACCGGCAAGAAGCTCGACGCCGCCACGGTCGTCGGCCTCGGCGCCGGCGTCAGCGCGTACCTCCCGGCGTTCTCCCACGACAACAAGCGCCTGGCGTTCACCCAGGGCCACGGCGAGCCCAGCCCGCCCGGCTCGGTCATCCGCTCCATTCAGGTGATGGACGTCGCCATCGACGACACCGCCGGCCCCGCGGGCACCCTCACCTTCACGAACCGCCAAGTCGTGCTCGACAACGGCGCGAGCGGCAAGGTCACCAAGTACTCGACGTTCCTGCCCGACTCGAACCTGATCGTCCTCCAGGAATCTCAGAAGTTCTACGCGGGGCACGGCGGTATGCTCGCCACGGCTGACGCCAGCGGCACCTACGGCGCCGCCGACGGTCGCCTCAACCTCATCGACGTCGCGACCAAGGCGCACCTCGAGCTCACTCTGGCCAACAAGGGCAACGTGCCGAGCGACGAGGATCACAACTACGAGCCCTTCGCGCTGCCCATCCCCGCCGGCGGCTACTACTGGGTCGTGTTCACCAGCATCCGCGAGTACGGCAACGTGTACCAGGGCGGCCAGGTGCGGAAGCAGCTCTGGGTCTTCGCGGTCTCCCCGGGCGCCAGCGGCGATCCGAGCCACCCGCCCTTCTACTTGCCCAACCAAACGGAGAGCAAGAACGAGCGCGGCTTCTGGGCCCTCGATCCCTGCAAGCCCAAGGGCAGCAGTTGCGACACCGGCGACGAGTGCTGCGAGGGCTTCTGCATCCCGCAGAACGCCAGCGATCCGAGCGCGGGCAAGGTCTGCGGCGACAAGAGCGGCTGCTCGCAGGTCGGCGACAAGTGCACCACGTCCGCCGACTGCTGCGCGGGCGCCGGCGCGACGTGCCTGGGCGGCTACTGCACGCCGAAGATCCCGGGGTGAGCAGAATCGGGCCGTGGCTGCTTTCGGGCGGCGCACGCGCCGCTGCGCGTCCATTCGCTCGCGCCACGCGCTCCCGACGAGCTAGCGAAACTGCGCCAGCACGAGGCCTTCGATCTCGCGGAAGTGCAGATCCTCGGTAGGTACCACGGCGCCGTTCGCGATCGCAGTTGCGGCGATCCAGATGTCGTTTTCGGGGATTGGGCGTCCCTTCTGCTTCAGTGCCAGCCGGACTTGCCCGTAGGACGTGACAACGGCCTCGTCCACGGGCGCGAACCGGCACTCCGCGCGAAGGTCCTGGAGCCGCTTCAGGTTCGCGTCGGTCGCGCGCGAGTTCATCGCCCCGTAAGTGAGCTCGCCGAGCACGACGGCGGACAACACCACCTCCGACGCCGAGTCCAGCATATCGACAACGATCGGGTCGCCTCGCAGCAGGGCGATGAACGCGTTCGTGTCTGGTAGCAGGCTACCAGGCACCGTGGTCGATCCGCTCGCACTCTTCGGCCGCCCTGGTCATCGACTCGGCGTCTTCCGGAGACAATACGCCGGAGAGCGCTCGAAACCGACTCGGGCGCTTACCGGCCTCGGGCATCCCGTCTACCAGGGCCTTTACACGCGCCAGCTCGGTCGGCGCCAGACGCCGCAGCTTCTCAACGAGCGCGTCCAGATCTGCTGCGGCCATGGCTGAAATCTACGCGGGGAGGCGCGGGCAGGCAAGCGGCTGCTCGAACCGGCTGCTCGAACCGGCTGCTCGAACCGGCTGCTCGAACCGGCTCCTCGAGTGAGCTAGCCTTCGCTCCCTCGGTCCACGACAATCGGGCGATGCCGCTCCTCACTCGCGAGCAGATCGAAGCCGCGCGCGGGCGACATCCGCACGCTCGCGCAGGCGCTCGGACTGCACACGTCGGCCGACGCTCTGGCGGTCGTGCTAGCTTACTATCCGCCGGAGCGTCTCCCGGTTCGTACCCGCCTTCTGCTGGAGGAAGTGCTCGATGACAGCGACTGAGTGCCTCGAACGGGCGAAAGCCGCGGGCGACGCTTACCAGCGCTTCATCAATGCGTTCGTCGATGAATTCCGGCGGGCCTCCCCCGTGGAGCGCGCCGAGCTCGTCGCCGACCCTATCCGCTCGTCCGGAGGCCTGGAGGCGCTGGTCGCCGCCGTGGTCAGCGCGCTCTGCCGGGAGACAGGAACGCCCACGCCCGAGTGGGTCGCCCACGTCGGCAGCCCCGAGCCCTTCTTCGCGTTCCCCGCGCGGTCGTACGAGATGCGCGTGCGTCTGATGGCGGAGTCACCCGCGCCGTTCAGGATTCGAAACGTGTTCGTGCCCGAGAACTATTTGTCGCGGGCGTGAGCGAGCTCCTCCGCGAGGTGCCGGAGCACGTCGCCCACGCCCTGCTCTGGCTCCGGACCGAGCCCGCGAACAGCGATCTTCTCCGCGAGGTCACTCCGAGCCGTCGCTCGGCGAGTCGTCTCGCGGCTCGTCTCGCGGGTCGTCTCGCGGGTCGTCTCGCGGCTCGTCTCGCGGGTCGTCTCGCGGCTCGTCTCGCGGCTCGTCTCGCGGGTCATCCCCGAACAGCACGCCGACGGCGATCATGATCGCCTCGAAGGGCTCTGCGCGCACGACCTCGTGCCGCTCCGCCCGCAAGACGGTGATGTAGCCGTCCGAGCTCCAGCGCATCACCGTCAGGGTCGCGTCTCGCGGATCTGCGACCCAGTAGTGAGGGATCCCGACGCGGTGGTAGAGGCGGAGCTTCCTGACCGTGTCGTGGGTGGCGCTGCTCGGTGACACGACCTCGCACACCCAGTCCGGGAGCTGATCGACGGGAATGCCCGTGGGCCGCTCCGGACGTTGCTCGCGCCGCCAACCGACTACATCCGGGCGCACCACGTCGCCGGTCTCGAGCAGGATCTCGACCTCGGTGGCGATCCACCAGCCGCCGGGTCCACCCCCTCCCCCACCCCCACCGGACCTGCGCTGAAACGGCCCGAGGACGGCGCCGACGATGCCGGCCTGAGCGGCGCCGTGCTCGCCGCTCGGCGCGGCCTTCTCGAACAGCTCGCCGGCCATCAGCTCATGGCGCCGCTCGCCCTCCGGGATCACCCAGAAGTCATCGAGGGTTGCTCCACGCCGCTCGGACTGGCTCATGACGCGACCCGCTCAGCCTACCGCAGGCCTGGGCTCGGCGCAGCCGCGAGGCCTCTCGAGCCCTCTCGAGCCCTCTCGAGCCCATGCTACGCTCATCTGCGCCATGACCGAGCCCGCGAGAAGGCGTGCCACGTATGACGATCTCCTCGCGGTGCCAGAGCACCTGGTCGCGGAGATCCTCGACGGCGAGCTGGTCACGAGCCCCCGCCCGGCCGCTCGACATTCTCTCTCCGCCTCCGCGGCCGGAAGCGAGCTATTCGCTTCGTTCCATCGCAGGCCGGGCGGGCCCAGCGGACCCGGAGGCTGGTGGATCCTGTATGAGCCCGAGCTGCACCTGGGGCCGGACGTGCTCGTCCCCGATCTCGCGGGCTGGCGCCGCGAACGGATGCCGGTGATCCCCGACGTCGCGGCGTTCGACCTCGCGCCTGACTGGATCTGCGAGGTGCTCTCGGCCTCGACGGAACGCCACGATCGGACGCAGAAGCTCCGCATCTACGCGCGAGAGGGCGTTCGGCACTGCTGGCTGATCAATCCCGTGCAACACACGCTCGAAGTGTACCGGCAGGAGCACGAGCGCTGGCTCCTGCTCTCGACTCACAGCGACCGCGACCTTGCCCGAGCCGAGCCCTTCGACGCCATCGAGCTCGACCTGTCGCGCTGGTGGCTCGAAGAGGGCGAGCCACCCGGGATCTGACAGATTCGAACGCCACGGCGGCCGATCCCAGCGACCCCGCCTACCGCCCTCGCGACACCGCGAGCATCGGCCCGCGCCGGATCTGCTGCGCGCCCGACTCCGGCACCTCCGCCAGCTCCAGCGCCGCCACCCGCGCCGCCGCGATGTCGAGCTGCTTGTCGTGCGGGCCCAAGATCAGGAAGCGCTGCGCGTGCGGCGCGTACCAGATCGGCGCCAAGGGCCAGTCCACGTCCTCCACCGAGCCGAGCCCGGCGACCGCGCTCTCGAAGAACGGATCCACGGCCGGGTCGTGGTACACGAGCCACGGCGCGCGCTCGAGCTCCGGCACCGCGTCCTCCAGCACGCGCCGCGTCTGAAGCACCGCGAGGGCGAGCGGGTTCGTGCGCGTGAGCACCACGAGCGGGCTCGAGTACTGCCCGCGGAGTACCTTCAAGCGCGCGACGTGCGCCGCGAACCGCTCGATGCTCCAGCCCTCGCCGTCGATCACCCGCTGCGCGTCCGCCCCCGCCCGGAGCAGCACCGCCATGCACGCCTCCCGGGCCGCGGGGGCGGCCGGCAACCCCTGCGGGCAGAGAGTCAGGCGAGCCAACGGAGGGGCCAAGTCTTGACTATGCCACTCTTCGGGCCAGCGCCGAGATGACGGGGGTCAAGTCAACGCGCTTGGAGGAGCGGCGCGACAAGCCTCGACAATTCACTTTTCCCCAACTGCGCGACCTTCCTGCGCGCGTCGATCGCCGATCTTGCGTGCCGGCACGCCGGCAACGATCGCCCAAGGCGCGACCGACGCACCGGTCACCACTGCGCCGGCAGCAATCACCGCGTGGTCGGAGATCCGCGAGCCTGGAAGAATCACCGCACCGGCACCGATCCACACGTCGTCCCCGATGCGAACCGGGTCGTACTTCACGGGCTGCTCGATCACTGGAAGATCCCGTGCCGCGTCGAAGCGATTAGTCTGAGAGTAGATGGTGACACGGGCTGCAATGGCGCACTGGCGGCCGATGCTCAACCCGCCCTGACCGTACAGCACGCCGTAGTGGTCGATGTGGGTGTCGTCACCAATCACGACCGACCCGCTTGCACCGAAGGCGTTGATGATCGTGTGGCCAAATAGCGTCACATGGTCGCCGAAGACGACATGCTCCGGAGCTATCACCTCGACGCCGCGGCCCACCCGAAGCCCCGTGCCGTGTCGCCAGGCAAACGACGCCGCGCCCCGTAGACGGGACTCGACACCGCTGCGCTCTCGCCTCGCCAGCGTGCACGCCACGCCGAGGAGCCAACTGCGGAGAATGGCCTCGCGAAGGATCACGCACCGAGCCTATCCCCGTTAGATGCCGGCCGAGAAGGGCCATCGTCGGGGTTTACCCGGCGAAGGACCCGCGTATGCTAGCCGCCATGTGCGGAATTGCGGGGCTCTTCGTTCCGCGCGCAGTAGTTGGGGCCATCGAGCAGGCCCAGCTCGACGCCCTGCGCAGCGCGCTGCTGCACCGCGGACCCGACGCGAACGACACCTGGCTGTCCTCTGATCGAAAGTGCGGGCTCGTCCACACTCGCCTCGCCATCGTTGATTTGTCGCCCACCGGAGCACAGCCAATGAGCACCCCGGACGGCAGGTACACCGTCACGTTCAACGGCGAGATCTACAATCACGAGGAGCTCCGCGCTGGTCTCGAGAGCCGTGGTCATGCCTTTCGAGGCCGTTCGGACACCGAGGTCCTGCTCCGGCTCTACGCAGAGCACGGAGCCCGGTGTCTGGACCTCTTGGACGGAATGTATGCCTTCGCGATCTACGACTCCGAGCGGCACGCCATCTTCTGCGCGCGCGATCCGCTGGGTGAAAAGCCGCTCTATCTGTTACGGACACCACGGCTCTTCGCCTTCTCCAGCGAAACGCGAGCGCTGGTGGCAGCGCAGGTGGTGAGTGGCGCTCCCGACCTCGCCGGGCTCGGCCTCTTCTTGCGCCAAGGCTCGATCCCCCCACCGTTCACGCACCTGGAGGGCGTGGAGTTCATGCCCCCTGGGACCTGGATCGAGTTTGGGCCGCAGCACGGAGTGAGTGTCCCGACTCGATACTATCGCATCCCGTTCGTCCGCGAGGACGAGGCCCTCGGCGACCGCAGCGAGGCCCGCGAGCGCGTGCACGCCGCGCTCGTTCGGTCGGTCAGGCGGAGGCTGCGGGCAGACGTGCCGGTCGGTGCATTTCTCTCCGGAGGCCTTGACTCGTCCCTGGTCGCCGCTTTGATGCAGAAGGCGGGCGCAACCGACCTTCAGACGTTCACTGTGACGCTTCCCGGCAGGAGAGCTGACGAAAGTGAGGTAGCGCGGTTGGTTGCACGACACCTTCGCGTGCGCCACACCGAAGTCCCCCTCGAGCTGGACGCGAACCACGACTGGCTCGACGAGGCGCTCGCCGCCATGGATGTGCCCAGCGTGGATGGGCCCAACACCTGGCTCGTCTCTCGCGCAGTCAGACAAGCCGGGCTCAAGGTGGCCTGCTCTGGGCTCGGCGGAGACGAGCTGTTCTTCGGCTATCCCAGCTTCCAGGTCGTCCCGCGGGCGGCCCGCTGGACACATCCGCTCGCTCCGCTTCGGCTCGGCCGCACCCCCGCTCGGAGGGTCATGTCGCAGTTGCGTAGCGGACCGCGGCTGGGCCGCGCAGTCGACGCGGCCCTCGCCGGAGGCAGTCTTGCCGCGCTATGGTTCGCCAAGCGCGGCCTGTTCAGCGAGCACGAGCTGCTCGAACTGCTCGACGACAGTGTCGCGGCGGCTGCCCGAGCGGTGGACCCGTTCGAGCGCCTCGAGCAGCTCGCGTGCCCGACTGGGCTGGCTCCCATGCGGCAGGTCAGTTTCTACGAGCTCAGCGTGTACATGCACGATCAGCTCCTCAGGGATACGGACTGCATGAGCATGGCCCACGCACTGGAAGTGCGGGTACCTCTCATCGGCCGCGAGGTGGTCGCGGCCACGGCGGGGTGCAGAGCGAGCGCGCTGTCGGGGTCGCAGCCGAAGCAGCTCTTGAGGGACATCGCCCTCGAGTATCTCCCGCAAGAGGTACTGCGCCACCCGAAGCACGGCTTCACGCTCGACTGGGTCGACCTGTTGACGCGCGGGACGACAGCGCGCGATTCGACTGCAGGCGGCCTGCTTCGCGAGGAGGTCTACGCTGCCGAGCGCGAGCTCTTGGCGCGGAGCGGCAGGAGCTTCGCGCGGCTGATGGCGCTCGAGACGCTGAACAACTTCGCCCGCAGGCCCCGCTTCAAACGGGCTCTGGAAACCAGCGTTCGAGCAAGCGCCGGTGCTTCTCTCGAAAAGTGACGTAGTCGAACTCGTCTTCGATGCGCTTTCGCGCCTCGCGAGCCATGCGTGCGCGCAGGTCGGGCGCGTTCGCGAGCTCCAGGATGCGCTGGCTGTGCGCATCCAGATCGAAGGGATCGATCACGAATCCGTTGATGCCGTGCACGACGGCCTCTTGGGAACCGTCGTGGTCGCCCACAATCAGAGGGAGGCCGCACGCCGCCGCCTCGAGTGGGGTCAGCGGAATGCCTTCGCCGCGGTCGATGCCGCGGTCGCTCACGAGCGAAAAGGCGTGCGCCGCGCGGTACACGTCGGCCAGGTCATCGTCGTGGACCATTCCAGTGAAGCAGACCTGGGAGCCGAGCCCGTCTCGGCGAGCACGCTCTCGAAGCGTCTCCGCGAGCTGTCCGCGTCCGGCGAACACAACGCGAATCCGCGGATTGTCCGGAGCAATGCGCCGGAAGGCTTCGTACAGCCGCGTGTAGCCTTTGTGGTCCGCGTCGGAGCTCATTCGCCCCAGAGTCAGGAGGTTCCAGCCGCTCCGCGGATCGGGGATCCCGTAGCGCTGCAGAACCGCCGGCGACGGCGGGCCCGGGCTGAATCGGCCGAGGTCGACGCAGTCCCACACCACGGTCGGAGCGACGCAACGCAGGCGAGCTTCGAGCAGATAGTTCGCCGTGAAGTGGCAGTCCGCGACGACCAGGTCCGAATGCCGAAGACCCCACTCGGCGTCCCCGCTCAGGCCGCTCCAGACCTCGAGCCCGTACACGTTGACGCACGCCGTCGCCTCCACCATGCGCGCGGCCGAATAGGCCAGCGCCGAGAAATTCACGTGGGCTGAGTGCACCAGCTGCGGCTTCCGCGCGGCCGCGAAGGCCAGGGTCCGGGTCACGAGGCCCACCTTCGACGCTTGATTGGCGCCGCTTCCGTGCCAATCGACGGCGAACGGATCTTCGAACGACTCGCCAGTGGGGCCCAAGAGCGAAAGCACCGTCACCGAGTGTTCGCCGAACAGTTCCCGCAACGCTCGAATCTGGTAGCGTGAATAGCGACTGATGCCGCCCTTGTCGAAGCAACCAGGAGTCAGGTAGAGCACGCGCATCGCCTGGGCCGAACAGCGTTGCCCGTCCTTGCGCGGCGCGCAACAGGTTGGTGGGCCACCTGTCAGCGTCGGCGTCGGCGAGCCGCGAGCGCGAAGAGCCCGGCGGCCCAAGCAAGCCACGGCAAGGCGTTGGGTGCGCGCACGACTCGAATGCTGCAGTCGCCGCCGGCCACGACCCCCGCCGATCCGGGCTCGTCCGTCGAGCCCGCGGGCGAACCCAGGCCGCCGGCCGATCCCGCGGTGTTCTGGACCGTGACCACTCCGTCCGCCGACACGTCCAACGTCAGCTTCGCCACGCCGACGTTGGCTGCGCTGTCTACGGCTTCGACGGAGACCTCGATGTTGCCACCCCAGGCCTCGCTCGGAACCGTCCACTCGATGGACGGCGACGCACTCTTCGAGCCAAGCGAGCCATCGGTCAAGAGCGCTCGCTTGCTGTTGGTCGAGTCCCTCCACCAAGTCACGTAGTGGTCGAGAGCCAAGTCGTCAGCCAAGGTCAGCGTGAGACTCACCTTCCCCTTCGCGTGACCCTGGCCCGCGAGCGCTGCGAGGGGCGCGGTTTCGTCCGCCACGACGATGGTGCCGGAGCTGACCTCGGCGCTGGGGCCTTGGCTACCCAGCGCGCGCACGGTCAGTCGATAGGGACGGCCCGCCAACGCTTCGGTGAGGTCCCAGGTCAGCGAGGGCGAATCCACTTTCCGGTAAGGCGGGGACCACATGGCCTGCTCGTCCGGCGACATCAAGCCGACTTCGTACGCAGTCGCGCCGGGAACGGCGGGCCAGCTGGCCTTCACCGCCTGGCTGGGGGCTACCACGATGCCACCCTGCCCGGTGGCTCCATCCAACAACACGAGCAGCGGAGCCGGAAGCGCCGGGTGGTCGATGCCGTAGACGTACCCGCGAGAGGTACCCACGATGATCTCCTCGGAGCCGTCACTGTCGTAGTCTCCAATCGTGGGCTCGCCCACAGGCGCGCCCATGTCGATTGCCCACAGGAGGCCGAGCGAACAGCCGTCGACCGCGTACAGGTAGCCGTCGGACGAACCGACCAGCACGGCGGGACCGCTCCCGGCACTCGCTACGGAGCTCGCATGACTCAGGTACCCCGGTCGCTTCCCAGCCGCTTCGGCGAGGGCCAGCGTCGAGAAGGTCTCGCCGCCAGCCAACACCCGCTGGGCGACGATGGCTCCAGTCTTGCCGGAGTATGCTCGAAGCGCGGCCGAGCTGACCGCGGGCGTCACGAACAGCGGTCCAGTGGGGCACTCGGTGCGCGTGCCGTGCATGGCGTTCATGGGCTCCACGGAGGCACCGACCCATGCGGGGCTGAGGTCCTTCTTCGCGAGGATCGGGCCGCCGAAGCCGGACTGGA
This sequence comes from Polyangiaceae bacterium, assembly GCA_015075635.1. Classification (NCBI taxonomy): domain Bacteria; kingdom Pseudomonadati; phylum Myxococcota; order Polyangiales; family Polyangiaceae; species Polyangiaceae bacterium. The sequence goes on from JABTUA010000001.1 coordinate 2,981,038, forward strand.
GCAGCAGCTCCGGGGCCGACTGCGAGAAGCTTCCGGCGATCGGCAGCGAGTACGTGGTCGATACGGGGAACGTGGACACCGCCCCGCTGGTGGTGTCGCGACGGAACAACGATCCGTACATCGAGTACCACTCGTCGACGCCATCTCCGTTCAAGTCCGCGACCGTGGAGCCCCAGAAGCCGCCGTAGGTCACCGGCGCCGCAGCCCAAGGTTCCGATTGCGTGGCGAAGTTGATCGCGTGCTGGACTGCTTGGTTTCCGGCGATGCGCCAGTCGAGCCCGACGAGGGGCTCGGCACCGCCGACCCGAAGCGGGAGCGGAGCGCCGATGGGCGTTCCAGGACCCAGGTTCACTGTGCCGAGCGTCGCCCCGGTGCCGGCTGCCCGAGCCACCAGCGAGGTGCCTTCCACGCCCACTACCGCAGTACCCAGGCTGCCTAGCTGCACGACGCCCGGCGAAGTGAACCCCGGGGCGAGCCAGCGCGGCCATGGCGGCAGTATCCATGCCGCGAGGGCGGCATCGCCCACGAGCGCGCCGAACGGTGTGTACGGGACCACCACGAACGCTCCGCCGTTGTCCTCCCCGATCAGGTTGTGTCCCAGCTTGCCGAGGTCGTTCCCGCCGATGACCGTCCCGACTGCTTGGCCGAAGACCGAGACCCAGCCATTGGTGGTCTTCATCGCGGCGTCGAGCACCTCCAGCGTCCCCGCGCTGGTCCCGAGCGTGACCTGCTCGTACGGCCGGGTGGTGAAGCCACTGGGAAACGCTCCCGTCACCTCACCGACGATGGGCTTGAACGTGGTCCCCGCGTTCCACGCCCCACCAGCGAGCGCGAGCGGCGTGACCGAAGAGAAGGTCGTAGCGCGCGGCAACCCGGGGGCCGCGGACGCACCCGTCGGCACCCCGACGAGCAGCTGCGCCGCCTGGCCGGGCCGACGCAGCACCGCGATCGTTCTGGCCTGGGGCCCGTTTTGGTAGAGCGAGCCGTCGACCCAGCGAACCGCGCGCACGCCCGGGAAGAGACCGGACTTCGGCGCGAGGCCGCTGGCCCCGAGCGCATGGGCGCGTAGGCCCCCCGCTTCCGCAATGACCAGCTCTGCGCCGGGCATCCCATCGAGGTCCGCCGCACCCTCGAAGCGCGCCCCGACCAACTCGGCGCGTGTCGCGCCTGTCGCGCCGTCGAGCACGCGAGTCGTCCACGATGTGCTCGCGGCATTGGGGCGGAAGCTCAACACTACTTCGGCCCGCGCATCGCCGTCGAGGTCGACCACTATGTCCCCGCCATCGACGACCTCCGCGTCGATGCTGCCGGGTGCCTGTGCCCAGAGAGAGCTCCAGGCCCCGGTCTTGGGGTCGAGCCGGAACGCAGCGAGACCCGGGGGCCCGGACACCCCCGCGAGGCCCTGGGTCTGAACCGCGACCAGCTCTTTGCCGGGCAGAGCGTCGAGTTCCGCAGCCACGGCGCTGGCCTCCGTGAAGAACGTCTTGCTCGTGGGATGCGTGAGCGTTGCGATGGCATTCCCGGTGGCCCCACTCAGCATCAGCATCTGCGACGGCGAGCCGAGCGCTACTTCCGGCACGCCGTCGGAATCCAGATCGACCAGGCTGTCAGTCCCGGAGTTGGTGGGCGAAAGCCCGGCTGACATCGCGCGCTCCCAGAGAGTCAGGGGCGCTACAAACCCGTTCTTGAAAGAGTACGCCCCAGCAGACATCGGCCCTGCCTTGGCGCACCCCGTGCACTCGTCGACGTACAAGTCGAGGAGCCCGTCCCCGTCGAGATCACGGACGCGGGGCGTGGCCACGTATTGGAAGCTCTTCTGGGAAGACTTCCACAACGCCTTGCCGGTCGAGTAGTCCAGCACCACGACGAACGGGGAGGTCCGAACCACGACCTCGAGCTTCAGGTCGCCATTCAGGTCGACGACGTCGATGACGCTGGGATCGCCGAGCGGCTCACTCTCCCAGAGAGTGGCCTGGGTCATCAAATTCCGGAGAGCCACGCGTCCTGCGGTCGCGACGACGACGTCAGTGGACCCCGCGCGGAACGCGGCTGCGCCGAACTCCGGCCGTCCTCCCAGGTACGCGCGCCACACCCTCACCGGAGAGCCGGTGAAGAGCTGTCCCTGAGACGACGCGGTCCGGCCGGCGTCGTGTCGCACGACCGACCAGGTGTCCGCGTGCGCCAGTGTGCCGGTCAGAGCAACACCCAAACCGGCAGCTGCCAGAAGCCTCACCCGAACCATGTGGTCCTCCGACACGCAAACGTACCAGACGCAGCGGGCGCCGCCAGCAGCCAGGGACCTACTTTGTCAGACACCCGAAGATGCACGCTCGAAACGGCGCCAAGCGCTCGAAGCGGTTGACCATTCTCTCGTAAGCCACACCGACCAGGAACGGAACTTGGTGGAACACCAGATATGACGGCTCTGCCTCGACCATGCGCAGCTCGACATCCTTGAAGCCGGCGCGTCGAGCTTCGCGCTTCAACGTAGCCGGAAAGTTCAAGCGATAGTGCGTCGGCCACGGCTCGTGCGCGGTGGATTCCATGCGCCGAGCGCGATTGGCCACGGCGCGATGAAACCACTGCGGCGTGGCCCACGACACGATGGCGACGTAGTGCGCGATGTTCGGAGTGCGGAAGAAGAATCGCGCCCCAGGCTTCATGACTCTTTGCACCTCGGAGAGGAAGGGCCGTGGACGCTCGACGTGCTCCAGCACGAAGTCCGCGAACACGAGGTCGAACGTCTCTTCGTCGAACGGAAGGCGGTCGCCGTCGATGAGATGCCCGTCATCGATCTCATCGTTCTCGAGGACGATCGGATCGACATCGGCACCGGCCACTCGCCGGACCTCGCCACGCAAGACGCGGACTGGATTCCGCGTCGCCGGACCCGCTCCCAGGTTCAGGACGATGCTGTCCGGGCCGGCGTGCTGCCGGAGCCACCCGTAGAACGCCTTGGTGCCATCCCAGCGTTTGTCGGGATAGAAGCGCCGAAAGAGATCGTCGGTGGTCGGGAACACCACGCCGCCTGGCACAGCCGTAGGCGGAATGCCCCAGCGGCGTCAAGACGCATCGCAGCAGGTCAGGGGCCGCCGTGACGAATGCCTACCGGAATTGCGCAACCAATCCAAAAACCACGCTAAGTTCGGCAGTGCAGTGTTGCCCCCCAAGTCGTTCATTCCCGTTGCCGCGCCAGTCATTGGCGACCTCGAGCTCAAGTACGTGACGGACGCGGTCCGATCGGGATGGGTTTCCAGCATCGGCCCCTACCTCGAACGATTCGAGCGCGGGTTCGCGGCGTTCTGCGGTGCGCGTCACGGGATTGCAGTCTGCAACGGCACCGTCGCCATCCACCTGGCTCTGCGGGCGCTCGGCGTCGGCCCCGGAGACGAGGTCATCGTGCCGAACCTGACCTTTGCGGCGACTGCACACGCCGTCCTGGAAACGGGAGCCGAGCCGGTGTTCGTGGATGCCTCCCCAGAGTCGTGGTGCCTCGACCCGGTTGCCACCGCGCGCGCGCTGAGTCCAAAAACGCGCGCAATCATCCCGGTTCACCTGTACGGCCACCCCGCCGACATGACCGCACTGGCAGGATTGGCGACCGAGCACGGACTTCACCTCGTGGAAGACGCGGCCGAAGCTCACGGCGCCCGGGTGGGGGTTTCGCGCGTCGGAGCGCTCGGTACCGTCGGAGCCTTCTCGTTCTACGGCAACAAGCTGATGACGACGGGCGAGGGCGGGATGCTGGTGACGAACGACGACGCGCTCGCCGAGAGGATCCGCTTTCTGAAGGACCACGGCATGAGCAAGGAGCGCCGCTACTTCCACACCGAGCTCGCTTTCAATTATCGGATGACCAACGTCCAGGCTGCGCTCGGCGTTGCACAGCTCGAACAGGTCGAACGGTTCCTCGAGCAGAAGCGCCGCATCATTCAATGGTACCGACAACGCCTGAGCTCACGGACGGACGTGCAGCTGAACCCGTCGCTGGACGGCTACGAGAACGCCTACTGGATGGCCAGTGTCGTGCTTGGGGCGAAGGTCCCGCTGGCTCGGGACGCGGTTGCGTCCATGCTAAAAGCAGCGGGCATCGACACGAGGCCGTTCTTCGTGCCCATGACCGAGCTCCCTCACCTTTCTCGCTACAGGGCCGTCGGAGTCGAGGGCCCAGGCTGTCCTGTTGCCGCGCGTCTCGGCAGCCGCGGGCTCAACCTGCCAAGCGGCTGCTCGCTGAGCGAGGCCGACGTCGACAGGGTGTGCGAAGCCCTCGTGCAAGCCCTCTCGCTCCCCGTTCAGTAGCGCCCCGCCGGGATCTGCGGCAGACTCGCACGCTGTCGGGGGCTGGCGCCCCCACACATTGAATCCGCGACCGCTCCGGCGCATCCATTCGCCCGAACCGGATTCTCAACTCGGCCTCCAATGCTCGTCGCACCGCCCAAGCCCCTCGAATCCGCCGAAGCGGCAGCCATGCTCACGCCTTTGTTTGCTTGGCGGGCGCTGCGCAAGCATTGGCCGCTGGTCATTGGGACGGTGGTCGCCCTGACGCTAGCGACCGCCTTCTACACCCTGGGCAAGACCAAGATCTACTCGGCCACGGCGACGCTCCAGATCGATCCGAACCCACCCAAACCGCTGGGCAAGGACTTTCAGGGGGTGGTGGACATGGGCCCCGGTCTCTACTGGGCGAACCAAGAGTACTACGAGACACAGTACAAGATCTTCCAGAGCCGAAGGATCGCTGCTGAGACGGTGCGCACGCTTGGTCTGAACCGGGACGCCGGCTTCCTGCTGAACCTGCCTCCGGGCAAGACAGCTCCGCCGATGGAGTGGTCCGTCGACGACACCGCACAGCTCCTGCGGTCGCGAGTGGCCGTCGACCCGGTGAAGGACAGCAGACTCGTGGTGGTCAGCCTCGAGGACGCCGACCCTCAGCGAGCTCAACGAGTGCTCACTGCGCTGGTGGACACGTATGTGCAGCGTAACATCGAGGACGCGCTCGTATCGACGAACAGCGCGAGCGACTGGCTACGTGGTCAGACGGAAAAACTGAAGCTCGAGCTCGAAACCAGCGAGATGAGCTTACACAACTACAAGAAGGACAAAGAGATCCTCTCCGTGTCCATTGACGACCAGTCGAACATGCTGCGCGCCGAGATGCAGCAGCTCAACGAAGACCTCACGCGCCTGAAGTCCAAGTCTCAGGCCATTCAATCCAGGCACGACGAGCTGGAGAAGATCAACGCGGAAGACCCGGTCAATCTCCCCGCAACGGAGCTCCTGTCCAGCCCTCTCTTGCAGCAGCTCCGCCACGAATACGTGATGGCGAAACGCGACGTCGACGCGCTCCAAGCCTCGGGTAAGGGGTCCAACCACCCAGAGACTGCGGCTGCCGCGGCTCGAACGGCGACGATTCGAGCGGCCTTGCTAGCCGAGATCAAGAATGTCAAGGGCGCGGTCGCCAAGGACCTGAGCGGGACTCAGAGGGAGCAGAAGGGCATCTCGCGGTTGTTCGACGGAGCCAAGCGCCGGGCGATGGACTTGAACCTGTTGGAAATCGAGTACAATCGCCTGTTGCGAACCAAGAGCACGACCGAGAAGCTCTATTCACTAGTGGTCGAGCGCACGAAGGAGAGCGACCTGACACGCCTGATGCGCTTCAACAACATCTCGGTGGTCGATAGTCCCCTGGTGCCCGCAAGTCCGATACGCCCCAACGTCCCGCTCAGCGTCGCGTTCGGTTTCGCGCTCGGTGTCGCTATGGGCGTTGGTCTCGCGCTGGGTCGTGAGCTGGTGGACCGTAGCGTCAAGACCCCCGACGACGTCGAGCATGAGCTCGGCGTGCCGTTCTTGGGACTCTTGCCGGTGTGGGGCGGTGACAGTCCGGGCTACTACGGGAGGCGCAAGAGACGCCAGAAGGCGGCGGTCGAAGGGTCGGCGGCGTTGATCGTCCACAACGCTCCCACGAGCGGGGTCGCAGAGGCCGCCCGCGCGATTCGCACCAACATCTTTTTCATGTCGCCGGACAATCCCTATCGCCGGCTCCTGGTCACCAGCGCAAGCCCGTCGGAGGGCAAGACGACGGTGGCATGCAGTCTGGCGATTGCCCTGGCGCAGGCGGGGCAACGGGTGTTGCTGATCGACTGCGACCTCCGCAGGCCGCGCATGCACAAGATCTTCGGCGTGTCGAACGACGTCGGAGTGTCGACTGCGGTCTTGGACCGCGGGGTGCTCAGCACCGCGGACCTTTCAACGTCCGTCCCCAACCTAAGCCTGTTGCCGTGCGGGCCCCACGTCCCGAGCCCCGCGGAGCTGCTCCACAGCGACTCGTTCTCGCGCCTGCTCGACCACCTTCAGTCGCAATACGAGCGCATCGTCATTGACAGCCCGCCGATCGCGCCCGTCACGGACGCGACCATCCTCTCCACCAAGGTCGACGGGACCGTGGTCGTGGTGAGGGCGTTCCGCACGACCCGCGAGCTCGCTCGTCAAGCCGTCCGGTCGCTGACGGACGTCGGCGGCAAAATGGTCGGGGTCGTCCTGAACGCGGTCGACCTCGGCCGGCGCGAATACGGCTACTACCAGTACTACTATTACAAAAAGGAAGGCTACGGCGCGCCCCCGGCGGACGAAGCGGCCTGACCGTCAGCCGCGTCGAACCCAGTCCCAGGTGAGCTCTTCCTCGGGCGGCATGCCGAGCCGCTCCCTGACCAGCGACGTCCAGCGCTTCTGGTAGCTCACTTCGCTGTGGAACTCGACGAAGCGCCGGCCGCTCGGGCCGAGCCGCCAATCGGGCGCCTGCGTGAGCGCAAGCTCGAGCGCGCGGGCGAGCTCCGCGGGGCGCTCGACGTCAGAGGTCCAGCCGAGGTCGAAGTCAGAGATGGTGCGGCCGATCCATCCGAACTCGGAGCCAAGCACGGGCCGCTCCGCCGCAGCGGCCCGCAAGACAACGCTGGCCGAGCCCATGTGCCGCGGATAAGGAGCGCACACCAGATCCGCGGCTTGCACTGAATGCTCGAGAACGGCTTCCTCAACGAACTCGTCAAGGCTGACGACTCGACGACCCCCGCCGCGCCCGAACAGCTCGTCCCGAACCGAACGGACCGCTCGGTCGTGAGGACCCGCGAGCAGCAGCCGGTCGTCCTCGCCGAGTCGTGCCTGCGCAAAAGCGCGGAGCAGCCGATCCACTCCCTTGCGGACATCCATCACGCCGACGCAGGCGATGACTCGGCCGCCGTTCGGCAGGGCCAGCGCGCGACGAGCTTCCGGCTTGGATACGGCCGGCGGCGGCACGACCGGGTCGGGAACGAGTGACCAGCGGCGACTCGACCGCGGGTGCTCACGGCGCATGGCCTCGAAGACGTACGGGTCGAGGTGGTGGACTCGGTCGAACGGTGCCAGCAGGGCGGCTCGGAACGACATCCTGCGAGCGAACGCGCTCCGCCACCTGAGGCTCGGATACACCGCCCCCGCACGAAACAGCAGCGCTTCACTCTGGACGTCGCGCGGGAAGAGCCGCCGGGGCCCGAGGCGTGTCAAAGACGTCAGCTGTGCGATGCCATCCGCGTACGGCACGTAGACGTGCTCCGCAGCGAGTCGTCGCGCGGCCCGCCCCAACTCGAGCGAGAGGCGCGCGAGCGCTAGGCGCCCACCGGGCACCCAATCCAGGCAAGGGTCTAAGACAGCTCGGCCGAGCTCGGGTAAGAGCACCCGCCGGTTGGCCGTGCTAGCGGCTGCTTCAGGAGTCGTGGCGATGGTCACGGACACCGGCAGCGCGCACAGAGCGCTGGACAAGAGGCGCACGAAATTCGCGTGGTGGCCCGAAAGGTCGGGCTCGAAAATCATCGCACGTAGCACGGCCCCACCCGCCAGACGCGCTGAAGCGCTGCTCCCGACCGTCCGCCGGGCCACGGACTTCCCTCCACCGACCGACCAAACTTGAGGTAGCTTCCGCGCAGGGAAAGGCGCTCGGCTGGCGGTGCGCACTTCCTCGGCATGCTCTTCAACTCCTTCTCGTACTTCGTGTTCTTTGCGTTGACGCTGGCCGTCTACTGGGCCGTGCGAGGGCAACGCACTCGACTCTGGGTGCTCCTCATCGCGAGCCTCGTGTTCTACGGCAGCTGGAGCCCCATATTTCTGTGCCTGCTCTTCGTAACCATCGGGATCGATTTCTGGGTTGCGAAGCGCCTGTACGCTTTGGGCGACGACAAGCGACGCAAGCGACTCTACCTCGTCCTGAGTCTTTGCGGAAACCTCGGGATCCTGGCCGTCTTCAAGTACTCCGACTTCTTCCTGCAGAACGTGTCCTGGGTCGCGCGGCTCTCCGGGCTCACCGATTGGGTGCCCAAGCCCTTGGGCATCGTGCTGCCCCTCGGCATCTCATTCTACACGTTCCTGAGCTTGGGCTACATCATCGACGTCTATCGGCGGAACGCCAAGCCGATAGAGTCGTTCCTGGTCTTCTCGGTCTTCTTGATGTTCTTCCCGCACTTGATCGCGGGGCCCATCCTTAGGGCCGCGGAGTTCAGTCCGCAGCTCCAGACTCCCCGCTGGGTAGATCAGAATCGGATCTATGCGGGAGCGTCGCGCATCGGCATCGGGCTGATCAAGAAGGTCTTGATCGCGGACTGGCTCGCAGCGGTCGTCGAGCCAGTCTTCTCGAACCCGCACCTGTTCGACGGACGCTCGCACCTGATCGCGCTGTATGCCTACGCGTTCCAGATCCTGTTCGACTTCGCCGGGTACTGTGACATTGCCATCGGGAGCGCCCTGTTGCTCGGATACGAGCTTCCAGAGAACTTCCGAAGCCCGTACTTCTCGAGGAGCATCACTGAGTTCTGGAGGCGCTGGCACATGACGCTGTCCAGCTGGCTCCGCGACTATCTTTACATCTCCCTCGGCGGGAACCGCGGCGGCGCCTGGAAGACCTATCGAAACCTCGCACTCACCATGCTGCTCGGCGGGCTCTGGCACGGGGCGTCGTGGAATTTCGTCATTTGGGGCGGCTTGCACGGCCTGTACTTGGCGGTGCACCGCGCGTTTGGCGGCACTCGACCGGCGCGCGATCTCGAGGGACTGAGCTTCACCAACGCGTGGCGCACCTGGTTGACCTTCAACCTCGTGTGCTTCGCCTGGATCTTCTTTCGCGCGCAGCACTTCGACCAAGCTTGGGCAGTCCTCACCGGGATCGGCAGCCTGACCGCGTCGCTCTGGGGTTGGGCGCTGCTCCTCGGCGCGAGCCCACTCGCGCTCGGTACCTATGCCCTAGCGTCGTGGCTTCGGGGCCGCCTCCAAGCCTGGATGCCGACTGGTCCGCGTGCTCAGCTTGCATACGGCGGGCTTTGGGGCGTGCTCGGGCTGGCGCTCGCCTTGGCGGCCGCGCCGGGCGCCGAATTCATCTACTTCCAGTTCTGACCATGACCAATCCTCATCGGCGCCTGCTTCTCACAGTCCTGTCCGCGCTTGCCGTCTTTGGCGTCGGCGAGGCAGTGATGCGTGCGCTCGTGGCTCATGAGACTCCGTTTCGGCGAGTGCTCGACGATCAAGAGCGGCGGGACGCGAGTTGGTACTTCGGCGGAGCGCAACGACGCCGTGGGATCGCGCTGGCGGCCACCAGCCTCGCCGCCGGCAAGGAGACCTCCATTTCCCGAGAGCTCCGGGCGAGACTACCCATTGACACTCACCTCGTCGATGACTCTCATCCGGGGTTGGTCGCCGACATCGTGGCGCGCTCGATTGAGAACCATGAGCGAGGTCTTGTCACTGTCGCCGAGCTCAACGTGTTTCCTTTCAACGAGCGCCGGTACCTCTTCGCGGACTGGAGGAAGTACTCGGTGGTCGCACGCCCAGCGCACCTCTTGGACGTGCTGCAGCTTCCCGACCCCGGAGTTCATTGGGCCGGGTTCGAGCAGGGTGGATTCGACGGCTTCGCCGGCGCGGGTCTGCGCCGCGTCGCGAGCTCTTATTTCTTCGGTCAGGCGATCCAAGGCGGCGTGCGAGAGCGCCTACGCTTCGCTCTGCTCGGTCGTGGCACGCCTCCCAATCGCCCGTCTCAGACAGAGCGAGACAACCTTACCCGGCAGAACATCACGCGGAAATCTTTCGACGCAGGCATCGACACGCAAGTGCTTCGTGCAACTGCTACGCGAGCCTGCAAGGACCGCGCTGGGTCCTCGCTGATCGTCTACTTCCCGCCGCTGGCGCTCGGATACCTGCGCGACCTCGGCGGAGGCGAAACGTCCTTCCTGGCGCGGTTCTCCGCTTGGCGCGCCGAGGTGACGGCATCTTTCGGGAGCTGCGGCGTTGCGGTCCTAGACTACACGGAGCTCTTCGTGGATCGGCCGGACTATTTCCTAGACTACGGACACATGGAGGACGCCGCGTTCCCCGTGCTGAGCGAGCGCATGGCCGGAGACCTCCGTGAGCTCAGATTGGTCGAGTAGTCACTTGCGCAGAGCGAGTCGCACTTCGTCCCTGAGCACTTCGCTCAGAATCCGTTGCCCCTGCACCGTCAGGTGAATCGGATCGGCGAACGGATTGTCTCCGTTCTCGAGAGCTGCACGCCAGCGGGGAGCCAGGTCCACTGTCTTCACACCGAGCCCCAAGGCAACCTCACGCAGGCTGGCGAGGCCGCGGGGCTCCGAACCGCTCAACTCGTCCCTGCCCGCGTGAAGGAGTACCACGAGACGCGCGCCGCTTGCAGCCAAGAGCTTGAGCATCTCGCCGAAAGCCTGGAGCGCGCTACGCTCAGCTTCTCGGTCGATAGGCACGCCCGCGGAAGATGCCGCGACCCGTCCGGCGACCTCGGCGACCGCGAGATATGGCCAACGTCGCTCGACCCTGTCGCCGGTCGGCACGTCGAACGCATCGTGCGCTGACGCCACGACCACGGCCACTTGAGCGTCGAACGTGCCGAACCTCTTCAAGTATGCCAGCTGGTTCGCCGGGCCCCAGCTCGGAGCCGCAACTGGAACGACGATGGCCGTGCCGCCGAGTGCACGTGCAGCGAGCTCGGTGCCGAGCTCGCCTTGATCCACGAGGTCGCCGCCGTAGACCACGCTGTCTCCAATCACCAGAACGCGGACCTCCGCGGCGTGCTGGCGCACGCGCGCCAGGCTCGGACCCCGAAGCGACCACTCGTTGACGTTGATCTTCCGGCCAAAACGCGTTGTGCTGGTCGATGGGGCCAGCACGTACTCGATCTCCGCATCCGGCAGCAGCTCCGGTGGCGCTGCATAGCCGAACCCTGCTCGGAGAACTAGTTCCGTGCCAGCGGGTACCGCAACGGCCGCCGCGGCAACGATGATCCATCGACGACGCCCTAGCGAACGGGGACAAACATACGGGCTGCCCACAGGAACCACATGATGGCAAGGGATACCAAGAATATCTGCGGAACACCGGTGAAGAACAGCCCCACGTGCCCTTCCGCATGCATCTTGAACAGATAAGTCATCCCGAGCGCATGGAGGACCGGGTTCGCTGGATCGAACAGCCCCTCGTAGAACCCGACGAGGCCCCCGATGATCACGCCAACCGCGATGACGCCCCACCAGCCGTACGCCCAGTACCCGTCAAGCACGTGCGGCAGGTTCAGCGCGGTCGAGCGAATACCCATCTCGGTCTGAAGACCAAACGACAGCGCATATTCTCCGTTGTACGCGCGGGTCAGGTCGGGCTTCTCGGGCCAGAGGAACCGCGGGATGTAGCTCATTGGAATCAACTTCCAGCGGGAGCTCCCGGAGTGCCCCACGTTGCGCGGAACCCACTCGATGGCCTGAGCGACGAACAAGAGCGCACTCAACCGATCGGCGGCGGCATCGACGTGCCCCGAAGTCTTGCGATCGCTTGACCAACTCTGCTCCACCGCCGCGGTCCAGACATCGAAGCGCTGCGAGATGGCCACGTCGCCTCCTCGCCAGACCTGCTGCCGGTACAAGTGCTTAGCCGGTGTCAAGACGACGAATGCCAAGAACATCAGCGCGATGGCGCGAGTGCTCAATCTGCCCGAAAGCTGCCAACCCAAGACCAACGCTGCCAGCCAGGGAAAGAGCGCCAATCCCAGCATTCCGGTCAAGAGACCGGCGATGCTCGCAGCAGCCGTGTAGCCGAAGAACCACGCGCGCGAGATCGGGCTCTTCGTGGCATGCCAGTCTCTGTACAAGATCGTCTGAATCAACTGCTCCGCCGCGACCAACGACGCCACGGTCGCGAGCGAGGTTGACTCCCGCCCTTTCACGCCGACAAACCAAGCGACGACCAGCAACCCGATGCTGAAGACTGAGAACGCCCGCACCATGAATGATCCGGTCAGAGACCGTGGGTCCGGGAAGAGCCGTCGAACGACCGGCGACAGCCACTCACCGATTCGCTTCGCCATCCGTGCGGTGATCAAGACCACAACCAAGAACAGCACGACGGCCCAGACAGCGTAGGTGAGGCTCGTCTCCGAGATCGGGATCGGCCCGCCCACGCCCACGAGTCGGCGGGCCTTGAATACCGGAAAGCCGAAGAAGACGTATTGCGTCACCGCGACCACGGCCAAGAACGGCAGATGCTTCGTCGTCGTGCGCTGGATCACGGCGAAAGCCAGCGTCCCGAGTGCTGCCGCGCCAGCGCGGGCGGCCATCGGGTATTGCGGGGCCGCGAAAAATGCGTGGATCCCCAGCAAGAGCACGCCGACCACTGGAACCGCGATCGGAGCGCGGAGCCACTCCGCAAGGAAGTTTCGTCGCGACTCCCTCCCGCCGATCGCGGTCGGGCCGAGGGCGTGGTGGTCTGAGGCCGGTGAAACCAAGCGGGGACGAGCCTAGCACGCATCAGTGTTTCGCGTGGCTGACCGCGGCCTTTTTCCGCAGCAGCGACGCGTAAACGGCGAGCATCCGCGTGGCCAAGGCGTCCCACGAAAACTCGGCCTCCATCCATGCCCTGGCCCTGCGCCCCATCGCGCCAAGATCCTCGTGACGCAGGTCCGAAAGCGCCGCGGCGATTTGTTCGGGCGCATTCTCGACCCAGCGCCCCACGCCACGAGCGTCCAGCTCGGACCACGGCGTGCCCGTCGAGGCGACGACCGGGATCCCGTGCGCAAGAGCCTCGGCGATTGCCATGCCGAAGTTCTCCGAGTGCGAAGGCAGCACGCATACATCGGCTGCAAGGAACGCTCGGCTCTTGTCCGCGCCGCCCACTGCACCGTGAAAGGTCACACTTCGCTCCAGCCCGAGCTCACGCACCAGGCCGAGGAGCTCGTCGCGGTAGGTCGAATCCCCGTCACCATACACGTCGAGCAACACACCTGGCGAAGAGAGGGCGATGGCCCGAACCAGATTGGGGAGCGCTTTGATCGGATGCAGTCGTCCCAGGTACATGACGCGGAGCGTACCGGCGGGCATGAAGTCCCGGCGAGCGACGAGCGGCGGAAGCTCGACCCCATTGGGAATCACCACGGTCGGGAGCTCCGGGAAGCGAAGCTCGCTTTGGCGGGCCTCGTCCGCCGAAGTTGCGTGCAGGATGGTGCGGGAGGGAGTGGCCAGGCCTCTGGCCAGTCGGTCCCAAACATCCTTGATCGAGCGCCTGCTCGTGCCGTCCCAGCGCTGGAGTGCGCCTCGCGGAGACCAGACCATCGGCTTTCCCGTGATTCGAGTGGCCACGAGCGCTGACCAGACGTGTGCCGTGTAGACACCAGTCATGTGGATCAGATCCGCGCGTGGGACGGCGCGGGCGACCTCCACCGGCAAGATCGGGGACAGATTGCCGGAGAGCCGCGACCCGCAGTACCTGACCTCGTAGCCAGCTGGAAAGTGCCGCCGGCGGTCGGACACGTTCCTACGGGGGCCAGCGGCGTCGGTGCAGATGACCTCGAGCGAGACCCCGGCACGCGCCAGCGCGTCGCACAGGCCCATCAACGAAAACGTGGGCCCCCCGTAGGCCGTAGCCGGGAAGAACGCTGGCGCGACATGTAAGACGTGCATGACAGGCTCCGCCGCAGGCATCGACCAACCGCGAAGGCGGCCAAGATAGCATCCCCGCGGCTTGTGTACGCCTCGACTCGCGACGTTCTGCTATTAGGGTCTCGTGAAAGTCGCGCTCGTCTCCTCCGTAGGCGGACACCTCACGGAGCTCTTGGAGCTGGTCAAGGCGCTACCGGACTGCGAGCGCTTTTGGGTCATCAACGACGAGTCCCCCGTGCTTCCTCCGGACGAGCGGGCATACCGAATTGCGCACGCGGAACGCGACCCGCTCGTCCTCTGGAACCTCTTCGAGGTTGCGGCAGTGTTTGCTCGTGAGAGACCCGACCTGATGCTCTCTACGGGTGCTGGGCCGGCGGTGCCGGCCGCCGTAGTCGCGCGGCTGGCGGGAATCCCGGTCGTCTACGTGGAACCGACCTCGGCAGTCACCGCGTTGACGCTGACCGGCCGATTGATGCGCCCGCTCGCTCAGCGATTCTTCGTTCAGTGGCGCTCCCTCACAAGGGCGGCGCCGTGGGCACGCTACGAAGGCGGTCTCCTGTGATCGTCGGCCTGACCGGAACCTCGATGCCGTTCGAGCGGCTCGTGCGCGCCCTCGCGGCTTTCGCCGCGAGGCATCCGGATCAACCGGTGTGGGTCCAGCACGGGCATGCCGGCCGCCCGCCCGGGCTCCAAGGCGAGTCTTTCACGCCGAGGAGCGCGCTCCTCGAGCGAATCGCCGAGGCCGAAGTCGTCGTCTGCCACGCAGGTTCCGGGACGCTCTTCGACGTGCTGTCGCTGGGCCACCTGCCAGTAGTGGTTCCGCGACGCCAGCATCTCCGCGAGCACGTGAACGATCATCAGCTGGAAATCACCGAAGCATTGGCTCTCGAAGAGCGCATCATCCCGGTGCATGACGTGACTCGCTTGGAATCCGCCATCGCAGAGGCCCGTGCGCGGCGTCCGTTGGTCCGGAGGCCGGCTCAGAGCTCGCTTTTGTCCGCCCTCGCGAGGGAGATCCGCGGGCTCGAACCCAAACCGCGCTCCCACCTCATCTGGTCAGCACTGAAGGTGCTCACCGCCTGGGTTCCCGTGAATCAGAGTGGTATGGAGACGGACTGATGCGACGGATACTTGTCTGCGGGCACAAGAGCTTCGCCGCGACCGGGCTTGTGGAACGACTCGAGAGCGCGGGCTTCGAGGTTTGGACGTTTGGTCGCGGGGCGCCTGGTCGTGACGGCCGACATGTGGTTGGCCCCGTGAGTGCCATCGCCGAGAGCCCTCACCTGGACGGTTCATTCGATGCCGTCGTCAACTTCATCGTTCTCAAGAACGACACCGTCGCCCACAACGAAGGTTACATCGACGCCCTGCTGCGCTTCTGCGAGAACCATCAGGTCCGCCACCTGATCCACATCTCCTCAGTCAGCGTCTACCCGGACGCGGGGGGCCTAGTCACCGAGTCGTCACCCGTCGAGCGACACCCGGGCCGCAAAGGCATCTACGGCGCGTGGAAGGTCGCCACGGAGACCCGCTTGCTTGGCTGTGCGCCCCCGGGTGTCCGACTTTCGCTGGTTCGACCAGGCTTCATCCTGGCTCCGGGGCTCGCGAACCCGATCATTGGCAACGCCTTCAAGCTTCCGGGCACTCGCACCTTCCTGCTGGGAAATCCGCGCTCAGTCATGCCGCTGGTCGCGCGTGATCACCTGCATGACGCGCTAGTGCGAATCCTGGCCGAGTCGTCAGACGCTTCGCCCGTGATCTTCTTGCTCGTCTCCGGTCGCTCCCCGACCAAGCTGGAGTATCTCGAAGCGTGTGACGAGCTCCTCGGCGTCGGAACGCGCCTCGTGTCGCTCCCTAAGGGCGTATGGCTGGCGGGCTACGTCGCTGGTTGGCTCGCGGAGTCCGCACTCCCCGCGCTCGGGCGCAAGATCTCCACCAAGCTCCGCGGGGTGTCGTTCGAGCAGCGCTTCGACCCGTCGGAGACCGAGCGGCGACTGGGCATGACCCTCGACTTCGACTGGCGCTCGCTGCTGACGGATTCGATGGACAATCAAAGGGTCGCACCGGCGCTTCCGTTCGAGCCGCCCGTGGCACCCCCACGCGGCGACGCGGCTTCGGTGTCCATCATCGGCTTCGGGCGTATCGTGAAGCAGAAGCATCTCCCCGCGCTGCGCGCCTGTGGGTTCTCGGGCAGAGTGCGCGCCTTCGACCTGTGGCGCGGCAAGGATCCAGACACCGAGATCGACGTCGAGATGCTCGAAAACCCCGAGGACGCCGGCGCAGGCGCGTCGCTGGTCGTCGTAGCGACTCCCGGCGCCGCGCACCACGAGCTCGCACCCCTGGCGGACGCGGCACACACACTACTGGTCGAGAAGCCGCTCTGCACCACGGCCGCGGGCCTCGAGCAATGGATGCGAGCGACTGCCGGACAGCGCGGCCGCGTGCTCGTCTGCCACAACTACCGCTACAAGGCGAACACCCTCGAAATGCTCCGGTTCATGAAGCAGATCAACTCGGGGAGCCTGGTCAAGGTCAGCCTCGACTTCGAGAGCCCACCGGTGGCGTTCGACTCGGCGGCCTGGCTTCGACGGGAGCGCGCTTCGAGGACGCTGCTGCTCGACTACGGACTGCACTTCTTGGACTTGGCCTGCATGTTCCAGAAGTCGGGTTGGTCCGTGGCGGACATGAGGTATCAGCTGAACGGAGCCGGGGAGACTAGCGTGATCGAGGGAACGCTGCGGTCACCCGCGTATCCCGTCAGCTTCATCCTGCGCCAAGGGTTCGGTCGCAAGGTGTGCTCGCTCGTCTATTCCTTCCAGAACTACGAGCTGAAGCTTGGCTTCTTCCCCGACTTCTTCGTGGCGAGGACGGCCAACGAAAACCCGATCGACTGTCTTCTGGAAGCAGTTCACTCCGGGCGAGCGACCGCCGGGAAGGTTCACGACAAGCTGACGGGGCGCGACTCCGACCTCTCCCACGCTTGGGTCTATTCAGCAGCCCTAACCAAGGACTCACCGCTGCGCCTAGGAATCGACCTCGTCGACCTGGCTGGGTTCTACCAGGTAGCGCTCGACCTCGCCGAGCGGGTCTACCGCGACTAGTATCGGGAAGGACATGCCCTCGGTGGACGACTACTTGGCGCTCTTGACGCTCGAAGCGGCCAAGGCGCCTCAACGCCTCAAACGCATGCTCCGCGGGGAGCGCCCGAACGAGTTCTACGAAGAGTTCTTCCAAGCCCACGATCACGCTCTGTACGATCGCGACCCCCGCGTGCGCGCGCGGCAGGCTGTGGTCCTCGACGCGCTCTCGCGCCACGTGGTGCCTGGCGCGGCGATCTTGGACGTCGGCTGCGGGTTGGGGGACGTCTTGGCGGCGCTGCCGGCCTCCTATCGCCGCTACGGCGTCGACTATGCCGCTGCGAACGTGGAGTACGTCGCGCGCCGTCTGGGTGGCGGGGCCGACATCCGGAGAGGCTCAGCGACATCGAATCCTTTCGATGACGAGTCGATGGACGCCTGCCTTTGCCTCGAGGTCCTGGAGCACCTCGAAGACGACGCCGGCGCACTGGCCGAGATTCACCGTGTGCTGCGCCCCGGCGGCGTCCTCATCGCGGCGGTTCCGTACACCCATTACTGGCCGCAGTATCTACGCTTGATGGGGCACTACCGACACTACAATCGCGACAGCTTCGGCGCTCTGCTCGGCTCCGTCGGACTCCGCACGGTCGAGCACTTGCCGAACTACCCTCGCTGGCATCAGGCACTCACGCGCCGCTACGTTTGGGTCCGCCTTCAAAGCCTCGTCGGCGGTCGCATCGCCGGTACACGAGACATATATGAGTTCCGCTGGCCCTGGGACGCCGCACCGAGCATGGAGCGGGCGGAGGCGGCTCTGCAAACACTGAAGCGCGAGGACGAGAGTCTCGACTATGAGCGGGAGCCCACGAGCACGTTCGTCGTAGCGCAAAAGGGCGGCGCGCCGACGTGAAGCCCGCGAGCGCCCCGCAGGCCGGACGCCGTCAACCTCGGGCTGCGACGCGAGTACACAAGTCCGCCAGCATGTCGACTTGGCGCTCGACACTGAAGAGCTCGCGCACCCTCGCCCTGCCGCGCCGCCCCATTTCCCTGCGCAGCTCCGGCTCCGCGCGGAGCCTTTCGAACGCTTCTGCGAGAGCCTGTGACGACCCTTCGCTGACCACCAAGCCTGCGTCGCCGATCACGTCCGGGATGTTCCCGGAAGTCGAGCCCACAACCGCGACCTCGCAGGCCATCGCCTCTGGCAACACTCGACCGAACTGCTCCTTCCAGCGCTCCGTGGTTCGCGAGGGGAGCGCGAGCACGTCGCAGCAGTTCATGTACATGGGCACCTCGTCGTGGGGCACGTCGATGACGACGACGCGGTCTCGCATCCCGAAGCGGTCAACCTTTCCCATCAGCTCCGCCGCAAAGCTGCCGGGCGCGAAGTTCTTGAACATGTCGAGCATCAGGCACACCTCTGGGGGCATCGAGGCCACCGCGTCGATGACCAGATCGACACCCTTCTCGGGGACCAGTCGGCCGAAGTAGCCCACCACGAATCGTCCTCGGAGCCCCAGTCTCGCGCGGAGCTCCCCCACGTCCATCGGGCGGAACAGATCCAGGTCCGTACCCAGCGGGATGATGGCAAGCGGGGTATCCAGTCCCCAACCTCGTTCGAAGATGGACTGGCCCTCGTGGCTCATCACCGCGATGCCGTCCGACGCCAGACGCCCCGCGGCGTTCAACGTGCCGATCGCGAGGTCGCGAGCCACGCCTCGGGGGTCGCGGTTCCGCGCCGAGCGTACAGCCTCGCGCCAACGATTCCGCTCGATGTTCTCTGGGGTAAACGGCACAACGCGCGCTCCGAGGCGCCTCCCCACTATCGCTGCCTGGACGACCAGCACGCATCCTGGATCATGCTCGACGAAAATGACGTCGGGCCGAACGTGCCGGGCCAGCCGACCGAGACCTCCGAACCAGGAGAAGCGCTGCGAGCCGGCGATTCTCCAAGGCAACGTGTGCAACGTGTAGCTTGCGTCCGGGGGCGCTGGAGAACACTCCTTCGTTCGGCCGTCCGCCAGCGGGATGCGCTCCACGCAGGCAATGTGCACCTCCCAGCCGGGTCTCTGACCCAGTCGATCGTAGGCGCGACGATGAGGGAGATTGACGCTGGCTTCCGAGAGCACGAGGACGCGAGTCACGCTCCACCTACCAAGGCATCGATGAGTCTGTCCGTTTCCTGGTCGAGATGATCGGACGGCGTGTAGCCGTGGCGCGCCAGCCGCGCGATCGAGTACTCAAATCGCGGCCGCTCCGGACCGCTCGGCTTCACGACCGGTACGCTCCGACCCAGGCGACGGCCGGCGCGCTCGGCCACTCGCGCCGCCAGGGCGGCGACGGTCAGCGTCATGCCGCCCCCGACGTTGTAGAGAGGCTCGCCGACGTCGCCGTCGTCCAAGCCCCCCAGGATCCGTGCCGCTTGAGCCACGTCCTCGACCCAGACGAAGTCGCGATGCTGCGTGCCTGGGGTGGCGAGCTCGATCTGCGTTCCCGTGGCCGCTTGGCGGCAGAGGTCGTTGTGGACGGGAGCGGTGCGGCGCGGGTCTTCCAAGGCAGCGCCGTACACGTTGGCCAGGCGCATGCAGATCGCAAACGGGCGTCCGACGGCGCGGTTCAGCTCCTGGCAGAACGCCTCGCCCACCACGTGCGCCGCGGAATAGGTGTCGACGGGCCAGATGCGCGACTGCTCGTCGACCACGCCAGCAGCCTCAGGACCGTAGACGGACGCAGTCGACGCGAACAGGAAGCGCCTGACGCCCGCCGCCCGGCTCGCCGCCAAGAGCGAACGGGTGGCCAGACCTGAGACCGCCACGGCCGCCGCCGGGTCGGCCGCGCTGGCCGCGGGCGAGAGCGACGCTAGATGCAGCACGACGTCGACACCGAGGGGCAGCTTCTGCAACGCGGCTTCGTCGGTCAGCTCGGTCAGCCTCAGCTCGAACTTCCTGACCCACTCCGCAGCAGGCGGGAGCCGCCGGCCCGAGAGCACAACGCTGGCGCCATGCTGCTTCATGGCTTCCGCGATCCGCCCACCGAGATAGCCAAACGCACCTGTTATGAGCACACGCATGGCGGGTCTCTCAGTGGGAGGAAAGTCGCGCCAGATACGCGTGGATCTGGGCGATCGAGTGCTCCAGCATCGCGCCCTCGGCGCGCCCCTCCGTGAACCAGCGACGATACCAGTCCACGGTCCACTCGACGGACTCTTGCGCGGAAAGCTCGGCGACCCACCCCAGGTAGTCGGCGGCGCGCTCCGAGGCCAGCCTCAACATGCGCGCTTCGTGGGGCTCCGCCCGTTCGGGAGGCGGCACCTCGATGCTGGCTTCGGGCCACGCCGACAGGAACTCCGTGGCCACTTGATGGGCCGTGACGCTGGGTCCGAGCTTGGGGCCGAAATTGAAGGCTTCCGGCACGCGGTGGCGCAACTCTCCGAGCGCGCCCCCCAGTAGTAGATAGCCGCGCAAGGGCTCGAGCACGTGCTGCCAGGGCCGCACGGAGCTGGGGTTTCGAACGAGCAACGGCGCCCCCGCGACGAGCGCCCGAACGCAATCGGGGACCAGGCGATCCGCTGCCCAATCACCGCCGCCAATCACGTTGCCTGCCCGGGCCGTCGCTAGCGCGACGTCCGAGCCCTGCGAGAAGAACGACCGCCGATACGAGTGAGCCACGACCTCCGCGGCGGCTTTGCTGGCGCTGTACGGGTCGTGTCCGCCCAACGGATCGTTCTCACGGTAGGCGAAGTCCCACTCCCTGTTCTCGTAGCACTTGTCGCTCGTGACGACGACGACGGATCGTACGCTCGCGCACTCTCGAACCGCCTCGAGCACCGACACCGTCCCACCGACGTTGACGTCGAATGTTGCCGCCGGCGCCCGGTACGACTCACGCACCAGCGGCTGGGCGGCCAGGTGAAACACGATCTCCGGCCCGAACGCGCGGAACGCAGCGTCAACGGCCGCGCGATCGCGAATGTCGCCTTCGACGTGGTGGATGCGTCGCCCCAGCGCCACGGACGCGAAGTGGCTGGGCGTGGGAGCGGCCAATGCGAACCCGCAGACCTCCGCTCCCAGCTCGCAAAGCCACAAGCCGAGCCAGGAGCCCTTGAACCCCGTGTGCCCAGTGACGAGGACGCGTTTGCCTTGGTAGGCGTGGGTCAAGCCGAGTGCCAGACGCGCCATGGCGGAGACCCCGAATTCCAGAGACTGTTGAGGAGCTCGTAGTCGCGGAACGTGTCCACGCACTGCCAGAAGCCCTCGTGGCGGTAGACTTGGAGGCGCCCGTCCCGAGAGAGCTGCTCGAGGGGAGCTCGCTCGAGGATGCAGTCGTCTGCCGACGACAGGTAGTCGAAGAACGCGGGCTCGAACACGAAGAACCCACCGTTGATCAGGCCACCCGCGGTGGGCGGCTTCTCCGAGAACGAGGTCACGCGGTCTCCCTCCACCGCCAGCTCTCCGAAGCGTCCTGGCGGTCGGACGCCGGTCACCGTCCCGAGCTGGCCATGCGACTCGTGAAAGCGCACCACCGCGTCGAGGTCCACGTCGGAGACGCCGTCGCCGTAGGTGAGGAAGAAGCGTTCGTTACCGACGTAGCGCTGAACACGCTTCACACGCGCCCCCGTCATCGCGTCCGGCCCCGTGTCGGCCAGCGTGATCCGCCAGCCGGACTCGGAGTGCGGGGTGTGGAACTCGATCTGGTCCGCACGACCGAGCGTGATCGTGAAGTCCGAGCTCATCGCCTCGTAGCGAAGGAAGTACTCCTTGATCACGTCGCCTTTGTATCCGAGGCACAGTACGAAATCCGTGATGCCGTGGGCCGCGAACATCTTCATGATGTGCCAGATGATCGGCTTGCCACCGAGCTCGATCATTGGCTTCGGCTTGTGCTCCGTCTCTTCACGCAGACGGGTGCCGCGCCCCCCGCAGAGAATCACCGCCTTCATGCTCAACCCGCCTTCTCCAGCCAGAAGGGGCCGACCCCGAGCGCGTCCATCCGGGTGCGCGCGAAGCAGTCCAGGGCCTGGGTCGGCGTGTGCACGATGGGCTCGTTCTCGTTGAACGAGGTGTTCAGCAACACCGGCACACCCGTCCGGCGTTCGAATGCCGCAATCAAGTCGTAGTAGATCTCGTTCTGGCTCCGTGCGACGGTTTGGACCCTACCCGTGCCGTCTTCGTGCGTGACGGCGGACAGCCTTTCTTTCCACTCCGGTCGCACTTTGTAGACGGCGATCATGAACGGGACCTCGTGCTCGCCTTGAAAGCAAAGCGATACCTTCTCGGCCAGCACCGCCGGCGCGAACGGTCGGAACGGCTCCCTGTTCTTGATGCGCGCGTTCAGCGTGGCTTTCATGTTCGGCCAGCCCGGGTGACACAAGATGCTGCGGTTGCCGAGCGCGCGAGGCCCCCACTCTTCGCGACCCTGGAACCACCCGACGATCTTGCCCTTGGCGAGTGCGTCGGCGGCGGTCTCCACGAGCGCTTCTCGCGTGAGCTTCCTGAAGGCCATACCCGACGCGGCGACGGCGGCTTCCACCTCCGTGTCGTCCCACGCGCGTCCCAGGTACGCATGGTCGAGAGGAGGTGCTCGGCGCGCGCCGAGCTTGGCGTGCAAGACGTAGAGCGCGGCGCCCGCGGCCGTTCCGTCGTCGGACGCGGCCGGGTGGTAGTAGGCCCGGTCGATTACGCGCTCGGTGAGCGCGCGTCCGTTCCCGACCGAATTGAGCGCTGAGCCGCCGGCGAACACGGCGTCGCGGCAGCCCGAGCGGCGGACAGCGTCCTCGATCAGCGCCAGATAGACGTCTTCGAATCTGAGCTGCATCGAGGCGGCCATGTCGCGATCGCGGTCGGAGTATTCCGTGCCTCGCTGGCGCGGCTCGCCGAACAAGTCTCGCATGCGCTCGCCCCAGAGCTGGGGCACCCGGACCTCGTCGTCACCGAGGATCTCGAGACCCGTGGTCGCGTGCTGGTGCTGGAAGTACCGCAGGTTCAGCCGGAGGCCGGCCTTCCGATCGAAGCGCACGACCTGACGGAGCTCACGGGCGTAGCGATTCACCCCGTAGGCCGACAGGCCCATGACCTTGTACTCCTCGCCGAACCGATCGAAGCCGATGAACTGGCACAACCCCGTGTAGTACACGCCCAGCGAATGCGGCCACAGCGTACGCCTGGCGATCCGGATCTCGGTGCCCTGACAGCTCGCCACCATGTTGGTGGCAAAATCACCAGCCCCATCCACGCTGATGCCCGTCGCGCGCTCGAACGGCGAACAATAGAAGGCACTGGCGATGTGGGCGAGGTGGTGCTCCACGTTGTGAAAGCGTGCCTGTACCTCGCTGGCTGAGGCTCCGACTGCGTCAGCCAACGCCGCTGGAGTCATCGACACTTCGCGGTGTACGCGCAGCCGCTTGGCCGCTCGAGGCACGCCCGACGCTGGGTGCCGCAGTACGAAGCCGAGCTTCGCCGCCAAGTTTGCCTTGGGGTCGCGGGCGACGGCGACGTCTGTCACGTCTCGGAGGCTCGCTCCTGCGATCCGCAGCACCTCCCGCACCGCAAGGCTCGGAAACCCTGCACAGTGCTTCTTGCGGTTGATTCGCTCTTCGGCGATGGCGGCGATGATGCCCTCATCGCCTGCCAGTACCGCGGACGAGTCGGCGTGGGCGGAGTTGATCCCAAGAACCAAGCGAGACATCGAGCTCTGACTGAGTTGCAGGCCGGCCGCGGTCATTCGCCGCCGGGGCCACCGCTATAGCCCAAACCGCCGGTCTTGTGGGAGAACTCGGGTGTCCGGGCGAGCTGCGCTAGAGTCGCGCTACATGCGCGTCCTCGCGGTTAATCAGTTCTATCCGCCCGACCATGCGGCGACTGGACAGCTTTTGGGCGAGCTTTGCGCCGACTTGGCCGCCGGCGGCGACGAGGTCACCGTGGTGGCGAGCAGCGGGACGTACCTGGGCGGCCAGAAGCTACCCGGCCGCGACCTGCTCGACGGCGTGCACGTCATTCGGCCCTGGGCAACCAGCTTCGGCAAGGCATCGCGGCGCGGTCGCCTCTCCGACTACTTGAGCTTCTGGGCGACGGCGCTGGGGAGGGCCGCGCGGGTGGCGAGGCCCGATGTCATTCTCGCGCTCACGACTCCGCCCATGATCGCTGCGGGAGTGGTCGCCTTGGGGGTCGCTCGACGGATTCCCGTCACGACCTGGGTGCAGGACGTGTATCCCGAGGTCGCGGCCGCTTTCGGCGTCCTGGACGAACGCGGAGCTCCATATCGCGCGCTGCTGCGCACCGCGGCGGCGACCCACGGGGCGACCTGTCGGGTGGTTGCGCTCTCGGATGGCATGGCAGAACGCCTCGTCGCGCAGGGCGCGCCACGCTCGCGCATTCGCGTGATTCAGAACTGGGCCGACGGGAACCTGATCTTCCCGGTCGAGCACGGCGAGAACCCATTCCGGCAGGCCCACCTGTCCGGCGACTCCTTCCTCGCCATGTACAGCGGGAACTTGGGTGTCGGACACGACATGGCCACCCTGATCGACGCGGCGCGCTTGCTGCGCGAGCGCGACCCCCGCGTCCAACTGGTGTTCGTCGGCGAAGGAGCACGCAAAGCGGAGGCCGAACGCCGCGCCCAAGGACTCGGCAACGTGCGTTTCTTGCCCTACCAGCGCAAGTCGGATCTCCGCTTTAGCCTCGCCGCTGCCGACGTACATCTGGTTTCACTGAACGAAGGGCTCCAAGGGCTCCTGGTGCCGAGCAAGGTCTACGGTGCACTGGCTAGCGGTAGGCCGATCTGCTACGTGGGCCCCGCCAGCTGCGAGGTTGCTCGGGTGGTGGAGAGCCACGGGGTCGGCTTGGCGGTGCGGAATGGCGACTCCGAAGGGCTGGCGTCGGCACTCTCGCGCCTGGCTAACGACCGTGGGCTTTGGGCGGCTATGTGTTTGAAAGCACGGAGTATTTTCTTAGAGCGATTTGACCGACCAGTCGCCGTCGCGCAGTTCCGGCAAGTGCTCTCGGAGGCGGCACAAAGTCAGCCAACACGGGTCGGCTCGGCTGTGCGAATGTTCCGCGCGGCGTTCGCACCGAAACCTCGTACGATCGCCGAGGGTCACGTCGATGCGTAGCTACGTAGCCGCGTTCTTCATTGCGCTCTTGATCGCCGCCGCGCTCACGCCAATCGTGCGCCTCCTGGCGATTCGACTGGGGGCGATGTCGCGACCCGGGGGCCGCCACGTGAACCGGCGCTCGGTCCCACGCCTCGGCGGCATCTCCATCGCGCTGGCGGTCTCTGCACCGGTTGCCGCGCTCTTGTTCTCGGACTCCGGGGTCGCGACAACTATTCAGGGCTCGGCCAAGCTCGCCTACGGGCTGCTCGCAGGTGCCGCGATCATGTGCGTCGTGGGAGCCGTCGATGACACCCGCGGGCTCCGGGCGATGCACAAGCTCATCGCGCAGGTGGCGTGCGCGTTGATTGCCTTCGCTGCCGGCTTCCGCATCGAAGCCATCTCATTGCCTTTCGTGGGCTCGCTCTCGATGGGTATCTTCGCGCTCCCCATCACTGTGGCCTGGATCGTAGGCATTACGAACGCGGTGAACCTCATCGACGGGTTGGATGGCCTTGCCGCTGGGGTGGTGTTCTTCGCGGCGGTGACCAACTTCACGGTCGCGTACATCTCGAGCTCCGTGTTCGTCGCAGTGCTGATGGCCGCGATGATGGGCGCGCTGATCGGCTTCTTGTTCTACAATT
Source organism: Polyangiaceae bacterium (assembly GCA_015075635.1). Taxonomy (NCBI): domain Bacteria; kingdom Pseudomonadati; phylum Myxococcota; order Polyangiales; family Polyangiaceae; species Polyangiaceae bacterium. The sequence goes on from JABTUA010000001.1 coordinate 3,006,785, forward strand.
TCAACCCCGCCCGAATCTTCATGGGCGACTCGGGCAGCTACTTCCTGGGCTACGTGTTGGCGACGGCATCTCTGGCGGGCGCCGCCCAGAAAGCATCGACGACGGTGTCGCTGTTGGTGCCCGTCGTGGCGCTCGGCGTGCCCATCTTCGACACGCTCTTTTCGGTCGTGCGCCGCTGGCTCGAGCGCCGGCCGCTTTTCTCGCCGGATCGCGGCCACATTCACCACAGGCTGATCGACATGGGTCTCACCCATCGGCGCGCGGTGCTCATCCTCTACGGCGTGAGCATCGTGCTCACGGTCTCTGCGGTCGGCATCTCGCTCGGGCGAAGCTGGGAGGTGGGCGTTGCCCTCTTGGCAGTGACCGTTGTGATGACCGGTCTGATCCGCTCGGTGGGGTACTTCGAATACCTGGTGCTACGGAAGCGGCAGAAGTCTCGGCTGTACGAGCGCCACACCGAGCGCCTGCGTCGCGCCATACCGGAGCTGCCGGCGGCCCTGGCCGCGACCCGAAGCGAAGACGACGTGCTCGGCGAGCTCGCTGCGCTCGCCGAGTCGGCCGAGCTGGGATACGTAGAGGTCCTTCGAAACGGCGCTGCCGGCGAAGAGTGCGCATTCAAGTGGAGTCGAAGCGAGCACGATACGGATCTCCGCGGCCTCGTGTCGGCGCGCTTCCCCATCGGGAGAGACGACAACGCGCGTGCCATCCTGAAGTTCGGATGGCGCCCGGAGACCGAGGAGGTGTCTCCGCAGGACGACGTGCTGCTGCAGCTCGTGACCGACATCGTCGCGTCCAATCTCTCGCGCCTCGCGAGCCCACTGGCTCCGGCTCCGGCCCAAGACGCGGATAGTGCGAACGTCGTTGCCCCTGCTCCCGCGGTGAGAAAGCACGCGACATAGCGCAGCGGTTCGCATGGCCATTCGAATGAGTCGGTTCGTTCCGGGCCAGCTGCGCCAAGCGTTGCGACACGCGGCGCGCGCCGTGATCCCGTCCCTCAGGCACCTTGAGCCGGATCTCCGGCTGAAGAACATGGCGCAGCGGGGGTTTTCGCCAGCTCTCGTGCTCGACATCGGCGCAGCTTCCGGCTCGTGGGCGCGCCTCGCCGCCGGTGTCTGGCCGCACGCGCGCGTCTTCGGCGTCGAGCCGAACGAGGCCAACAGAGCCGCTCTCGAGCGGACCAGAGCAGAGCTGCCATCGTTCGACTACTGGCTCGGCTTGGTGGGGCCCGAGGCCAAGCAGCGCGTGGAGTTTCGCCCCCAGGACGTCGACACCAGCGTGCTCTCCGAGACGGAAGGCGAAGATACGGCAGTAGCGAAGATGCTCACCGTCGACGAGCTCCTCGAACAGCAACGGCTGCCGGCGCCCGATTTCGTCAAGCTCGACGTACAGGGCTACGAGCTCGAAGTCCTGCGCGGAGCATCACGAGCCCTCGAGCAATGCCAGGCAATCCTGCTGGAGGTGAGCTTCAGACGGTTCTGGCGGGGCGCGCCCGTCGCCCACGAAGTGATTGCGTACTTGGTCGAGCGCGGCTTCGTTTGGTACGACGTAGCTGGGATCCTGCGTCTGGCTCCCGAGGACGAGCTCGCGCAGATGGATCTGGTGTTCGTTCGGGTGGGCAATCCCCTGCTCCAAACGAGCCGTTGGCCTTGGCCCGTCGACGCCAGGGCGTCGGGGCGCTAGGCTCCGGCCACTGTGTACCGACGCTCGGACCGCCTGAACCTGGGTGCCCGCCTGGTGGTGCTGGGCGCGCTGGTCGCGCAGGCCTGTTCCATCGAGGAGACCGGCGGTGCTGCCGGGGTCGGGGGCGTGGCCAACACGGGGGGAAGCCTCGGCGGGTTCGCCGGCGCCAGCGGATTCCCGGGCACCGGCGGCGCGGGTGGCGCCAGCAGCGGAGGGGGCGGTGCGGCTGGCTCTGGAGGATTGGCCGGTTCGGGAGGCGTCCACGACGCCGGCGCGGACGACGACTCTGCTCTCGACGCAAGTGATACGTCCGATGCCAAGGTGCCAGTTTCACCGACGGACTTCGCAGGGCTCGCCCTCTGGCTGGACGCTTCGAGCAATGTCTTCGTTTCCAGCGGCGCCGTCCAGGGCTGGCTCGATCAGTCACCCGCCAAGCTCCTTTATTCGCAGACCGACCCAACCAAGCGACCGATTCTGTCGTTCACCGACGGCGGTCCCCCGTTCGTCCAATTCGCTGGCACGGGTGCAACACCCAAGTACCTACTTGGTGATGGCTTCATTGCAGCGACTTCGACAACCATCCTGGTCGTGGCCGCACGCACCCCGCCGGCCCCTACGGACTACCTCGAGCTCCTGGTGAACGGCGTTCCCGGATCGGAATTCCGCGTGGGCTTCTCGGGAGATCCGAGCCTGGGCGATCTCTACTTTGGTGCCAAGGGTTGGGTGCACAAGGCAAAGCTCCTGGCCCTCGACGCCCAACCGCACCTCTTGGTCATCGAGTGGAGTGGCGGCGACCCCGCGCAGCCCTCCTCCTATGCCGCGATGCAGGATGGAACACTCCTGCAAGTCACCTCGACGGGCTTACCGCAATTTGCGCCGCAATCGAGCGGTGTTGCGGCGTTCACAGGTGGGAAGAACCCGTTCAAAGGCGACGTAGGCGAAATTGTCGCCTACTCCGCGCAGTTGAGCCCCACACACCGGTCCGACCTTTCGGCCGCCCTTAAGACCAAGTGGAAACTGCCGTGATGGTATCCGCGACCCATTGACGGCGGGCAGAGAGTGAGCCAATTCTCAGGCTCTCGTCCTGGGACTGCTCGTGCCGCAGGGACGACACTTGGAGGCGGACAAACATGAACGCGAACATTCACAGGTCGTTGCTACTGGTCTCGTTGGTCCTTCCGCTGGTTGGCTGTGGAGGAGCTGACTCCGGCGAGAAGGAACACACTCGGAGTGCGTCCTTCGCCCTGGTTCCATCGGCGCCCACGCTCGTGTCGCCCAGCGGAGTGATCTCGAGCGCCAGTCCGCAGTACGTATGGAACGCCGAGAGTACCGCGACGAGCTACGAGATCTACGTCTACGAGTACGCCACGGCGACGACTCACCACAACAGCACCCTGTCCGCCGCGGCGGCAAACTGCGGTAGCGGAACTGGCCAGTGCGATGTGACCCCCGCGGTGACCCTGCCGAACGGCACTTACACCTGGTGGGTGCGCGGCATCAACGGGGACGGCGCGGGCGCTTGGAGCGCGGACATGTGGTTCACAGTATCCGCGACCGGCGGCGTCGGTACGCCCACTGGGAACATCAGCACCCGCACGCCCACTTACACCTGGGCCTCGGTGGCTGGCGCGATCAACTACCAAGTCTACACGTACAACTACGGCACTTCCACGACTCACTTCAACTCGACGCTCACTGCGGCTCAAGCAGGCTGCGGCGGTGGCGGAACGTGCACGACCACCCAGACGCCGGCGCTGCCCCAGGGTGAGGAGTACTGGTGGGTCCGCGCGGAGACCGCGGGCGGGTGGCAGGCGTGGAGCCCCAACAACTCGTTCACCGTGCTGCCCGTGGCGCCGGCAGACATCATGCTGGTCTCGCCGTACAACTCGCAGGTCTACCCGACGCCGACGTTCATGTGGAACGCGACCTGGGACGTCGACAACTACGAGATCTACATCTACAACTACGACACCGCGACGACGGCGCTGAACCAGGACATCACGCCGGCGGCCGCGGGTTGCTCGGCCGGAACGGGGACCTGCAGCTGGACGGCCTCGACGGCGCTGGCGACGGGCACGGGCTACTACTGGTGGATCCGGCCCAAGAACACCAGCGGCGTTGCCAACTGGAGCATCGGCTATCCGTTCTCGGTGGCCGCGGCTCTGGACGCGCCGACGCTCGTCTCCCCGACGGGCAGCGGCCAGAGCACCCAGCCGACGTACACGTGGAACGAGGTCTCTGGGGCAACCAGCTATCTGGTCTACGTCTACGACTACGGCACCGCGACCACGCACGTCGATACGGAAGTCACCGCGGCAGCGTCTTGTAGCGGCGGGACTTGCTCAACGACGCCGCCGGCAGGCCCTGCCACTCTGGTCTCCGGTCATCAGTACTACTGGTGGGCGGCTGCCAAGAGTGCCACCACCACCAGCGCTTGGAGCTCTCCGCTGATCTTCTACGTGCAGTGACGCACGGCTGAGCGGTGAGACGGGCGCTGGGCAACCAGCGCCCGTCGTTGTCTTTCAGTCCAATGTTACTCTGTTATGCCACGTGCGGCGCTGGCTCCCTGGCGAACCGGCCCGCACGGCCGACTGAGAGCGAGCGTCCGAAGGCGCCCAGTGCTGCGAAGTGCGCGGCACTGTGACCCATCAGCGACACCGGGATGATTTCCGCGGACGTGGCCGCCAGGCTCGGCTTCGACGCGGAGGTCATCAGTGGCAAATGGACGGAAGATCGAGGACGAGGCGGAGGCGCGGCGGTGCCTGCTCGCGGCGAAGCGGAAGGGCCTGAGCGCCGGGGAGTGGGCGCGGGCGCACGACATCGACGGGCGGTCTCTGAACGCGTGGCGGGTGAATCTCGAACGGCGGGGAGCGAGCGCTCAGCCGCGACGGCGAAAGTCGAAGGCGGCAGCGACGGCGCACGCGTTGGTCGAGCTTGTTCCCGCTTCGCCGAGCATCGCCGTGGCCGGGAGGGGCCGGTACGTTCTCGAGGTTGCCAGGGCTCGGGTGGAGTTCGGTGACGACGTTTCGGTCGAGACGCTGCACCGGGTACTCGAGGCTTTGCGCTCGTGCTGAGCCTACCTCCGACGGTGCGCGTGTTCGTGGCGGTGGCCCCACTCGACATGCGCGGCTCCTTCGACGCCCTCGCCGGCGCTGTGCGCGGCCTGGGGCTCGATCCAGTCGATGGCCACCTGTATCTCTTCCTCAACAAGCGCAGGCGGATCGCGAAGGCTCTGTGGTTCGACGGGTCGGGCTGGTGTGTTCTCGCCAAGCGCCTCGAGGCTGGGAGCTTTCAGCTTCCGCTGCTGGACGGCGACAAGCCGCAGGTGGTGATCGACGGCTCGGCGTTCGCCTCGCTGCTGGCTGGGATCGACTTCACAGCGGCGCGGCGCGGCTGGTACCGGCGGCCTCGATTCGAAAA